>CAXSHP010000045.1:0-4402 GCA_964236935.1 uncultured Sphingomonadaceae bacterium
AAGCGTCGCGATGTCGGTCGCCGCGTCGTTCAGCCGCAGCACGCCGCCCAGCCGCTCGAAATGCGTCACCATGCCCGCGATGAGCTTGTTGGTCCCGCCCATCGCGAACCAGACGCCGCCGTCCTTCTCCAGCTTGTGGATCAGCGCATAGATCGCGCTGGTCGTCATCGGGTTGCCGCCGACCAGCAGCGTGTGGAACGACAGCGCCTCGCGCAGCTTCTCGTTGTGCACATAGGACGACACGATCGAATAGACCGAGCGCCACGCCTGATATCGGGCCAGCGCGGGCGCCGCCTTCACCATCGACGCGAAATCGAGGAAGGCGACGTGGCCGAGCTTCTCATAGCCCTCGCGATAGACCCCTTCGGAATAACGCAGGAATTCGCGATAGCCGGCGACGTCGGCCGGATCGAGCGCGGCGATCTGGCGCATCAAGGCGGGATCGTCGTTCGAATAGTCGAAATTGGTCCCGTCGGGCCAGTTGAGCCGATAGAACGGGCTGACCGGCATCAGCGCGACGTCGTCGGCGATGTCGCGCCCCGACAGCCGCCACAGCTCCTTGAGGCAATCGGGATCGGTGATCACCGTCGGCCCCGCGTCGAAGACGAAGCCGTCGCGCTGCCATGCATAGGCGCGCCCGCCGGGCTTGTCGCGCGCCTCGATCAGGGTCGTTTCGATCCCTGCCGAACGCAGCCGGATCGCGAGCGCGAGCCCGCCGAAACCTGCCCCGATCACCGCCGCGCTCGCCACCGTCATTCCCTCATCGCCGCGATCGCGCGCCCGATCGGAACCGGCGGCTTGCCGATCAGGATACGCAGCTTGTCGCCAAAGCGCGAGCGCGCCGCGTAGAATCGGCCGATCAGCCCCGCGTCGAGGCGATAGAAGCGCTCGAGCACACGCCAGCGCCCGTCCGGTTCGGCCGCGCGGAACAGCAGGCGATCGAGCAGCCGATAAAACCCGCGCTCGCGCCACCGCGCGCGGGCATAGCGATACAGCGCGGCATGCAGCGCCTGCCCGGAAAGATCGCGCAGCCCCGCGACGAAGCGCGCGGTGCGCACCGCATCGGGCAGCGAGAAGCACGTGGTCGGATGGAACAGGCCGGCGCGCGCCCCGGCCTTGGCAACGCCGTCTCGGCCCCAATAGCGTTCGAAGTCGCCGCCGAGCACGACCGCCAGCGCGCCGGTCTCCTCGCGCAGCGTCTCGGCGATCCGCCAGCCCCGCGACGCGACATAATCGTCGATCCGCGCGCTGAGCGCGGGCTGGTCCACCTCGGGCGTGTCGCTGTAATAAGTATCCTCGACGAACAGCCGTTCGCGCCCGAACGGCAGCAGATAGACGAAGCGATAGCCGTCGCGCTGCGCGACCGTCGCGTCCATCACCACCGGGCGCCGCACGCCGTGCGGGCCGTGCAGCCGCAGCTCGCGCCCGACGAACTTCTGCCAGCCCAGCTCGAGCGCCGCGGCATCGCCGGCGCCGCGCGCGTCGATCACCCCCGTCGCCGCGATCCGCATGCCGTCCGCCAGCGTCACCGCTTCGCGCTGGACGGTGGCCGCCGGCCGTCCGGTCAGGATCGCGTCGGCCGGCAGCGCCGCGCGCACCGCCGCGTCGAGCGTCTCCGAGCGGATCGAATGATAGGCCGTCGCGATCGTCCGCCGATGGCCGGGGAAGGCGACGTCATAGTCGTCCCACGCCTGATCGACGAGCGGCATCACCAGCGCGCGGTCCGCGTCGGCGATATCGCTCGCGAAGAACGACCAGATGTGATTGCCGCCGAGGTCGTCGCCCGCCTCGACGATCAGCACGCGCAGCTCCGGCCGCGTCTTGGCCAGCGCCAGCGCGATCAGCCCGCTGGCCAATCCTCCGCCGACGATCGCCAGATCGCATCTGAGTTCGCGCGTCATCGGGCGGACCTAGCCGCCGCGCGCTGTTCGGGGAAGGGCCGTCTTCCGGGGGCACGAGAGGCGCGCCGGCAAGATCCGCCGGCGGTTCGCGAGGAGCGGCACGCCGGCGCCGGATCCCTCCGGTGACACGGTCCACGCTGCGTCTCCTCTGCGATCGAACGGTTGCACGACGTGGCGCTCAAGCGACGGTCGGGAGCTTCGCCAGATGCTTGTCGAGGGTGATCGGATAGTCGCGGACGCGGACCCCGGTGGCATTGTAGACTGCGTTGGCGATCGCGGCGCCGACGCCACACAGTCCGAGTTCGCCGACCCCCTTCGCCTTCATCGGCGAGGATTTGTCGTCGGGATAATCGAGGAAGATCACTTCCTGGTGCGGAATGTCGGCGTGGACCGGCACCTCGTAGCCCGCCAGATCGTGATTGACGAAGAAGCCGAACCTTCTGTCGACGACCAGTTCCTCCATCAGCGCGGCGCCCACACCCATCGTCATCGCGCCGATCACCTGGCTGCGCGCCGTCTTGGGGTTCAGGATGCGCCCGGCGTCGCACACCGCCAACATCCGGCGGAGGCGGATCTCGCCGGTCCAGGCGTCCACCCCGACCTCGCAGAAATGCGCCGCGAACGTCGACTGCTGATAGGTCTTGGCGAGGTCGCCATATTCGATCCGGTCTTCGGCGACCAAGCCCGCCGCATCCTGCAGGTCGATGCTGCGATTGCCGGCGCGGACCTGGCCGTCGGCGAAGACGGCGGCGGCCGGGTCGATGCCCAGCTGCCGTGCCACCGCCTCGCGCAGCTTCATGCACGCGGCATAGACGCCCGCGGTCGAATTGTTGGCGCCCCATTGCCCTCCGGAGCCGGCGGAGGCGGGGTGATCGGAGTCGCCCAGCACCACCCGCACCCGCTCGAGCGGCACGCCCATCGTCTCCGCCGCGGTCTGGGCGATGATCGTATAGGTGCCGGTGCCGATGTCGGTCATGTCGGTCCACACGAGGATGCCGCCATCGGCGCCGACGCCGACCTTCGCCGCGGATGCCATGAGCAGGTTGTTGCGGAATCCGGCCGCCATGCCCAGGCCGACCAGCCAGCCGCCGTCGCGCATCTGGCTCGGGCGGGGATCGCGGCGCGACCAGCCGAAGCGGTCGACGCCGATGCGCAGGCATTCGATCAGGTGGCGCTGCGAGAAGGGTCGCTGCGGATTGGCGGGATCGACCTGGGTGTCGTTGATTATCCGAAGCTCGACGGGATCCATGCCCAGCTTCTCCGCCAGCTCGTCCATCGCGATCTCGAGCGCCATCAGCCCGGGCGCCTCGCCGGGCGCGCGCATCGCATTGCCCTCGGGCAGGTCGAGCACCGCCAGCCGCATCGCGGTCAGCCGGTTGGCGCCCGCATAGAGCAGCTTGGTCTGGGACACCGCGGTCTCGGGACCGCCGCCGGGCAGGTCGCCCGATCCGCTCTCGTGCGCGATCGCGGTCAGCCGGCCGTCGCGGTTCGCGCCGAGGCGGATGCGCTGGATGGTGGCCGGGCGATGCGTCGTGTTGTTGAAGATGAACGGGCGGGGCAGCGTGACCTTGACCGGACGCTGTGCCGCTTTCGCGCCGAGCGCGGCGAGGATCGCGTCGGCGCGGACGAACAATTTGCCGCCGAAGCCACCCCCGACGTAAGGCGAATCGAGCCGGACATTCTGCTTGGGAATACCGAGCGTCCTGGCGACGTCGCCTTTGCTCCAGGCGATCATCTGGTTCGAAGTGTAAAGCGTCAGCCGGTCGCCCTGCCAGGCTGCGGTGGTGGCGTGCGGCTCCATCATCGCATGGCTCTGATCGGGGGTGGTGTAGATCGCGTCCACCGTGATCGGCGCCGCGGCGAATGCCGCCTCGAACGTGCCGACCCGCTCGATCGGCGGGGCGGAGGACCCCTCGCCCGAGCTGTCACCTGTGAGCGGCGCGTCCTTCAGCGCTGCCGCGAGATCATAGCGTCCCGTCTCACGCGCATAATCGATGCGAACCAGCGCGGCGGCGGCGCGCGCCTGTTCGAAGGTATCGGCGACGACCAGCGCGAGCGCCTGGTGATAATGCTCGATCTTGGGGCCGCCGAGCAGCGTTGCGGTGTTGAACTCGCCCTTGGTCAGCGCGCCCGCATCCTCGTGGGTGACGATCGCCAGCACGCCGGGCGCGGCGCGCGCCGCGGCGGTATCGATCCGGGTCACATGCCCGTTCGCGATCGCGCTGCCGACGATGTAGCCATAAGCGGGATCGGCGACCATGTCGTGCCGCTCATAGGCATAACGCGCCGTGCCGCTGGCCTTGGCGGGGCCGTCGATCCGATCGACGGGCTGGCCGATCACCTTGAGCTGGTCGATCGCGTTGGTGCCGGCGGGCGTGTCGAACTTCATCGGCTCAGGCCTTGGCTAAAGCGAGCACGGACGCGAGCGCGCGCTCGGCCAGCGGCAGCTTGAAGGCATTGTCCGCGGTCGGCCGCGCGCCGGCGAAGGCGCGCGCCGCGAC
>CAXSHP010000045.1:4412-8076 GCA_964236935.1 uncultured Sphingomonadaceae bacterium
CCCGCCGGCGCGCCCTGCGGCAGCAGCGCCTCCGCCGTCTCGTCCCGCCAGGGCTTGGGCGCGACGCCGCCGAACCCGACCCGGCCGGTGCCATCCTCGCGGATCACCGCCGCGACCGACACCAGCGCGAAGGCATAGGATGCGCGATCGCGGACCTTCCGGTAGAAATGCTTGCCGCCGAGCGGCTTGGGCAGCGTCACCGCGGTGATGAGTTCGCCGGGCTCGAGCGCCGTCTCGACCTGCGGGGTGGTCTCCCACAGCCGGTGGAAGTCGGCGATCGGGATCGCCCGCGTCCGGCCGCCGCCGTCCACGGTCTCGATCTTCGCGTCGAGCACGCGCAGCGCGACCGCCATGTCGCCGGGATAGGTGGCGATGCACGCGTCCGACGTCCCGATCACACCGAGCTGACGCGAATAGCCGCCGATCGCGGCGCAGCCCGAACCCGGCTTGCGCTTGTTGCACGGCTGGCCGGTGTCGTAGAAATAAGGGCAGCGCGTCCGTTGGAGCAGGTTGCCGGCGGTGGTCGCCTTGTTGCGCAGCTGACCCGAGGCGCCCGCGACGATCGCGCGCGTGAGCACGCCGTAATCGCGACGGACGCGCTCGTCGGCGGCGAGCGCGGTGTTGGTGACGAAGGCGCCGATGCGCAGCCCGCCGGCGGGCACCTGTTCGATCCGATCGAGCCCGAGGTCCTGGATATCGACCAGGTGGGTCGGTGTCTCGATCTCCAGCTTCATCAGGTCGAGCAGGTTGGTCCCCCCCGCGAGGAATTTGGCCCCGGGCGTGCGCGCGACCATCGCCGCGGCCTCCGCCGGGTTCCGCGCGCGTTCGTAGGTAAAGCTCCTCATGTCGCGCTTCCCGCGACATCCGCCATGGCCTCGGCGATGTTCGAGTAAGCGCCGCACCGGCAGATATTGCCGCTCATCCGTTCGCGCATCTCGATCGTGGTGAAGCCGGGCGCGCGGGTGATGTCGGCCTGGACATGGCTGGGAATGCCCGCGCGCATCTCCTCGAGCACCGCGACCGCCGAGCAGATTTGGCCCGGGGTGCAATAGCCGCATTGATAGCCGTCGTGCTTGACGAACGCGGCCTGCATCGGGTGGAGCCGGTCGGGCGTGCCAAGTCCCTCGATCGTGGTCACGGCATCGCCGTCGTGCTGAAGCGCGAGGCTGAGGCAGGCGTTGATCCGCGTGCCCTCGACGATCACCGTGCAGGCGCCGCACTGGCCATGGTCGCAGCCCTTCTTGGTGCCGGTAAGATGGAGGTGCTCGCGCAGCGCGTCGAGCAAAGTGGTGCGCGGATCGAGGTCGAGCGCGTGCGTCTCGCCGTTGACCTTCAGCGTGAGCGGCATCGTCACGCCGGGTGGCGCCGTTGCCGCATCCGTATCGTAGACCGGCACCGCGGACAGCGCGGCGACGGCAGCGCCCGCGGCCAGCACTCTGCGGCGCGAGACGCCGGTCGGCTCGTCAGGACTGGTCCTCGCCGTCATCGAGATACTCGCGCACAGTTGCCATCGTTTCAGCGGGTTTACTCGGCGGCTGCATCAACATCAATCATCGAGCCAGCTTTTGAATGTGTTCGGTGACTCATGCCGTATTCCAGGATCGCGACGTCGATCGAATGGGGCTGAAGAGCGATACCGTCGCCCATTAACCGTTTTCACAGCGGTTTACCCTAAGAGTCGACCGCAATGCCCGTTAAACTGAACCCCCGCTCATGGTCCCTCGTGCGGACGCTTTCGGCGACCATCGGGCTGATGCTGCTCCCGGTCGGGCTGCTCGCCTTCTTGTTCGTCGCCCAGTCGACAAAAGACATCCACTTCGCCGTGAAGGAACGAGAGGGTGTCCGCTATCTGCAGGCCGCATGGCCGGCGCTCGTTCACACGGCCGACGTCGGCATGCCGACGTCGGCGGATCGCGACCGCCTCGACGACGTATGGCGTCGGTATGGCGAGGACATGGGAATACGGCGGACGCACGACGCATTTGCCTCGGTAACGCGACGCCCCGGCACCACGTTCGCCGAGCGCACCGCAGCGATCCGGAGCCTCATCACGCGGGTCGGCGACGCCTCCAATCTCATCCTCGACCCCGATCTCGACAGCTATTACGCGATGGACCTGGTGTTGTTGAAGCTGCCGCAATCGATCGTCGATATCGGCGACACGGAACGTGCCGCCCTGCGGAATGCCGACGGCGATCCCTTGCACGCGGGAGCCCTGTTGGCGGCTCGCGAACGCATGATGACCACCTTCAACGCCATTCGAACGTCGGCGGAAGCTTCCGCCGCGAGCAATGGCGAAGGTCGCGTCCGCCTGGCGCTGCGTGTGCCACTGGCCCGGCTGAACGCTGCGCAGGAGCGCTTCGCCGAGGCAATCGATCGTTCCTCTGCGGTCGCCGAGCCGAGCGAAATCGCACGCGCTCGCTCGGATCTGCTTATCGAAGGCGACCGCTTCTGGAACGCGTCGGCACGAGAGCTCGACCGCTTGCTCGCGGCGCGCATAGCAAGTTTCTACCAACGACTCTTCGGCAATCTGCTGGTCGCGGCGATCCTGCTTCTCGCGGCGTTCGGAACGTCGGTCTACGTCGCCCGCCGCGTCGCATCGCAGATCCTGAGTCTGGCCGAGGTCGTCACCCATCTGAAAGAAGGGCGGACCGATCACGACATTCCGTTTGCCGATTATCAAAATGAGGTCGGCACGATCTCTCGGGCGATGACGGTGTTCCGCGCGACGATGGAGGAGCGGCGCGTGCTGCAGCAAAGCGTGGTCGACGGGGCCGCGCGCGCGCAGCGCGATCTTCAAGCGACGGTCGACCGGGTCAATGCCGACAATTCCGCGCTCAACGCCCGCGCGTCCGAGGAACGCCGCGCGGCGGAGGGGCGGGAACGCGCGCTCCTCGTCACCACGGCCGAAGAGCTGGAAGCCGATGTTCTCAAGGTGATCGACGCGTTGATCCTTGCCGCCAGCCAGCTGGAGACGGCAGCGCTCAACGTCGAGTCCGCCACGAGCGAGACCCGGCGAAGCGCCCAGGCCGCGGCTGGCGCCGCGACGGCCGCGACGAGCGACATGGCGGTCGTGGCACCATCGACGATGTCGCTGCTTGCCGCCGCGCAGCAGATCGGAGCGCAGGTGACGCTGGCCACCGCGGCATCGGCGCACGGAGTGGCGCGCGCGATCGAGGTGGGCGGTGAGGTCGAGAGCTTGTCGCTGAAGACGATCGAGATCGGCCGCGCGATCGGGCTGATCGACGGCATCGCCGCGCAAACGAACCTTCTCGCGCTCAACGCGACGATCGAGGCGGCACGGGCAGGTGAAGGCGGTCAGGGATTCGGCGTCGTCGCTCACGAGGTCAAGCAACTGGCGGCCAATACCGCGCGCCTTACGGACGATATCAAGCTCCAGATCGGAGCGGTGCAGGGCGCGACGCGAACCGCCGTGGAGGCGATCCAAGAGATTAAGGCGACCGTCGAACATATGGACGGCTTGAACTCGAAGATCTCGCTGTCGGTGGTCGAACAGACCTCGTCAACTGCCTCGATCAGCCGCGCAATCGACGACGCGGCTGCGCGCTCTCTCGACATCGTCGGCGCAATCGCGACCGTCGACCGAACCGCCTTGGCAGCCTACGAAACCGCAGGCAGGGTGGCTGAAGCGGCGACCATGATC
>CAXSHP010000045.1:8086-16814 GCA_964236935.1 uncultured Sphingomonadaceae bacterium
GTCAGACTGCCGCTTTTCTCGATCGCCTGCGCGCGAAGTGACGCCGGGCGCCATGGCGCCGGGACAGGCGCGAAGGCGCAGCGCGGCGCGCGTCCGGCCTCAGCCGGGCGGGCTTTCGAGCAGGCGCTCGTAGAAGCCGCCGAAGCTGCGATCGGGCGACAGGAGATGGATCTCGAGGATCCAATGGCGCGGATTGCCCGCGGCGTCGGGGTCGCGCATCCGCGTCGCGTTGGCAGGGCTGATCCGGCGGGGATCCTGGGCGCCGGGGCTGCGCGCGCACGGGAACTCGCCGACGAGGTGGCCGGCGATCCTGCCGCCGAAGATCCAGCCGCGACGTTGCGCCTCGTCGAGAGCCGCTGCGTAGAGCGTCGCGCCGGTGATGTCGGGATCCGCGTCGAATCGCGCCTTCACCGCGTCGAACACGATCGGCAAATCGGCGCACAGCCGGTGCTTCGCCGGGTCGCTGCCGACGGCATAGCTGCGGCCGACGTCGGCCTCCCACGCGCCGAAAACGGGACCGAGGTCGAGGAAAACGAGATCGTCGTCTTCGATCGTGCGGTCGGCGGCTTTCTCGCCGGCGACGAGCAGCGTGTTCGGGCCGGCGCGGACGACGCGGTCGTGCCAGTGCTCGTCGACCCCGAAATCGCGGGCAGCGATCGTGAAGATGTCGCGTTCGATCTCGAGCTCGGTCCGGCCGGGCGCGATGAGGCCGGCGGTCTCGATGGCGTCGAGCAGCGCCAGCGCCTTGCGCTCGGCCGCGACGAGTTGCGCGAAGGAAGAGGCTTGGGTCTGAAGCATCGCGCGTCTGTGCCTCGGCAAGGGCCCCGCAGCAAGCCGTGCATTGCCGCCGCCCAGGCCGACGCTTAATTCGAATCACTCCCGAAAGACATTGACATGTCAATGTCAATTGCCGCTATAAGTTATGATAAAGGCGGGCGACAGCTTACATCACCACGGAGACACCGATGGACTATCAGGCCGGCGTGAACCCTATCGGCAGGCACGAGCTGAGGATCGGCGCGTTCATTCCGCCGTTCTGCCGTCGGCATGTCGACCCGACGATGGCGATCGAGTGGGAATATGAGGTGGTCGAGCACCTCGACCGGCTCGGCTTTCACGAAGCCTGGATCGGCGAGCACCACTCCGGCGGCTCGGAGCTGGTGGCCTCCCCCGAACTGTTCATCGCCGGTGCGATCCCGCGCACGCGCCGGATCAAGCTGGGGACCGGGGTCATCTCATTGCCCTACCATCATCCGCTCGCCGTGGCCGATCGGGTGGTGCAGCTCGATCACCAGGCGCGCGGTCGGGCGATGTTCGGCTTCGGACCCGGATTGCTTCCCTCCGATGCGTCGATGTTCGGCATTCCGTCGGACAAGCAGCGCGATCGGATGGTCGAATCGCTCGACGTCATCTTGCGGCTGCTCGACGGCGAAACCGTCACCTACGAGTGCGAGTGGTTCCAGGTCGTCAATGCGCGCCTCCAGATGCGGCCCTATTCGCAGCCGCGGCCGCATATCGCGGTCGCCAGCGCCGTGACGCCGTCGGGGGGGAAATTGGCCGGGCGCCATGGGCTGGGCCTGCTCGGCGTCGCTGCGGCCAGCCAGATGGGCTTCGGATCGCTCGGCTCGAATTGGGATATCGCCGAACGGGAGGCCGCGGCGCGGGGCGGCGCCGTCGATCGCCGCGACTATCGTCTGGTGGCGCCTTTTCACATCGCGGAGACCCGCGAGCAGGCGCTTCGCGACGTGACCTACGGGTTCGACGAATGGGCCGACTACACGCGTCACATCAACGCCGCGGGCCCGGTCTCGCTGGGCATGGCCAGCCCCGACTTCATCAACGAAAACGGGATGGGCGCGATCGGGACGCCCGACGACGCCGTCGCGGCCCTCGAACGTTTCTGGGAGCAATCGGGCGGCTTCGGCTGCATTCTTTATTTCCATCATCCGTGGGCGAACCATGACGCGATAAAGCGTTCTTTCAAGCTCTTCGCCGAATATGTCCTGCCGGCCTTCACCCAGCGCAACGCCGCTCGAATGGCCTCGCTGCATTGGCTCGGCGAGAACGTCGAGACCTTCCAGGCGGCGTCCCAGTCCGCCGCGCAAAAGACCATCGACAAATTCATCGCGGAGGACGCGGCCACCAAACGCGGCGGAGCCCAGACAACGAATTGATTCGTCGATTCGGACCAACCCGGGCCGCAAGCCCGAAAAAAGGAGAAATCATGCAGAAGATCAATCCGCCGGCGTTGTTCGAGCCGCTCGGGGCGCAGCACGTGCACGTCACCGTGATGGCGCCGACCAGCAAGATCGCGTTCATCGCCGGCCAGGTGGCCTTCGCGAAAAATGGCGATCTGATCGGCAAAGGCGATCTGAAGGCGCAGTGCGAGCAATGCTTCGCGAATGTCCGCGATGCCCTGCCGGCAATCAATGCCGCGCCCAAGGACATCGCCAAATTGACGATCTACGTCGTCGACTACAAACCCGATCAATTTCCGATCGTCGCCGGGGCGGGCGCCACCGTATTCGGCGACGAGTGGCCGGTGACGGCCACGGCGTTGTTCGGCGTGACGTCGCTGGGTCTGGACGATTTCCTCGTCGAGATCGAAGCCGTCGTCGAAATCGAGAATTAAGCGGCCGCGGCGCGTCTCTTCCCGTGCCGGCGGATTTATCGTCGAGATCCTCCGGAAACGGATCGCCGGCGTGCGCGTCGCTCGTCGGCCGCAGCAGTTCCCCGCATGGCGGGCGCCGCCTTTCGACAAGAGCTTCGCCACATGCAGCGACATTGACAAGTCAACATAGGCATAGCAGTCTGAATTCAGGAAAATCGCGTTAGGTTCAGACCGGGGGAATGCATGCGGGTGGTAAGGGCCGGGGAGGTCGAGCGGCTCCTGCCGTTCGACGAATGCATTCCAGTCATCCGTCAGGCGATGATACAGTTTGCCGGCGACACGGTGGTTCAGCCGCTGCGCAGCGTCGTCGAGGTCGGGCCTGATCGCTTCTTCGGCGTGATGCCGGGCCGTCTGAGCGGCACGGGGTTTTTCGGCGCCAAGCTGGTCGCGGTGTTTCCGGGCGGCGACGGCGGCAGCCGGCAGCGGCATCAGGGGCTGGTCGCGCTGTTCGAAAGCGATCGTGGCGTTCCGATATGCGTGGCCGATGCGGAGGCGATCACTGCCATCCGCACCGCATCGGCAACGGCCGTCGCCACGGAAGCGCTGGCGCGGGCCGATGCGCGCCGCTTGGGGATCTTCGGCTGCGGGACACAGGCGCGGGCTCATCTGTCGGCGCTGACCTGCGTCCGGCGTTACGAGTCGATCGGCGTCTGGGGCCGATCGAGCGAACGTGTGGCGCTGTTCTGCGCCGAGCAGTCGGAGCGGCTGGGCGTCGATGTCCGCGCGGTCGCGAGCGCGAAAGAACTCGCGCGGAGCAGCGACGTGTTATGCACCGTGACCAGTGCGCCCGAACCGATCGTCAAGGGGGACTGGATCAGCGCGGGCGCGCATATCAATCTGGTCGGGTCGAGCATACCCGGCCCGACCGAGGTCGATTCGCCGCTCGTCAAGCGTGCGAGATACTTCGTCGACAGCGAACGCGCGGCGCGCAAGCAGGCCGCCGAATATCTCCTGGCGCTCGCGGGCGGCCATATCGGCGCTGACCATATCGTCGCCGAGATCGGCGCCGTGTTGAGCGGCGCGGCGGCGGGCAGGCGCGATGATGCGGAAATCACCGTGTACAAGTCGCTCGGCCTCGTCGTTCAGGATCTCGCGGCCGTGCAGCATCTCTATCAGCAGATCACCGACCGGCCCGGCGATGTCGGCGATGCCGAATTCCAGGATGGTGCGGCAGCCGCACTGGCGGAATAAGCGAGCTTATGTGCACCGCCTGCCTCGACGGAGAATATCCACCGCCGCCATCGCCGGACGAGCCGCGTCGCCAGCCCGAGTGGGAGGAAATCGATGCGGCCGGCCGCGCCTTCGTGGCGGCGACGCCGACGGTGGATATGCATGCGCATCCCGGCCGCTTCTTCCTTGCCAAAGAGAGCTCGGGCACCGCGCTTGCGGCGGAAATGGGTGCGCCCTTCGTCGAACGCTCGCTCGGCGAGATGCGGTCCGGCGGGGTTGCGGCGGTGATGTTTGCCACGGTGGCGGATCATATCCTGCTCGAACGATCGGATCGCGGGCTGCGCGCGGCGCGGGAATTCGCGCCAGGCGAGGCATATCGCGATCATCGGCGGCAGCTCCAGGTGTTCGCCGAAATCGGCGCGCACAGCGATATCCGGACGGTGACCGATGCCGCCGGCGTTCGTGCGGCACGGCGCGACGGCGCCATCGCCGCCATGCTCTCGATCGAAGGCGGCGATTTCATCGAGGACCGGCTCGACCGGATCGCCGAAGCCCGCGTGGGCGGCGTGCGGGCGATCACGATCATCCATTATCACGTCAACAGGATCGGCGACACGCAGACCGAGCCGGCGTCGCACGGCGGCCTCACCCCCCTCGGGGCGGAGATCGTCGCCGCCATGGAGTCGGCCGGCATCCTGGTCGATCTGGCCCATGCCAGCAGCGCCACGTGCAACGACGTTTTCGCCGTGGCGACCCGGCCGGTCATCATGTCCCATTCCAATCTGAGACGCGCCGGGCAAGATCATCCGAGGTTGGTCGATTTGGCCGCCGCTCGCTGCGTCGTCGAAAGCGGCGGGATGCTCGGCGCCGTTCCGGCCGGCTTCAATCAGAACAGTTTCGAAGACTATCTCGACACGATCTGCGACATGGTGGAGCGACTGGGCATCGATCATGTCGGCATCGGGACCGACATGGACTATACGTACCGGCCGGTCATGACGGGTTATGCCGAGTGGCCGCGCCTCGCCGGCGCGTTGCTCGCGCGCGGCATGAATGCGGACGAGGTCGGCGCCGTCATGGGGGGCAACATGCTCCGGCTGCTCGGCGAACGGGCGTGATGGCGTCGCGTGCGGACGGTCATGGGGGGCTTGCGTCCGGCAGTTGCCCGTCGGACTTCGAACGGGCAGTGATGGATCACGCGGGATCGCATCGCAGGCTGCGGCCGATCACCACTCGGAGAATGATCAAGCTATGGCGAAGCTATGAAAAGGGCCAGCAATGCCGTCGTCGAGGCCGAGCCGACGCCGCCGGCGACGCTCGATCTCCAGCGCTCGGTGCCGGTGCTGATCACGATCCTCGCCAATCGCATCACGACCAGCGGATCGATCATCTTTCGTCGCCGCCACGGCTTGGGATCGACCGACTGGAAGGTCCTGTCCACGATTGCGATCGAGCCCGAGGTGACCGGCGCGCGCATTTCCCAGCTGGTGGGCCTCGACCGGGCCGCGGTCAGCCGGGTGCTGAAAGGCTTCACCGAGCGCGGCCTGATCCAGGTCGAGCAAAGCGCGAGGCACAGCAATTATCAGTCGGTCACGTTGACCCCCGCGGGCCGGGCGCTGCACGACGAGGCGATCGTCACGGCATTCGAGCGCGAGCAGGTGTTGCTCGAACCCTTTTCGACCAAGGACCGCGGACAATTGGTCGCGCTGCTGCAAAAGCTCATCGTTCAATCCAGAATGCTGTCCTAGGCCGGCGCGCCCCGCCCCGCGACGCACCTGTCCTGTCCGGCCGGTCGTCGAGCGCCGACGGCCTGCCAACCCAACCAAGCATTATCAATCGGAGGCGTATATGAGCAGTCAGTTCGACGGCATCTGGAATATCGAGATCGACGCGCCGATCGGCAAGCAGAAGGTTCGGCTCGCGATCTCGACGACGCCGGCAGGCTCGATGATCAGCGTCGACGGCATCGAGGTCGGCGCGTCGCCGCTCACCGTCGCCGGGCCGTGCGCCAGGCGCCGGGTCGATGTCGCCTGAGGGCGTGGCCGGCACCGCGACGCAGGGGGCGGAGACGGTTCCTTTTCTCGACCCGACCATCGAAGGCAATGTGCTGCGCTGGTCGCAGACCGTGACCAAGCCGATGAAGATGACTTTGAAGTTCGAAGTGACCAGCGATGGAGATCGCATGGAAGGCAAGGCGAAGCCGGGCATCTTTCCGAAGGTGAAGCTGAGCGGCGCGCGCGAGCCGTGATCACTTCCGCAGTCCCTCCGATAGAGGCGGCTGGCGCCTGACGCGGCATCGTTGTAGATGACGGCTGCAACAACCGCAGTTCCGCCGGATGGTGATGTCAGATAGCGCATTCAGCTCGACGGTGATGTTCGACCGGCTCGAGAAATTGGTTGCGGTGCGACTTGTCGGTTTCTGGGACGAGGTCCGATTCGACGCGTTCGAAGCGGCGCTCGCCAGCCGGCTGGACGAGATCGCCCGATCGCAGCTGGCGATCGAGGAACTCGGCCTGCTCGTGGACGTCAGGGATTTTCCGATCCAGCAAAAGGAAATCGTCGTGCGGTTCCAGGACACGCTGGCCCGCGTCGGCGGATGGCGGCGGGTGGCAACGCTGATATCGGGCGGCGCGCTGCAGCAGATGCAGGCGAAGCGGGCAGCCCCCGCCGACCACACGAAAATCTTCACGAGCGAGGCGGAAGCGCGCGCTTGGCTCCGCTAGAGGCGGTTTCATTCAGGTTGAACCCCTGGTCGTCATTTCGCGGGATGACGATGATTCAATCCGATGGAAAACGACTCCAGCACCGCCACCATAAGCCCTCACGGTCGGGCAGCGCGCATATCGACGTTGACGCGTCAATGTGGGCGGATTAGATCCGCGACGGCGCGTTGCCCGTCGGTCGAGCGATATTCGAACAGATGCGAGGGACGGCGGCCCGTGATCGGCGGGGGTGACCGGGCGAAAGATTGCCTGGCCCACTGTCGTACCGCGTTTGGACAGATGCGAGTTGTGGGCCGGAGTGATCGATATGCAGGCTATGTGGGACGTGATGGCGCCGGGACCCGAGATGACGGGCAAGCCTCGTCCGCTGGTCGGAATGCTTGTTTTTCCCGGCCTGACGATGCTCGACCTGATCGGTCCGCATACCGTTCTCACCGGGCCGACCGAAACGATCCTGATCTCGAAGAACACCGATCCCTTTCTGACCGATACCGGTGTCGAGATGCGGGCCGCCGTTTCGCTCGAGGACGCTCCGAAGGAACTCGACGTGCTGTTCGTCCCGGGCGGTCCGGGGCAGGTCCAGGTGATGGCGGATCGGGCCTATCTCGATTTCCTCGCGGATCGCGGGGCGCGCGCCAAATATGTGACCTCGGTGTGCACCGGATCGATCATCCTGGGCGCCGCCGGCCTGCTGATCGGCTATCGGGCGGCTTCGCACTGGGCGGCACGTCCGCTGCTCCGGCTGTTCGGCGCCGAGCCGGTCGCGGAACGCGTGGTCAGGGACAGGAACAGGATCACCGGCGGCGGGGTGACGGCGGGCATCGATTTCGGTCTGACGCTGCTCGCCGAACTGTTCGACGACGATATTGCGAAAATCGTGCAGCTCGGCATGGAATACGACCCCAAGCCGCCATTCGACGCCGGCTCGCCGGAGCGCGCGGGCGACGCGATCATCGAGCGCACCATGCCGTTGATGGGGTCGGTCGCCGAGCAGACGATGGCCGTCGTCGAGAAGCTGCTGGAGACCGAGCCGCGGCTCGCCGGTATCGCGCAGGACTGAAGTCGTGACGATCGCGAGAAGCGTGAAACGCTGCCGGGCGAAACGCGTGCGCCGGGCAGCGACGGCGGCGTCGTGTCCGGTGTCGCTCACCCAAGTCCAGGAAACGAAGCGGGATCACGCGCGGTGAGCGGGAGCACCTCGCGCCGGAAGCCCAAGCCCGGCGACCATGCCGCGGAGGCGCTGCCGAATGGCGCGGGGATGCCGGCTGACGTCGACGTATTGGTCGTGGGAGCGGGTCCGGTGGGCCTTTCGCTTGCCCTCCAGCTGACCATCGCCGGGATTTCCGTCGCCGTCGTCGAGCGGCGCAAGACCCCGTCGCTTCATCCCAAGGCCAATGGCGTGTTTTCGCGGACGATGGAAGCGTTCCGCCAATGGGGCATCAGCGACGAGGTCGTCCGGCGGGGGCTGCCGCGGGCCCAGTGCCTGGGATTCGTCTGGCTGACGCGCATGACCGGGCTCGAGCTCGGACGCGTGATGTTCGCCGAGAGCGAGCGGGAACTGTGGGACGAATATGCGAAGCACTCTCCCGAAACGCCCATCTTCATTTCGCAGGACAAAATCGAGCATCTGCTTGCCGAGGAAATCCTCGAACGAAGCGGCGCCGCGGTGCATTTCGGTACGCGTGCCATCGGTCTTTCGCAGGGGGCGTCGGGGGTCACGGTGGCGCTCCAGACCGATGACGGCGGGGAGCGCGAGATTCGCGCCAGGTTCGTGGTTGGCGCCGACGGTGCGCGCAGCACGGTCCGGACGTCGCTTGCGATAGGCGAGGAGGGCAATTCCGAGCCGTGGGGGGAATCGCTCAACATCTACTTCGAATCGGCGGATTTCGAAGCGCTTCGCGCCGGTCGGCCCTATCAATTGTGGTGGACGATGAATGCCGACGTGCGCGGCGCCTTTTATCCGGTGGCTCATCCCAATCGCTGGATTTTCACGCCCGAAGGCGAAGAAGGCAAAAGCGTCGATCATTATGACGAGGCACGCTGCACCGCGATGATCCGGCAAGGCGCGGGCGCCGATGTCGCGATCGAGCTGATCAGCGTTGCGGCCTGGCGGCACGAGGCGGCGGTCGCGAAGCGTTGGCGGGTAGGCCGGGCGTTCCTCGCC
>CAXSHP010000045.1:16824-17296 GCA_964236935.1 uncultured Sphingomonadaceae bacterium
GCGCATCGTTTCCCGCCGCATGGCGGCTATGGAATGAACAGCGGCATTCAGGATGCGCATAATCTGGGGTGGAAGCTGATCGCCGTATTGCGCCATGGAGCGGGCGATGCGCTGCTCGACAGCTACGAGGCCGAACGCAAGCCCGTCGCCTTGGCCAATGTCGCGCAGACGCTGCGCAACACCGAGGCGGTCAAGGAGACGGGCTGGTTCATGCCCGATCCCTCCGAACTGGCGATGATCGAGACCGACGAAGGCAAGCTGGTGCGCGACCGGATCGCCGCCGCCGTGCCGAACCAGCGCGCGAGCGTATTCTCGCACGGCCTCCAATTCGGGACGATCTATCGGTCCGCAGCCATCTTGAGCGACGGCGAGGCGGCGCCCGAATCCACCTTGCTCGAATATGTCGAGAGCGCCGCCCCCGGCGCGAGGGCGCCGCATGTCGAGATCGAGGACCAGGCGGGCGAGACGATGT
>CAXSHP010000046.1:0-10885 GCA_964236935.1 uncultured Sphingomonadaceae bacterium
CGCTAAGGGCCGCGATCTTGTTGTCGCCGCCACGCGCGACGATGAGCGCGGGCGACCAGCTGATCAGGAAGTAGGTGACCAGCAGCATGCTGAACAAACCCAGCGCGAGCGCCAGCCCCGCCCCGAGCCGTCCTTCGCCGAACGGCGCCAACAGCGTCATCCGGCGACGGGCCCCAACCGGACGCGGCACATTCGCTGTGCCGCGCACCAGCGATTCAGGGAGTCGGGTCGCGAGCATCGCGGACGCGAAGCAGGCGAGGCCGGCGGCCACGAAGACGGCTCGCCAGCCATGCTGGAGGAATGCGGCCGTCAAAGCACCGCCCACGACGGCGCCGAGTGGATAGCCGATATACATCAGCGTGACGGTGCCGTGGCGACGCTCGGGAGCGCTATGTTCCGCGGTCAGCGAGCTAAGCGCGGGAAGAGCGCCGCCCAGGCCGATACCGGCAATGAGCCGCAACAGCATCAGCGTCGACTTATCGCTCACCAGCGCACAGCTGAGTGTTGCGGCCGCGGCAAGCAGCAGCGCGCCGATCAAGGTGCGTTTCCGCCCGAACCGGTCCGCGAGCGTCCCTATTCCGATCGCGCCGATCATGGCGCCAAAATAGCCCGACGCGAAAATCGCACCGAGGTCGGTCGGTTTCAGCCCCCACTCCTTCGTCAGCAACGGTGCGACGAAAGACACCAGCAAGGTGTCATAGCCGTCGACCATGATGATCAGGAACGCGAGCAGCGCCACCCGGACGCTGCGCGGATGAGAGGTCGCAGCCGTTGTCATGAATTCGTATCTCTCTGCATCAAAACCCAAACAGACGGGCGGGGTTGTCAGCCAGGATCCGATTGCGGACCGTTTCATCAGGTGCCCAGGACTGTAGCAGATTCAACAGCTCGCCGGTGTCGCGGCCCGAACCGGGAATGTGCGGCCAGTCCGATCCCCAGATCGTCTTGTCGGGCGCGGCCGTCACGATCGCCCTGGCCACGCTCTCCACCGCCGCATATCCGGCTTTCTTGGCGATACGATATGGCCCGCTGAGTTTAAGCCAGCAGCGGCCATGCGTCGTCAAGTCGAGCAGCTTGTCGAAATCGCTTGCGGTAAGCCCGTCCTCGGCCAGCATGTAACCCATGTGATCGATGCAGAAGTCGATCTCGAGCCCGGCGAGAAAGCCGATCAGGTCGCGCACGATATAACCAGGGGCATAGAATTGCAGATGCCAGCCGAGCGGCGCGACCTTTGCTGCCATCGTCGTGACGAACGCCTGGATATCGGCCAGTGGCCATGCCGATCTTTTGAACAGGTCGAGCCTGACGGCGCGTACGCCGAGCGCATGAAAGCGGCCGAGCTCGGCATCCAGAAAATCGGGTTCGATATTGACGACGCCCCGCGCCACATCGCCGACGCGTTCGAGCGCATCGAGCATGCAGCGATTGTCGGTACCGTAGAAGCTGGGCTGAACAATGACGAACCGATCGAGGTTCAAGATGGTCATCATCGCCTGGAAATGGCCGACATCACCGAACGGCAAGGTATAATGCGGGTGCGGCACGCGCGGGTAGATTTCCTCGGGACCGAAAACGTGCATGTGAGCGTCACACGCACCGACCGGCACCTTGAACGCCGGTCGTTCGACCGCAGCCAGCGGCCGGATGGGTTCCGAGACCAAGGGTTCTTCATATTCGGCCAAGGTTCGTCTTTCCAAATTCTGTTGGTTGCTAGGCGGCGGCGAGGCGCACGCGCCAGTCTGCGGCGCGGGCGGCGAGGCCCGTCGCCATGATGTCGGTATCGATGCCGGCAAAGATCAGCGGCGCGAAACCACTGGCGAGCAGGTGCGTGAAATGCGCTGCATCCGCGACGCCGCCGACAGCCGCAATCTTGCTATGCCGCACACAGGCAGCGGTCACCGCCTTGCACGCATTCTCAAATTCGGGATTCGACACATCGCCGGGGCGACCGAGTTCAGCCGTCAGATCGTTTGTCCCGATAGCGATGATGTCCACGCCATCGACGGCGGCGATCGCATCGATATTCTCGATCCCCTTGCGCGATTCGATCAGGATCTGGACTGCCATATCGGTATTGGCCCGCGTCGTCAGGTCGGTCGCCGGTAACGTCGCAAAGCCATATTGAGGCAGGCGGGCGAGAGACGAGCGCTGACCGTGCGGCGGAAACCGGCACGCCGATGCCAGCCGTGTCGCCTGCGCGGCATCCTCGACCTTGGGAAAGATGACACCCGTAGCGCCGCAATCGAGCAAGCGACCGATCATGCCATATTCCTGCTCGGGCACCCGCACCCAGGCTTCGACGCCGATATCGGTTGCGGTCGCGGCGATCGCCGATGCGCAATCGACGCTCATGCTGCTATGTTCGAGGTCGATCCACACGACGCCATAACCCGCCGTCGCCGCCATCCGCACGATATCGGATGTACGCGCGTAACGAATTCCGAGCGAGAGGACGGGATGTCCAAGCCGCAGGCGCTGGCATGCGCGCTCGACGGGGAAGCGCGTCAGGCCTGACACTGAATTATCGATTGTCGGTCTCCCGATCGTGGTGGCCGTCGCGTCGGCCATTGTTAACCTGGACTCTTATTTCGCCGGGCGTCGGCGCAGGGTTCGATTCAGCTTCAGGACGCCTCGGACCAAACCCCGCGCTTAGCGTCATAGCCCGCTGCGGGCGTTCACGCCGCCTGCGGCGCTGCGTCCCCGCGCGACGACCAATATGCTCATTGTTCCAGGGACCACGCCCGGCCAATCTACGCCTGGGCTCGGTGGCGCAAACTCGGCCGAAGGCAGATAAACCATGCCGGTCGCGGGGTCGACGGCACCGGTTCTTGTCCCGATTTTCGTCGGCAAAACCTGCACGAGGGCTGGATGGCGCGGGTCGACAAGCAAAATTATGCTCAGCGTTCCGCTATGACCACTGGGAATGAAGACGGTGCGGCGTCGTTCGTCGAGAATGACGGCATCGGCTCCCTCGCCGACCGGGATGCTCGCGATTTCGCGGCCCGTCGCCGCGTTCATGATTTTGGCGAGGCCGCTACCGCAAACAGAGATAATCAGGCCGGATGCTTTGTCATAGGCGATGCCTGTCGGCTCTTTGCACCCCTTCAAGGAAATCGACCGCGTAATTTTCCGCTTGCGCAAGTCGACGACCGCGATGCGGTTCTGGTCACGAATATTTTCATAAAGATTGCCCCGGTCATCCACTGCACCGAACTCGGGTTCGCCCGGGAGAGGCATGTGACCGACTGCTTTTCGGGTAAGCGGATCGACGATTGTCAGGTCGTGCGCATTAAGTGAGAGGATCTTTCGGGTCGTCGGGTCGTAGATCACGCCGTCGGGCTCTTCTCCGACCGGAGTCGTGCCGACCCGCTTTCCAGTGGCGCCCTCAAACCAGACCAGCGAGTTGGTCGTCTCGCTTGTCGCCACGGCAAGCGTGCTTCGCGGGATCGGGGTAGCGCCATGCGCCACTTTAATTGCGACAAGCGTATCGGTGACGATGTCGCTGGTGAGGTCGATCGACGTCACGCCGCCGACCCGCGCCAGCAGGAGTCGTCGCGATGCAGTATCGGCCGCCATGAGATCCCAGCGGCTATCCGGCCCCTTGAGTCGTGCGGTGATCGCGTAAGGCGGCTGGGCCATCGCCTGAGGCGCACCTCCGACAATATTGACCAGCGCGAAGATGGCGAGACTGACCCTGAACGCTGGCAAAGGCACTATCCTCTACTTTCGTATGCTACGGGTTTAGAATTTGATGCCCACTGACACATTGGCTAGCCGTGGACGACCAATACCCGCCACGTTCCTGGGCGCACCGACTTCGGCAGCGCTGATGAATGTCGTATTATACCGGACATCGAACACGTTGAAGACATTGGCCGCCAACGTCAGCATCTTGTATTCCAGACGAACGCCCAAGTTAACCAGCTGGTAGGGCCGCTGTTTGAAATTATCCGTAACGTCCCAATATTGACGCCCGATCGCGGTGACACTGCCCCGGAAGCCGAACGTCCAGTCGTTGCTGATTGAGTGCGTCCAATCGAGCGAAGCTGTCCCCTGATAGGCAGGCGTGAAAGGTGCGGTGCGGCCTTTCAGATTGACAAGTGAGGGAGTCGTTACCGGATCGCCGTTTTCGTCGATCACCGGATTACCCGTCCCATCCAATACCGGAATGGGATGGTCCGGATCGCCCACGATGATACTCCGCCATTTGGCTTCGGTGATGCCCCCGCTCAGGTTGAGCACCAGCCCCTTGACGATCGGAATCGCCAAATCGGCCTCAATTCCGTAGTTGTTCGATCCGCCGATGTTGGTCGTAGTCTGCACGAACTGCGCCCCCTGGAATTGGAACGACGGGAACAGGCGGTTGCGATAATCCAGATAGAAGGCGGCAACATTCAAGCGCGCGCGGTGCGGCAACGTGAGTTTCAGCCCGGCCTCGTAGTTCCACACGGTTTCAGGCGTGAACCGCAGCAGGAACGGCTGGTTGTTGGCATCGAAGTTCTCGGTATTTCCCGCCGCCTGATAGCCGCGTGAAACGAGACCGTAAAGCATCGCCTTGTCGGTGAAATGGTAAGACAATGACAGCTTCGGCAAGAATTGAGTCGATTTCACCGCGTTGGAGAGGCCGAACAACTCGTCGGTCGTGCGAACTCGATTATAGTCGCCGCGCAGACCAAGCTCGGCGGTCAGCTTGCCCAAGTCATATTGGAAATTACCAAACAGCGCGAATTCACGCTGCCGACTTTTGACCAGCGTCGTCTGTCGGTCATAATTAGGATCGCCAAACTCCGGGTCGACCGTGCCGGCCGCAGGTGGTGGCCCCGCATTGAAGGCAAGATTGTCCTGCAATGTACTATATTCATTGCCTTGCGCAAAGGCGCCGATGACAAATCGGAGGTTTCCCGTGCTCTTCGAAAGCCGCAGTTCCTGGCTCCAGACGTTACGGTTGAAGCGCTGGAAGCCGATAAGGAAGGCAAATCTTGATTTATCGATGTCGGCGACCGCCTCCTCTTTCGAATGAAAGTAGGAGCTGATCGAATTGATCGCGAAGCCGTCGCCCAGGCGGTGCTCGACGCTGAGATTTACCGAATAGAGATCGCGATCGAGTGAGGTGCGCGTGCCATTTTCGACATCAAGCGAGTAGGATTTCGTCGTATCCGGCCGATAATAAAGGCTCGACGCGCCTGTCCGCAATCGATCGGCGTTGACATACAGGACGGCGCTCGTGTCCTCGTTCTTCAGCTGAAGCGTAACCCGGCCACCATATTCCTTGCCACGATCAAGCTTGCGGTTACCTTGACTTACACCACGAATATAGCCGCCGTTGAAGCTGTCATAAGCACTAACGCGTAGCCCCGCATGCTCATCGAGTGGTCCTGATAGGGCGGCGGTGTACAATTGATTACCGTAGCTGCCATATTCCGCGGAAGCCAGTCCTTCGAAGCGATCGCCGGGAAGCTTGGTCACGTATTTTATGGCGCCCCCGATATTGTTTCCGCCATAGAGCGTGCCTTGCGGCCCTTTGAGAACCTCGATCCGGTCGAGGTCGAAAGGCTGCACCGTCTGACCATCATAGAGTTGGACGTCATCGCTGTAGAATCCGACGCCGGTCCCGTTGGTGCTGCCAAAGGTGCCGACGCCGCGCAGGACCACGTCGGGCGTCTGGTCGGCGCGCGTCGTGATATTGACGTTTGATACGATGTTGCCGAGGTCATCGATGCGCGTCACATGGGCTCTAGCCAGTTCGGTCGCGCCAATCGACGCGACTGAGGCCGGAATATTCTGAATGGTTTCGCTCTGTTTCCGCGCTGTAACGATAATTTCGCCGATGTCCTGCGAGTCAGCCATCGATTTGTCAGAATTCGATTGAACCTGCGCATATGCCGGGGGAGACGCCGCGGCCAGCGAAAGTGCGGCGCAACTCGACGCAAGCAGCGCTCGGCAGCCGATCAAATTCGCCTTTCGCGACGAAGACGATTTGCTCTCGTTTGTTTCCGGCGGAAGTGCGGTGTGCCGCATAATTGTTCCTCACCCGATAATTTATAGAAGGTGCCGGTAGCCCGTACCTCGCTGCATCTTCATGCGCAGCTTGGCGAAAATACGCGTTGCTTGGCCGTCGTACAGTTCGTTCGCGTCGCGGTATTGATAGCCGCAGCCCAACAATCCGATCAGGAACGATTGATTCCGAAGCGCCGAGTTGACGCGAAAGTGCCCTTGCGTGATGCCAAGCCGTCTGGCTTTCGAAAGTGCCGTTTCGCACGTCAGCGCGAACATCGCTGCAGGGCAGTTCCATTGATCTGAATTCACAATCAATATGCCGCAATTGCCGAATTGGCATCACTCACGTGGTTGCTGCAATTGCCCGACAATGGCTGTGGGTTCGTGGACGATCCGGTCCGGCAGTTGGTAAATGCGGGTGCTAGTTCGTGCTCATGCCGATGGCGTTATTGCTGCCATTTCCGACCATGTGGCGACGGTCCATCCGAAACCGTCGTCCGTATAGGCGATCGATCTTCGCGCTCATCACCGAGCGAGCCGACAGGAATCAGCTGTCGGCCAAGGACTCAGGATCCGTCCTGACTGTCGACATTGCGGCATCCAGCTCCACGGCAACCATAAGTGATGGCGCGGGCGGGGGTGAACCTGCGGTTCAATGCCTTCCACCGCCGCGCGGAGCACGACATTGCCGTATCGCGTGCCGATTGCAATGGTATGATCGTCCTCACCGCGAGCGATCGCGGCATCGGAATTGCAGAGGAATACTGCGGACGTGTTATGTGTTTGATCCGCGGGGTGGCCGTAGTCCAATGACGGGGTATGAGCTCAGCCTCAGCGCCGTCGTCGTACGGACGCATGGCGGCATCGTATCCCTTCCCGAGGAGGAGCCCGGAGCGACCTCCATAGTCACCTTGCCCAGGAAGCCGCGATGACGCGCCGTTTTCCGTACCCGATCATCGCGGCGAGCCTGCTGGCCGGTTGCGCGAGCTATACGCCCTCGCCGCTGCGCGCGCCGTCGGATGTGCTCGCCGCACCCGCCGTCGCGATCCTGTCGGCCGATGCACAGAAGATCGACCGTCCATATCTGACGCCACAGGTGATCGATCTGTCGGTGCCGCTCTCGCCCAACGCGCTGGCGGTAATCGCGGTGCTGGAGAATCCCGATCTCAAGGCCCAGCGTCTGAAGGCGGGCGTCGCCGAGGCGCAGCTATTCTCGGCGCGGCTGCTGCCCGATCCGACCTTCCAGGGCGGTTTCGACAAATTGCTGGCCGGGCCGGACATATTCAACGGCTATGCGGCGCAGCTCAGCCAGGATTTCAACCTGCTGCGCACCGCTCGCGTCACGCGGGCGGCGGGTGAGGCATCGAAGCGGCAGGTCCGGCTCGACCTCGCCTGGGCCGAATGGCAGGTCGCGGGGCAGGCGCGGTTGCAGGGCGCGCGCGTGCTGGCGTTGACGGCGCAGCTGGATATCGCGCGCGTCAGCGCGGCCTCCGCCCAACGGCTGTTCGCCGCCGTCGCGCGCGCCGCCGGACGCGGCGATATTGCCGCGAGCGATCTCGACACGCGGCGACAGGCACTGCTCGATATTACCACCAAAACGCGCGTGGCTGAGAGCGATCTTGCCGCCGCGCGGGCCGATCTTAACAAGCTGCTCGGCCTGCCACCCGAAATCAGGCTCGCGCTGGCGCCGTCCGAGATGCCGGTCGCGCCGCCATCCGCCGCTATCCTGACCGCGCAAGCATTCGACCGTCGCCTCGATCTGCAGGCGCTGCGGGCAGGTTACGGCGTGGCGGAAGCCGGTTTGCACAAGGCGGTGCTCGATCAGTTCCCGACCCTGTCGCTGACCGGAGCTTTTGCGCGCGATACGGCGGACAACAAGACGTTCGGGCCGCAATTGGGCTTCACCCTGCCGCTATGGAACCGCAATCGCGGCGGCATCGCCATCGCCCGGGCGACACGCGAGCAGGTCCGGGCCGAATATGACGCGCGGCTGTTCCAGACCCGCGCCGAGATCGAAGCGGCCGTTGCCGGCGTGACGATGCTGTTGCGCCAGCGTGCCGAACTGGCTGAGCAATTGCCCGGAGTCGAGCGCTATGCCGCCGCGACCGAGCGCGCGGCGAATCGCGGCGATCTCGCGTCCGTCACCGCCGACACCGCGCTTCAGGCGCTGCGCGACCGCAAGCTGATGCTGCTCCAGCTCGACCAGCAGATTGCGGAACAGACCATCGCGCTCGAATTGCTGTCGGGCGGCCCCCGTGAAGGATGGACCAAATGAAGGCGTATCTTCCGCTCATCCCGCTGCTCCTGCTCGCGGCTTGCGGTGCCGCCGCCGATAACGAAAAGAAGTCCCCGACCGCGCAGGTACGCACCGCGAAGGCGACGATGGGATCGTCGAGCGACGACATATTGATATACGGCACGACGGAGGCGGGGCCGGACGGCGCCCGCACGATCATCGCCCCGGCCGAAGCGATCGTCGCGTCGGTCGATGCGCCGACGGGCACCTCGGTCGGTTCTGGCCAGGTCGTGGTGACGCTGCGCCCCAGCCCCGCCACCCGCATCGAGATTGCCAAGTATGCGAGCGATCTCGCCATCGCCGGCGCGGCGTATCAACGCGCGGTGCGCATGCGCGCGGACGGGCTCGTCAGCAACGCCGATGTGGAGACCGCGCGCGGCGCGCTCGCCACCGCTAGGGCGACCAGTCGCAACCTCGGCATCCGTGGCGGCGTGGCGATGGTGCGCGCGCCCAGGTCGGGCACGGTGGAGGGCCTGACCGTCAAGCCGGGCGACCAGATCGCGGCAGGCGCGACGATCGCGACGATCGGTGCGGTGAGCGACATCCGCGCGCGCGTCGGCGTCGATCCGGGGATCGCGCAACGCGTACACCCCGGCCAGCGGATCGGGATTTCGATGGTGGATGGCAGCCATGAGGCAAGCGTGGCCGTGGTCGGCGTCGATCCGCAGATCGACCCGGCCACGCGCCTTGCTTCGGTCTACGCCAGGGTTCCGGCGGATGCGGGCATCGGTGCGGGCGAACCGCTGCGCGCGACGCTATCCTTGGGCGCGAGTTCGACCGGCGTATCGGTTCCCTACGCGGCGTTGCTGGACAATGGCGGCAAAAGCTACGTTTTCGTGGTCAAGGGCGGTGTCGCCAAAGCGACCGATGTCACGCCGGGCAACTCCTCGGGCGATCGCATCCAAATTCTCAAGGGCCTGAACCTCGGGGACAAGGTGGTCATAGAGGGCGGCACGGCGCTTGAGGACGGCATGAAGGTCGTCGACGCCGGGGCCGCCCGATGAAGGATCGGATGCAGCGCCATGCGCGCTCGATCTGGCTGAGCGTTTTCCTTGTCACGCTCGCCGGCCTGGTCGCCGCGATGCGCCTTCCGGTCACGTTGTTCCCCCACATCGATTATCCGCGCGTCGTAGTGTCGATCGATGCGGGCGAGCGCGATGCCGAGCAGATGGCGGCGGGCATTACCGGCCCCGCGGAGATCGCGTTGCGCGAAATCCCGGGCGTCACCCAGATTCGCTCGACTACCAGCCGGGGCGCTGCCGAAGTCGCGCTCAGTTTCGCCTGGGGCGACGACATGGTCGCCGCGACCAACGCCACGCAGGGCGCGCTGGCGACGATTTTGCCCGATCTGCCGGCCGGCACGCGCTTCAGCGTGCGTCGCTCGGATCCGACGATCTTCCCGGTGCTGGGCATCTCGCTCACCTCGTCGAAGCGCGACGGCGTGGCGCTCGCGCAGGTCGCGCAACTGAAATTGCGCCCCGTCCTCTCGACGGTGCCCGGCGTGGCCAGTGTCGACGTGCTCGGCGGGGCGAGCCCGGAGATCGAGGTCGAGGTCGATCCTGCGCGGTTGCAGGCGCTCGGCCTGACGATGACCGACGTGACGGCGGCGCTGGGCGCCGCCAACAGCGTCGCTGCCGTCGGAAAGATCGAGGATCGTCACCGGCTGTATCTCGCGCTGGTGGAGGATCGCCTCTCGAGCGAGGCCGATATCGCGGCCGTGCCGATCAAATCGGGCGCGGCAGGTGCAACCGGCGCGGGCATCGCCACGCTCGGCCAGGTCGCGACAATCCGCCGCGCGCCCGCGCCGGCATGGACCAAGGTCACCTCAAACGGCACCGATGCCGTGCTGGTCAACATCCGCCAGACGCCGAGCGCCGACGCGGTGGCGTTGGTCGCCGAGGTCGAGGCGCGGCTGAAGGACGCGGGCGTGCCCGACGATGTCAGGCTCAGCTTCTTCTACGATCAGTCGGAGCTGGTGACCGGTGCCGCCAACGCGGTGCGCGACGCGATTCTGCTCGGCGCGGTGCTCGCCGGGCTGGTGCTGTTCCTGTTTCTGCGCAGCTGGCGCCTGATGGTGATCACCGCGGCCTTGCTGCCCGCCGTGCTCGCGGCGACCTGCTTGGTGCTCTATGCGCTGCACCTCAGCTTCAACATGATGACGCTGGGCGGCATGGCGGCGGCAGTTGGGCTGGTGGTCGACGATGCCGTGGTGATGCTCGAACATCTCATGCGCCGCCTGCAGGAGGCAGATCACGACGCGCGCGAACGGCCGTCGATGCTCGAGGCTGCGCGCGAAATGGCGCGGCCGCTGCTCGGCTCGACGATCGCGACGATCGTGGTGTTCGTGCCGCTCGCCTTCATTTCGGGGGTGACCGGCGGGTTCTTCAAGGCGCTGGCGATCACGATGGTTGCGGCGCTGGCGGTGTCTCTGCTGTACGCGCGGTTCGTGCTGCCGATCGTCGCCGAGCACTGGCTGACGGTGAAGGACGCGCAGGCGGCGGACAAGGCCGGGAAGTTCACCGATCCGATGACCGAGCGCTATCGCCGCGTCGCGACGCGTGCCTTTGCGCGGCCGGGAATGGTCGCGGGGGT
>CAXSHP010000046.1:10895-17246 GCA_964236935.1 uncultured Sphingomonadaceae bacterium
GCTCGTCGTCGGCGGTTTCGCCTGGATCAATCTCCAATCCGGCTTCATGCCGGTGATGGACGAGGGGGGCTTCATCCTCGACTATAAGGCGAAGCCGGGCGCGGCGCTTACCGACACCGATAAACTGTTGCGTCAGGTAGAGAAGATCATCCAGCAAACACCCGAGGTAACGAGCTATTCGCGTCGCACCGGTGTGCAGCTTGGGGGCGGCCTGACCGAAGCGGACGAGGGCGATTTCTTCGTCCGTCTCAACAACGGTTCGCGCCGCGGCATCGAAGAAGTGATGGCCGAAATCCGCGCGAAGATCGGGGAACGGGTACCGGGCCTTGAAGTCGAGACCGCGCAGTTGATGGAGGATCTGATCGGCGACCTGACCGCCGTGCCGCAGCCGATCGAGGTCAAGCTGTTCGGCGACAATCAGGAACAACTCGCGGAGTCGGCCGGCAAGGTGGTTGAGACGATGGGCAGGATTCCCGGGATCGTGGAAGTCGCCAGCGGCCTGCGCGTGGCGGGCGATGCGATCGTCATCAAGGTCGATCGCGCGGCGGCATCGCTGGCCGGGCTCGATCCGGATCTGGTCGCGAAGCAGGTCGAGACGCAGATCGGCGGAACCGTCGCCACGCAGATCCTGGCGGATGAACAGGTGGTCGATGTGCGCGTGCGCCTGCCACAGGACCTGCGACGCCGGGCGTCCGAGATCGGGGCGCTGACGGTGCGCTCGGCGGACGGGCGGTCCGTTGCGCTTCGCGCGATCGCCTCGGTCGGCATCGTCGCCGGGCAGCGCCAGATCACGCGCGAGGATCTTGCGCCGTTTATCCCGGTCACCGCCCGGCTGGAGGGCAAGGATCTCGGCACCGGCGTTCGCGATGTGAAGGCGGCGGTCGCCGGCTTGCATCTGCCGGCCGGGGTGCGCGTCGATTATGGCGGTCTCTACGCCCAACAACAACCATCGTTCACCGATCTGACCACGGTGTTCGACGCGTCGTTGCTGCTGTCCGCGCTGCTGCTGACGCTGCTGTTCGAGACATGGTCGTTCACCGCGGCGGTGCTGTCCACCGTGCTGCTGTCGACCACCGCGGTGTTCTTCGGCCTGTGGCTAACGGGCACGGAGCTGGATATTTCGGCGTTGATGGGGCTGACGATGGTGATCGGGATGATCACCGAGCTGGCGATCTTCTATCTCGCCGAGCTGCCGCCCGGCGCGCCGATCGGCTCCGCCGCCTTGCTTCATGCGGGCATGGCGCGCCTGCGGCCCATCGTCATGTCCGCGTTGATCGCGATCCTGACGCTCGCGCCGCTTGCGCTGGGTATCGGGCGAGGCTCGGGGCTGCAAAGGCCGCTGGCGACCGCGATCATCTTCGGCCTTGCGATCGGTGCGCCCTTGGTACTGACGCTGCTGCCGATGCTGGTGATAGTGTTTGCGCGACCGTGGCGCACTATGCGGGCTGATGTCCATTCATGAGGTTCCGTGAAGCAGTCATGGAGAAACACCCCCATTCCGTCGATGCCGAAAGGGAGCCGCGCGCCGGCAACCCGCAGCATGATACGCTGGCTCCGTACTGGATCGTTGCGGGAGCGATGCTGTTT
Organism: uncultured Sphingomonadaceae bacterium; assembly: GCA_964236935.1. Taxonomy (GTDB): domain Bacteria; phylum Pseudomonadota; class Alphaproteobacteria; order Sphingomonadales; family Sphingomonadaceae; genus Solisphingomonas. The sequence goes on from CAXSHP010000046.1 coordinate 12,483, forward strand.
GCCGCCGGTCTGGGAATTTGGAAGCTGGATGGCGTGCTGGACGCGCAGGTCGACCTCGCAATGCGCATGCGACCCGGCAACGCGCTCGTACCCGCGATTGCCTTCCTTTCCCAACTGGGAGGAGCCGCGGTGATGATACCCGTCGCGCTGGCTGGCGTCGGGCTGCTTTTGTATCGACGCCATGTCGCATCAGCCATCTGGCTCGTAGCGACGGTCGGAGGTGGTCGCATAGTCGAGGAAGTCGCCAAGGCTCTCATTGCCCGTGAACGGCCCTCGCTCGCGCAACACTTGGTCGCCGTACGTTCGGCGAGCTTTCCCAGTTCGCACAGCGCGGGAACGATGATGACCTGCCTTGCCATCATCCTGGCGCTGAACATCGGTCGGGGCGGGCAGCTTCTGGCCGCCATTTTCATCCTCGCCATTGGATTGAGCCGGATCATGCTCGGCGTCCATTGGCCCAGTGACGTCCTGTCAGGCTGGGGTCTGGGCCTGGCATGGGTGGCGGCTCTCTCGTCCTGGAAGCCTGCATTGCGCTAAGGCGAGACGCAGCGAGGAAATGGCTCGGGGGAGGGCGATGGGCTCGCGATCCTGATCACACAACAGTGGAACGGAGGCGCTCTACGCTCCCGAGACGGCATCACGCATTGATGATGATGTCGACGATTGCCCAAGCGCAGCTGCGGGACGCTTTCATTGGCGCAACACGGAGCAGGTCGGCTAGGCAACGATTATCCACGTTCCGCCAATTCCGAGGCTCGCATATATGTTCAATCGGTTTCGCCGTCGCTATCTCGATCTGCTCGGTTCGATCTACATTTACAACGAGCATCGCGGCTATACGGCGATCGATCGGGTGCTCGAGGCGGTTCGGGCGCGGGCGCCGGAGGATCTCGCTCTGATTGCGGCGATCGAGAAGCATCGCGCCGATGAGCGCAAACATTATGAGATGTTCCGCCGCTGGTTCGAATTGCGCGGCGCGATGCCATTCGCGGTGGACCGGGCCATCGGCCACATCGACAGGTTCGTCGAGATCATGTTCCGATCGACGATCGACGATCTGGATACCAATGCCTTGATCGCCCGCGACGAACTGTTCGAGCGGCTTTGTCGAGTAATAGCGCTGACCGAGCGTCGCGGCTATCGTCAGGTCGAGATCCTGCTGCGCCATCCGCTGGTCCGTGGCGACAAGACGCTCGTGAGGATTTTCTGCATCATCGAAAAGGACGAGCCAAGTCACTGGGCTCCTTATGAAAACTGGCTTCGCAAGCATGGCAAGCGCGAGCCGGGATGGTGGGAGCGGGGGATAGACGCTTTGATCCATTCGGAATTGCTGTTCTTGAAGCTGCCGCTCCTGTTTCTGACACCGCGATTGCCTCGGCGGCGCGATTGGATCGATGGGCGCGACCTCGGCGAGCCGCCCGCGCCGGCGACACGGCTGGCGGCTATTCGCTAGATGAGGGAAAGCGCCTCAGCCAAGGCGGTGGTTTCCTGCGCCGAGGCGGAGCCCCGCCGGCTCGGCGGATGGGCAAGGCGGCTGCTGTCGCGCGATGCCGCGCTGATGCTGGCACGCAACACCGCGGTCAGCTGCGTCGCTTTCGCCTTCGATCTCGTGCTGCTCTATGCGCTGGTTCGCCTGGCCGGATGGCATAAGCTGGCGGCCGCGGCGCTGGGGTTTATTGCGGCGAACACGCTGCATTACGCCTTGGGGCGAAGCTGGATCTTTCGCGGTACCCCGCGGGGGGTGGCGGACGGATATTTCTATTTCCTGATCAACGCGATCATCGGTCTGTTCGTGACGATGACGCTCTACGCCGCCTTCCTGCGCTTCACGCCGATCAACTATATCGTCGCCCGTGTCCTGGTTTCCGTCTTCGCGGGGCTGGCGGTATTCCTGCTCAACGCCATCTTGAATTTTCGTCGGCTGTGATGCGGATCGCGCTCTTTTGCGGGAACTACAATTACTTGCGTGAAGGTGCCAATCAAGCGCTCAACATTTTGGTGCGCTATCTCGAGGAAAAGGCCGGCCATAGCGTCCGCGTCTATTCGCCGGTGACGGACACGCCCGCGTTCGAGCCGGCCGGCACGCTCATCCCGGTCGCCTCGGTGCGTCTTCCCGTGCGTGGCGAATTCCAGCTCGCCCTTGGGCTGCCGCGCGCGATCCGGCAGGACGTCGAGCGCTACGCGCCCGATCTGATTCATGTCTCGACGCCCGACATTTTGGGGACACGCGCGCAGACTTTGGCGAAACGGCTGGGCGTCCCGATCGTCGCCAGCCTCCACACGCGCTTTGAAACCTATCTCGAATTCTACGGTCTTGGTTGGGCGCGGCCGGCAGTGGAAGCGCACCTCCGCCGCTTCTACCGGCGCAGCGACCATGTTCTCGCGCCGACGCCGGGGCTGGTTGCGGAGATGAAGCGGATCCGGGGCGACGATCACGTCAGCGTGTGGAGCCGGGGCATCGACCGCACGTTGTTTCGCCCGGATAGAAGAGATTTCAGGTGGCGTCGCGCGCAGGGCATTGCAGACGATGAGATCCTGGTCCTGTTCTTCGGCCGCCTGGTCCTCGAGAAGGGGGTCGCCACCTTCGTTGCGGCGCTCGAAGCGCTGCAGCGGCGCGGCTTGGCCGTGCGACCGCTGCTCGTCGGGGCAGGGCCGGCGATGAGCGCGTTCGGCGGCTTGAGAGGGGTCGTAGCCACCGGCCATCTGCGCGGCGACGAGCTCGCCCGGGCGATCGCGAGCGTAGACGTCATGCTGACCCCGAGCACGACCGAGACGTTCGGCAATGTGGTTCTCGAGGCGATGGCCTCGGGGCTGCCCGTGGTCAGCGCCGATGTGCCGAGCGCTCGCGCGCTGATCGACGACAGCCGGACCGGCTTCCTGTCTCCGCCGCAAGATGCCGCGCAGTTCGCCGCCATGATCGAGGCGTTGATCGCTTCGCCCGAACTGCGGCGGACGATCGGGGCGGCAGCCTTGAAGGCGAGCGAGGATTATTCGTGGGATGCGGCTTCGGCGAGCGTGGAGCGTGCTTACCAACTTGTGGGCTGGTCGAGGAAACGCGTAGCGCTCTGACCCTCGCGCTACATGGTTTCCGCCCCGTCCACTTCAAGCAGCGCTTTCCAAATAAGCGGACGCCACTTACCGTTGCGACGTTATGCTCTACCTCGCATTCAAGGCCGCCATCTCAGGTGGGCTGATCGCCGTCGTTTCGACGCTGGCGAACGTTATCCAGGCTTTGGAGCAATGATCGCGTCGCTGCCGCTAATCTCCGTGATAGGAATGGTATGGCTGTGGCATGACAAACCTGATGCCGAAAACATGCCCGCCCATGCGGGTGCGACGTTCTGGTAGGTGCTCCCGTCCCTGCCCATGTTCCTGCTGATCCCGGCCGCCGTGCGGCATGGCGTGTCATTCTGGGCTTCCCTCGCCATCGGTTGCGCGGTGACGGTGGCGCTCTATCTCGCCATGACATGGATCGGGCCGCGTTTCGGCTTGCAGCTGTAGCTGGCTGTGGCGCGGCGCTGCTGATCGGATCGCGTTATCGGCTCATGAAATCGCTGCTCTCGTCAACCCGATGAGCGCACACCCGCCCAAGATCGAGAAGGTGCCGACCTTGAAGCGCAGGACGGCGAGCAACCCCGCCGCCGATACCGATCTTTCCTAACCCCATGCCGTAACGCTAATCACCGATCACCCGGCTGCATAGTCTTAGACGGATTTGGAAGCTGTCTCGCGGGCTCCCGGCTCCTGCCAAAGCAGCCACCCGTTCTCCCGACCTGACGGCGAAATCTTTGCATGAACGAACGGCTGGTTCAGGGAAGCCGAATATGAGGCGTGGATGTCCGATATGGGTCCTTGCCGCTGCCAAGCTGCAAACCGAAGCGAGGAAGCTGAGCAAACGTCGGCGTCACGAGCTGCGAGACTTGGAGTTATACTTTCGCCGTAAAACCTGTATGGCGTCACTTGACGCCGAACGGTCAAGGGGGCTATCTGGCACCATGAAAATCAGGAACGTGACCCACAAAGGGTTGCGGCGGTTCATCGAGGATGGCGACGCCAGCGGGTTGCAGCCTGCTGTCGTCATCAAGGTGCAGCGCATTGTTTCCTTCCTCCAGGACATGGAGCTCGAGAAGGAACTGCGCACCGTGCCGAGCTGGAAGGCGCATATGTTGACCGGCGACCGCAAGGGAACGTGGAGCCTGTTCGTTACCAAGAACTGGCGGATGACATTTCGGATTGACCGCGACGAGATCGAGATCGTCGACCTCGATTACGAGGATTACCACTAGGAGGTGGGCATGAGCGCGATTGCAGGCATTCGCATGAAGAACCCGGCGCATCCGGGCGGCTTTGTGAAGTCCGAGATCATCGAACCGCTCGGTCTGTCGGTGACGGCGGCGGCTCAGGCGCTCGGCGTCACCCGCGCGACACTATCGACGCTGCTCAACGAGCATTCGCAGCTTTCGTCTGAAATGGCGTTGCGGATCGAGAAGGCGTTTGGCGTGTCGATGGACACGCTGATGCGGATGCAGAACAGTTACGACATCGCACAGGCCCGCAAGCGCGAGGGCGAGATCGAGGTCGCGCCCTTCAAGGGATCATCCCAGGACGCAAACGCTGCCACGCTCTAAGACGAAAAAAGATCTGCTACCTAGATCGCTACCTAGCGACAGAAGCACCAGATCGCGCAACTCAACTAAACCCGTAAGCCTATGTTTTTATTGGAGAGTTTGGTGGACGCACTTGGGCTCGAACCAAGGACCCGCT
>CAXSHP010000047.1:0-14393 GCA_964236935.1 uncultured Sphingomonadaceae bacterium
CGACGCTCGCCGACATCATCTTCCGATCGTTCGCACAGGCCGGGCTCACTGCCGGCGGCGGGACGCTCACGGCGGAGGACCTGCTCAAGCCGGGACGGGTAGCGAGCACTGGCTTTGCCGCAGCCTGGCCGCTCCTCAATCAGGTCAGCGATCTGACCGGGCCGGTCGCCTTCTTCACCAACTTCGTGACGATCATCGTGCTGCTGTTCGCCTGGGCGATCATCATCCTCGCCTTCTTCGTCCTCTCAATCCAGATGTTCGTGACGATCGTCGAGTTCAAGCTGACAACGCTTGCCGGCTTCATCCTCGTACCGTTCGCGCTGTGGAATCGCACCAGCTTCCTCGCCGAACGCGTGCTCGGCAACGTCGTGTCGTCGGGCATCAAGGTCATGGTGCTCGCCGTCATCGTCGGAATCGGCTCCAATTTCTTCGCCGATTTCACGGCCTCGATGCAGGGGCAGGAGCCCGATCTCGGCGCTGCAATGAGCCTGACTCTCGGCGCGCTTACCCTGTTCGGGCTTGGCATCTTTGGTCCCGGCATCGCCTCGGGCCTAGTGTCCGGAGCGCCGCAGCTCGGGGCCGGCGCGGCGCTCGGCACGGCGGTCGGCGCGGCAGGTGTCACTGCGCTCGCTGGCGGCGCAGCCGTCGGCGCGGCCGGCGCGTTCGGCGGCGCGGCGATCGGCGCGGTTCGCGCCGGCACGGCGATGGGATCGGCCGCATCGACCGCCTACTCGCTTGGCAAAGAGACAGCGGCTGCACCGACCGTTCGCGCGGGACTCGGCGGCGTTGCACGCGCCGCCGGCAACGCGACGCGCGACCGCGTCTCCGGCGCGCTGGGGTTGCGCGAAGCGGCCTCTGGCGGTCGCGCAGCCGCTTGGAACGCGCTCAACCGCACAGGTGGCGGCGACATGCCTTCTGGCGGCGGCGACCGCGTGCCGGGATGGGCGCGGGCGATGCGCGATCAGCAGACGGCGCGCCATCACCGGCAGGTCGCCGTCCACGCTCTCCAACGAGGCGATCGCGGCGGCGCCTCCGCCGCCCCCGACATCAAGGAAAGGGACTAGCAGATGATCTTCAAACGCGCCGTCCAGCGTTACGGACGAACCCCCGAACCAGAGACGCCTTACCAGCGCGCCGGTCAGCTATGGGACGAACGGATCGGATCGGCGCGCGTCCAGGCGCGCAACTGGCGGCTGATGGCGTTCGGATGCCTCGGGCTGACCGGCTGCCTGTCCGCAGGCGTCGTCTGGCAATCGGTTCAAAGCCGCGTCACCCCCTACGTCGTCGAAGTCGACCGACTGGGCGAAGCACGCGCCGTCACCGAGGCTGAATCCCGCTACCGGCCGACCGATCCGCAGATCGCCTGGCACCTGTCGCAGTTCATCGCTCACGTCCGGGGCCGCTCACTCGACCCGGTGCTGGTGCGCCAGAACTGGCTGGAGGCTTACGATTTCACGACCAAGCGCGGTGCCCAGTTTCTCGGCGACTATGCCCGCAGCGCCGATCCCTTCGCGGCGATCGGCGAAAGGACGGTCGCGATCCAGGTCACCAGCGTAGTCCGGGCGTCCGATCGTTCGTTCCAGGTCAAATGGACCGAGACCGCGTACGAGCGCGGTGTTCAATCGGGCTCCTCCCGCTGGACCGCCATCCTCACCGTCGTATTGAAGCCGCCGACGGACGCCGACACGCTGCGCAGGAATCCCCTAGGCGTCTATGTCGACGCGGTCGACTGGAGCCGTGAGCTCGATCCACCGACACCGTCGGCGTCCGCGAACCCGGCTTCAAATAGCGCAGCGCATCCCGACGCGCCGCTCGGCTCGCCTCTCGATCCCAACCTCGCTGCATCAACGCAGCCCGCCCCGGAGATACGCCCATGAAAAACCTCCTTGCCGCATCCGTGTTGGCTTTGGCTGCCGGTCCCGCGCTCGCTCAATCCGTAGCTGCTCCGCAGCCCGCGACACGCAGCGCCACGACCGCCAACCCGCCGGCGGCCAAGCCGCTGGTCCATCGCTCTCATGCTCGACATCACGTGAGCCCGGCCGTTGCTCGGGTGGCCATCGCCAATCACGCGGCGACGCTGGAGCCGTCAGCGCAGGCGTTCGTGAATGCCGTGCAGATCTATCCGTTCAGCGACGGAGCGATCTATCAGGTTTATACCGCGCCGGGAGCCGTGACCGACGTTGCGCTGCAGGCCGGCGAAACCCTGATTTCGGTTGCTGCCGGCGACACCGTTCGCTGGGTCATCGGCGACACGACCAGCGGGAGTGGCACGGAAAAGCGGACGCACATTCTGGTGAAGCCGTTTGCGGCCGGTCTGGCAACGAACCTAGTCATTACGACCGATCGCCGGAGCTACCATCTTCAGCTCGCCGCGACCTCGCGCACCGCGATGGCGGCATTGTCTTGGACCTATCCGGCCGACCAGCTGATAGCTCTGCGCCGCGCCGCCGAGGCAACCGCGGCGGCAGCACCCATCGCCGAAGGGCTGTCTGTCGACAGCCTCAACTTCACTTACTCCGTCAGCGGCGACCGGCCTGCCTGGCGGCCGCTGCGCGCGTTCGACGACGGGAAGCAGACCTTCATCGAGTTTCCCGCCAGCCTTACGGTCGGTGAAGCGCCGCCGCTGTTCGTCGTCGGCCCCGCCGGCGAAGCCGAATTGGTCAACTACCGCGTCCGCGGACGATATTACGTCGTCGATCGCATCTTCGACGCGGCGGAGCTGCGGCTTGGCACCAAGAAGCAGCAGATCGTTCGCATCGAGCGGGTGGCGGACAGCGCACACCTGAAAGGCAAGCGGTCGTGACCGACGCCGTCACCGCACCCGCTGCAAAGGTCGATCCGGAGACGCTGGCTATTCGGGCCAAGCCGGCCCGCGCCATTCGATTTCGACGTGGCGTGATCGTCGGCATAGCCGCGCTTGGCTCCGTCAGCTTGACGGTGGTTGCCTGGGTTGCATTGAAGCCGCACGTCTTCAGCGCGGTTGCGGAGCGGCAGGAGCTGTCGGAGCCGAGCAATCGACCTTCGACCGATGCATTGAATGGGCTCCCGTCGACCTACGGTAACGTGCCGAGGCTCGGGCCGCCACTGCCTGGCGACCTTGGTCGTCCTATCCTCGAAAGCCAACGCCGAATGGCGACGGAGCCCGGGAGCGACGCGTACGCTCAGGAGGCTGCACAGGCGCGCGAACATCATCTCGCCGAGCGAAAGGCCGCGCGGGAGTCCGGCGTCTTGGTGCAGGGGCGGACACCCGCTCCCGCGCCTGCGGCTTCTGAAGTGACGGACGCACCGACGCCGACACCGAGCCCGGCCCCATCCGTCAGCCCGGCGCTCGACCCAGACCGTGACCCGAATGCGCAGGGCCGCAAGGCTCAGTTTGTCGGCGCACTCGATCGGTCGGGCAACGTCAATCCGCATGCTCTAACGGCCGCGCCGTCGCCTTACCTGTTGTCGGCGGGCAGCGTGATTTCGGCGAGCCTGATCACGGGGCTACGATCGGACCTGCCCGGTCTCGTAACCGCGCAGGTGACTTCCCGGGTGTTCGACAGCCCGACCGGTCGCATCCTGCTCATTCCGCAGGGGTCGCGCCTGATTGGCAGCTACGACAGCGTCGTGGCGTTCGGGCAGAAGCGCGCCCTGATCGTCTGGCAGCGGATCGTGTTGCCTGACGGCAGTTCGCTGCAGATCGACAATGTCCCGGCCACCGATGCGGCCGGATACTCGGGGCTGCAGGACAAGGTCGATTTCCACACTTGGGCGCTGCTCAAGGGCGTGGGGCTATCGACGCTGCTCGGGGTTGGCTCGCAATTGACGGTCACCGGCGAAAGCGACCTAGTCCAGGCGCTCCGGGAATCGACGCAGCAGAATGCCTCCCGCGCCGGCGATCAGCTCACCTCGCGTAGCCTCAACGTCCAGCCAACGATCACTGTCCGGCCAGGCGCGACTGTCCGGCTCGTCATCCACAAGGATCTCATTCTCGCGCCCTGGCGCGGTTAGGAGCGCAATATGCCTGATCTGAAACTTGCAAAGCTTCCGGATCGCACGCCCATCAAGTTGGCGATCACGATCACGCCCGATCTACATCAGGCGCTGCAAGATTACGCCGCGTTGTACGCAAGCGCATACGGGCGCGACGAACCCGTTGCCGAGCTCGTGCCTGCCATGTTGGCGGCATTCCTCGAAGGCGACCGCGTGTTCGCGCGGTCCCGCTCGATAAGCAAGTGATGTCCGAAGGCGACAGACCCGAGCGCTTCGTCAAGCTTGACGAGGTTTGCCGGCGCTCCGGTCTCGGCAAGACTATGATCTACGGGATGATCAAAGAGGGGCGGTTTCCTCGCCCCTATAAGATCTCGCCGTTCGCGGCACGATGGAGCGAGCGAGAGCTGATCGCCTGGATTGACGATGTGAAAGATGGCTTTGAGGGCAAAAAGCGAAAGGTCTGACTTCGGGCATCATATCGCCGAAGATAACCTTCGGCATGGATGCAGCCGCCTCAAAGTGCCTTCCGATTGCATTTAAGGGGCATTTCCCGTATCGTGATGGTGCCGACGCGTTGGCCTCCTGGTCTTAGGATCTAAGGGAAATCACCACGTGGACCCAGGCGTGGACCTGGAGGGAAAATGGACGAGGTGAGCTGCCTAAAACCCGGCAGTTGCGGCCTGAGTTCGAATCCCTCCGTCTCCGCCAATATTCCGTCACAACTTGTTGATTAGAAACGACAAAATCCGGAAGTCAATTTTCGGTCCTACTTCGGTCCCATCAACGTCTTTGTCCTTCGTAGGCATTCTGCGCATGCTGCTGCAACAGCTGGACGTTGCGCTCTGGCGAGGCCCGGTTTCAGGAGTGCGTTCGCCTGAGGCGAACCATGACAGGGAAACATCGGCAGAGCGGCTCGCGTTCGACGCGCCAGTCTAATGTCTCTCGAGTTCCGCTCTGCACGATACGTGACTTAGTGGAGCGAGTCGAAACAGCTGCCGGTCTGCATTGGCTTGCTCGCCCTTTGCCAAAGGCGTAGCGTACCCATGCGTTCCTGATCTTCGTCGTGAGGGAACGTCCGCATTGCGTGGCGAACACAGGCACCGACCTAGGGCTGGGGACCTATAAACAGGATTCCCATGACGAGTTGGATGTGATTCAACCTCCCCGTTGATGTGAAGGGAGCGATGGCGGGCGAGTTCTGGTTGGACGATGATCAGTGGGCGCGTTCAAGCCGCTGCTGCGAACAAGCCGAGGGGCGTGCCTCGGGTCGATGATCGCCGGGTGATCAGCGGCATCGTGCACGTGCTTCAGTCGGGCTGTCGCTGGAAGGATGCGCCATCGGTCTACGGACCGCCCAAGACGCTCTACAACCGCAATGTGCGCTGGGCAGAAAGGGCGTCTGGCGCGTGGTCTTCGAGACGCTGTCAGCGGCAGGCGGGCCGCCGGCCGAGGTGCTGATCACTGCCGGAGCGGTGCATCGTCCACGCCGATCGCGCCTACGAACACCAACCACGTCCGCGACCTCATCGAAGGTCAGGGCGCTGTTCCAAACATCCCGCCAAGCGCACACGCGTCTGGAAAAGCTGCTTCAGCAAGGTCCTCTACAAGGGCCGCAACGCCATCGAGCGCATGTTCTGCCGCCTCAAGGACTGCCGACGCCTCGCCACCCGCTACGATCGCCTCGCCACCAACTTCCTTGGCAGCATCCATCTCGCCGAGCCATCATGTGGTGGTTATGAGTCCCAGCCCCAGGCGAGGCATACGTGTTCCAACGGCTGTTTCGTGACCATCCCCGCAGCGTCGGTGAGACCTACCCGCAGCATTTTCGGGTGGCCGCCGGGTTCGCCGGCTCGATGATCCTGGCAGGGCTGGCGTGCCTTCTTCACGCGATCGTGCCCTGCGTCTTCGTGACGACGGGCAGCAGGACCGTTAACCGGCTTCACCGCGCAATGGTCGCCGATCGGCGAAATGGTCAAGACCGACATGGCTGATCGTGACCTCGATGCATTGAGCCGACTTCGCGCGCGATCACATCGCTACCGTGGCCTTACCCGCGCCGATACGCGACGACACCGGTCGGTCTTTCGTGACCGCTGGACGAAAGGCGGGGTCACATCGAACCACCAGTCTTCCCGTTGTTGAGATCAATATCTGCGCGAAATAACTTGCCATCCGTTACGGGGAGCGGATCTCCCTTCGTGCGCTCCAGGCGTCCTGCTCGAGGCGCCGCGACGCTTTAGTCCGCGAACACGACGGTCTTGCCGCCGTTGAGCAGGTCCCGGTCGTCGCACCACCAGCGCACCGCCCGCGCCAGCACGCGGCGCTCGATGTCGCGGCCCTTGCGAACCAGGTCCTCGGGGGTATCGCGGTGGCTGATCCGCTCGACGTCCTGCTCGATGATCGGACCCTCGTCGAGATCGGCGGTGGCGTAGTGGGCGGTGGCGCCGATGGTCTTCACCCCGCGATCATAGGCCTGATGATAGGGCTTCGCACCCTTGAACCCCGGCAGAAACGAATGATGGATGTTGATGCAGCGGCCATGCAGCTTGGCCGCCAGATCCTCCGACAGGATCTGCATGTAGCGGGCCAGCACCACCAGCTCGGTTCCGGTCTCGTGCACCAAAGCATAGAGCTTGGCCTCCTGAACCGCCTTGGTTTCCCGGGTCACCGGCAGATGGTGGAACGGCAGGCCGGCGATATCCAGGCTCGAATAGGTCTCCGCCGGCCAGTTCGAGACGATCGCCGTGATGTCCACCGGCAGCTCGCCGATCCGCCAGCGGTACAGCAGGTCGACCAGGCAGTGGTCGAACTTCGACGCGAGCAGCATGACCCGCCGGCGCTGCCGACGTGGCCGGATGGTCCAGATCATGGCATAGCTCTCGGCCAGGGGCCCGAACGCGCGGCGCAGGGCTTCGGGCGTTTCGGGAGAGCTGAACTCGATCCGGGCGAAGAAACGGTCGGTCTGGATATCGTCGAACTGCTGGGCTTCGACGATGTTGCCACCGCGCTCGGACAGCAGATTCGACACGCCCGCGACGATGCCGGGGCGGTCGACGCAGGCCAGGGTCAGGATCATCGTGGTGTCGGTCACTGCTGCCTCCTGCGGCCGGGCAGCGCTCTATCGCCCGCTCCTGGCCTGACATCCCATCGAAGTGACGCAGTAGACGTCTTACGGCCGGCTCGCACCTGCCTGAGCGGATCCACCCATTTCGCGCCGAAAGATCGACGCCAGAACGAGGAAGACCGCCGGGGCGTTCCTGCCCCGACGGCCTCGCTACATGGTCAGCGGCCGGAAGTGCCGGCCCGGGAATACGCGCTGCTAGGAGCGCGCCTCCCGAACGGACTGAACCGACCCCCAAGCTGAACCATGAGACATCGGATCACCTCCTTTCGCTAAATTGACGACACCGGCAAGATGAGTCATCGCGCGCCTCCGCACAAGACTTGAATGCAAATAATTTCTGGCTAGAATCTTCGCTCCGCCGCGTCGGCCCGATCGCGGGATCAGGCCTTGCCGAACGCTTTGCGCAATTCGTCCTTCGCCTGTTCCAGCACCTTCTTCCGCGCTGCCGGCAGATCCTTGCCCGCACGGTTGATGTAGAAGGTCAGCATCGACATCGCCGAGCGATACGGCGCGGATTTGCGCTTCCTGCTGTGCTCGGCCGAACGCTTGAGTGAGGCGGCGATCTCGGCCGGATCGTCCCTGGTGAATACGTCGCGCTCCAGGTCGAGCGCGTCGGAATGCTCGGTCACGTCCTGCGACCATTTCTTCGCGCCCGGCATTGCTCAGTGCCGCTTGAAATATTGCACTTCGCGCTCGTGCTTCTCGGCCGCCTCGCGCGTCTTGAAGGTGCCGAGATTCTTGCGCTTGCCGCTCTCGGCGTCGGTCTTGCGCGAATAAAGGCGGTATTCGCCCGATGCGAGCTTGCGGATCATCGATGGCCTCCCTGTGCGATCGCCGGGGAAAAACCCGCGAACAAGCGCGCCGGTTCCTAGCCGCGGCAGTCCTCGATCACGCGGCCGACCTCGGGCCAGGCGGGGATCACCAGCCGAGGGGCACCCGTGAGCGTCACGACGAACCGCCCGCGGCTGAACGCCAGCCGGTCGAGATTGGGATCGGCCGCGGCCACGGTCGCCGTCACCGCCGGGGGCTGTCCCGCCGCCGGCGCGGCCGGAACCGCGAAGCTGGCGAACGAGGTGAGGAAGCCGATCGCGCGCAGCGCGGCCGCTTCAGCACCGCCACCACCGCGCGAGAAGACGATCCGCCGCGCGGCAAGGTCGCAGCGCATCGCGAACAGCGCGATCCCACCCGGCGGCCCGAACTGCGCGACCGATCCCGCGGCGCCGTCGGTGCGGTAGAACCACATCCCCGGCGTCAGCGGCACGTCGCGCCAGTCTTCGCCCACCGGCCCGGCCGGCAGCGCCGGCACCGGCGCGGCCGCGCGCGGCTGTTCGGGCGTCGGCGCGCGCTTTTCCGCGACGCAGGCCGCCAGGAGCAGCGCCGACGACGCCAGAACTAATGGGCTGCGCACGAACCGTCAGGCAGCGGCGTAGATGGCCGGGCGATAGCGGGGCTCGGGAATAGGCAGGCCCTGCTCGGTCGCCGCTGCCATCCAACCCTCGATCGCAACCTGCGCCTCTTCCAACGCCTCGACCGGAGTGTCGCCGAATGCGGAACAAGGCTTGAGGTCGGGCACATCGGCGACCCAGCAGCTGTCCGGCGCATGCCAGAACACATTGATATGATAGTGCGGCGGCATCACTCGTCCATCTTGAGCCCGAACTCCTCGATCATATCCACAAATTGCTCGATCTGATAGCTCTTCGCTTCCTTGCCCCGAGGTTGGATGCTGAGAATACGCGGCACCTGCGGATGACGATATTGCCGATGGCTCCCGGCGGTCCGCACCAAGCTGAAGCCAAAGGCGGCCAGGATGCGCTCGAAATCGCGGAAAGGCAGCGAGGCCCGCGGGTTGGCGAGGATCCAGTCGTATAATTTAGCGGTTCGGGTCATGCTGCCTCGCGGATGCCAGCGTTCGTGAATCGCAATGCGACGCTAAACGCAATAGGGCGCGTCCCCCCCCCCGGCCGATATCGTCAGTCAGCCCCCCCCGCCGAACTTCCGTTGCGTCTTGCCGAATCGCGTCTTCCTCGTCCCCGGCTTGCCTTCGGTCGCACGCCCGTATTTCGGCGCCTTGCTCTCGCCCGGCGGCAGCCCGAGCTCCTCCGCCTCGAGCGCGCGGATCTGGTCGCGCAGCCGGCCGGCCTCCTCGAACTCGAGGTCGGCGGCGGCCTTGCGCATCTGCTGCTCGAGCCCTTCGATGTATGCGCGCAGATTGTGGCCGACCATGTGCGGCCGCTCCTCGTCGCCGGTGTCGACCGTCACCTGGTCGCGCGATGCGAGATGCCCGATGATGTCCGAGATGTTGCGCTTGATCGTCGCCGGGGTGATGCCGTGTTCGGCGTTATACGCCTCCTGCTTCTCGCGCCGCCGCGAGGTCTCGGCCATCGCGCGCTCCATCGATCCGGTGATGCGATCGGCGTAGAGGATGACCTTGCCGTCGACGTTGCGCGCGGCGCGGCCGATCGTCTGGATCAGCGAGGTCTCCGAGCGCAGGAAGCCCTCCTTGTCGGCGTCGAGGATCGCCACCAGCCCGCATTCGGGGATGTCGAGCCCTTCGCGCAGCAGGTTGATGCCGACAAGCACGTCGTACACGCCGAGGCGCAGGTCGCGGATCAGCTCGATCCGCTCGAGCGTCTCGACGTCGGAATGCATGTAGCGGACCTTGAGGCCCGCCTCGTGGAGATATTCGGTCAGGTCCTCCGCCATCCGCTTGGTCAGCGTGGTGACCAGCGCGCGATAGCCCAGCTTCGCCGTCGCCTTGCATTCGAACACGAGATCGTCGACCTGGCTGTCGATCGGACGCACCTCGACCGGCGGGTCGATCAGCCCGGTCGGACGGATCACCTGCTCGGCGAACACGCCGCCGGTCTGCTCCATCTCCCACTGCCCCGGCGTCGCCGAGACATAGGTCGTCTGCGGGCGCATCGCGTCCCATTCGTTGAAGCGCAACGGGCGGTTGTCGATCGCCGACGGCAGGCGGAAGCCATATTCGGCGAGCGTGATCTTGCGGCGATGATCGCCGCGCGACATGCCGTTGATCTGGCCGATCGTCTGGTGGCTCTCGTCGACGAACAGCAGCGCGTTCTCCGGCAGATATTCGAACAGGGTCGGCGGCGGCTCGCCCGGCATGCGTCCGGTGAGGAAGCGGCTGTAATTCTCGATGCCGGCGCAGCTGCCGGTCGCGGCGATCATCTCGAGGTCGAAATTGGTGCGCTGCTCGAGCCGCTGCGCCTCGAGCAACTTGGCTTCGCCGACGAGCTCGGTCAGACGATCGGCGAGCTCGAAGCGGATCGCCTCGGTCGCCTGCTTGAGCGTCGGCCCCGGCGTCACGTAATGCGAATTGGCGTAAACCCGGATCTCGTTGAGCGTTGCCGATTTCTTGCCCGACAGCGGATCGAACTCGGAGATCTCCTCGATCTCGTCGCCGAAGAAGGCGACGCGCCACGCGCTGTCTTCGTAATGCGACGGGAAGATCTCGAGGCTGTCGCCGCGTACCCGGAAATTGCCGCGCGCGAATGCCTGGTCGTTGCGCTTGTATTGCAGGGCGACGAGCTTCCTGATGATCTCGCGCTGGTCGACCGTCTGACCCTTCTTGAGATCGAAGATCATCGCCGAATAGGTCTCGACCGAGCCGATGCCGTAGAGGCACGACACCGACGCCACGATCAGCACGTCGTCGCGCTCGAGCAGCGACCGCGTCGCCGAATGGCGCATCCGGTCGATCGCTTCGTTCACCGAGCTTTCCTTCTCGATGTAGGTGTCGGAGCGCGGGACGTACGCCTCCGGCTGGTAATAATCGTAATAGCTGACAAAGAACTCGACCGCATTGTCGGGAAAGAAGCTCTTGAACTCGCCGTAGAGCTGCGCCGCGAGGATCTTGTTGGGCGCGAGCACCAGCGCCGGGCGCTGGAGCGCCTCCACCACCTTGGCCATGGTAAAGGTCTTGCCCGATCCGGTGACGCCGAGCAGCACCTGATCCTTCTCGCCGGCGCGCGCGGCGTCGACCAGCTCGGCGATCGCGGTCGGCTGGTCGCCGGAGGGCGCGTAATCGGAAACGATGCGAAACGGCCTGCCGCCTTCCGCCTTGGGCGGACGCTCGGGACGATGGGGGATGAAGTTCTGCCCAGTCTCGGGCTCGTCGAGGCTGGTTCTGATCTGGATCGCCATGCGCGACATATGGCTCTTGGGGATGCTTTGTTCCAGCGCTACAAGGCGCGGAAATATGGAGGGGAGCGACGATGGTCGGCAAGCGGATCGGCGATTGCCGGAAATAGACCTCGCCGCTTATCTCGCCCGGATCGGCCTGCCCGCCGCGCCTGCGCCCAACCCCGCCGGCCTGGCGGCGGTGCAGCGCGCGCATCGCCTGGCGATTCCGTTCGAGAACCTCGACATCGCGCTTGGCCGCGGCGTCAGTCTCGATCCCGACGTTGTCTTCGACAAGCTGGTCACGCGGCGGCGTGGCGGTTATTGCTTCGAGCAGAACCAATTGTTCCTGCGCGCGCTCGGGGCGATCGGGCTCGCCGCGCGGCCGCTGCTCGCGCGCGTCTGGCTCGGCGTGAGCGAGACCCCACCGCAGACGCACACGCTCAACCTCGTCACCATCGCCAACGAGCACTGGATCGCCGACGCCGGCTTCGGCGGGAGCTACACCCCGCCGATGCGGCTGCTCGACGGCGCGATCGCGACCACCAGCGACGGCGCCCGCCACCGCCTGCGCCACGACGACCACGGCTGGATGCTCGAACGCGACGGCGGCGGCGGATTCGAGTCGCAATACAGCTTCACGCTTGCGCCGGTCTTTCCCGCCGACCTCGCGCTGTCCAACCACTGGACATCGACTGCGCCCGCCACGCGCTTCACCACGCTGCGCATCGCCAGCATCGTGCTGCCCAACGGCTTCGCCTCGCTGATCGACCGCCGCTATACCCGCGCGAGCGCCTCGGCGCAGACGGCCAGCGAAATCGAATCGGCGAAGGTCTACCGCCTGCGCCTGTCGCTGCTGTTCGGGATCGACCTGGGTGCGGAGGAGGTGGCGGGGCTTGGACTGTTCCAGAGGACGCCGCCAGCGGACGACTCCTGCCCTCCCCACCCCGCTGTGTCGAGCGAAGTCGAGACACGTTCCGCCGCCGAGACACGTTCCGCCGTTGAACGTCTCTCGACTTCGCTCGGGACAGCGGGTGGAGAGGGCGAGGAGAGAATGTGACCCGCACGCGCTCGATCCTCGGCGGCTCGCTCGGCAACCTGGTCGAGTGGTTCGACTGGTACGTCTATTCCGCCTTCTCGCTCTATTTCGCCAAGGCCTTCTTCCCCCACGGCGATCAGACCGCGCAGTTCCTCGGCACCAGCGGCATCTTCTGGATCGGCTTCATGATGCGGCCGGTCGGCGGGTGGCTGATGGGCCGCCTCGCCGATCGCCGCGGCCGGCGTACCGCGCTCGCCTGGTCGGTCGCGATGATGTGCGGCGGATCGCTGCTGATCGCCTGCGTGCCGACCTACGCCGACGTCGGCATCGCCGCGCCGCTGTTCCTCGTCGTCGCGCGGATGATCCAGGGGCTGAGCGTCGGCGGCGAATATGGCGCGTCAGCGACCTATCTCACCGAGATGGCGCCACCCGCGCACCGCGGCTTCTGGTCGAGCTTCCAATATGTCACGCTGATCATGGGCCAGCTGCTCGCGCTGCTCCTCCTGCTGCTGCTCCAGTTCGTGATCCTCGACGAGGCCGCGCTCGACGCCTGGGGCTGGCGCATCCCGTTCGTCGTCGGCGCGGGGCTCGCGATCGTTACCTTTCATCTGCGCCGCGGCATCGCCGAGAGCCCGGCGTTCGTCGCCGAAGGGACTGCCGCGCGCACCGGCGGGCGTGTCGCCGAGCTGCTGCGCGATCATCGCCGCGCGTTCCTCACCGCGCTCGGCATCGCCATCGGCAGCAACGTCGCCTTCTACACCTACACCACCTACATGCAGAAATATCTGGTCGCGTCGGCGGGCTTCGCCAAGGGCACCGCGAGCCTGATCTGCACGCTCGCGCTGGCGCTGTTCATGCTCGCCCAGCCCGCCGCCGCCGCGCTCAGCGACCGCATCGGCCGCAAGCCGTTGCTCTACTGGTTCGGCGCGGCGGGCATGCTCGCGACCGTGCCGCTGATGACCGCGATCGGCGCGACCCGCGATCCGGCGACCGCCTTCTGGCTGGTGCTCGCCGCTCTGCTGATCGTCACCGGCACGACCGCGACCGCGGCGGTGGTCAAGGCCGAGCTGTTTCCCGCGCATATCCGCGCGCTCGGCGTCGGTCTGCCTTATGCGCTGAGTCAGGCCGTGTTCGGCGGATCGGCCGAGCCGCTCGCCTTGTGGCTCAAATCGATCGGCCACGAGAGCTGGTTCTTCTATTACGTCTCGGTCTGCGTCGGCGTGTCGCTGCTGACTTACCTCCAGATGCCTGAGACGCGGTGGACATCGGCGATGGCGGAGGCAGATCGCGATTAATCGACTGAACGATCGGCTTTGCCGGGGATCTTGATGCCGGGGCTCGCCGGAGCCATATGCCGGGTAATGCCGCGGACAAGTCCAGCTTTGGGTGTGATAGCCACGACGATGTTCGCGATCGTCGTCGCTGCGCCGCACCAAGCACATGGCAAGGACATCTTGACCCCCGCGGCACCACCGGCGCCGGCGCCGATCTCCGTTTCGCCGCCCGTTCCCTACCCTTATTATCCCTCTCTCGCGCAGCTGCGGCCCAGTGACAGCCGAACGCCCAAGCAGCGTTGCTGGGATGACGAGACCGCCAATGCCGGCGGATATCCGACCGGGCTCGAGCTGCGCGCGATCGACCTGAAGTGCAGCCAGCGTTGACCCAGCGCACCCGCTAGGCAAAACGCGTAAGCGACGAGTCGCGAGAATTAATTCCTTCCGATCTCCGGAATATCCCACGGCGCGCCCGTCTTCATCACGACGAAGCGCCCCTTTTCCGGAAGGCCCCGCGCGCGCAGCTCCGCCTTCAGCAGCCTCGGCGGCAGATCGATCGCCTCGTCGGACAGCTGGAACGTCCCCCAATGGATCGCCATCGCCCGCGTCGCGCCGAGCTGGACGAACGCGTCGACCGCTTCCTTGGGGCCGATATGGTTGCCGCTCATGATCGCCGCCGGCCGGATCGCGCCGATCGGCAGCAGAGCGAGCCGCACCGGCCCGTGCGCGCGCGCCTCGGCCGGCCATTTCATGTCGCCGGGCCCGGTGTCGCCGGCGAAGAACAGATTGCCGCCGGGCAGCGTCACGGTGAAGCCCGACCACAAGGCGCGGTTGCGGT
>CAXSHP010000047.1:14403-16978 GCA_964236935.1 uncultured Sphingomonadaceae bacterium
AGCGCGAGCCCCAATGATGGACGCGTTCGACGATCACGTCGATGCCGGGACGCACGGTCACCCGTCCGCCCCAGTCGCGCGCCACTGCATCGATCCCATGCCACTTGAGGATCGTGTCGTTGCCGAGGCTGGTGACGATCAGCGGATGATCGCGCTGCCACAGCATTTCGAGCGTCGGCAGATCCATATGATCGTAGTGATCGTGGCTAAGCAGGACGAGATCGATCCTGGGCAGATCGGCGAACGCCACCCCCGGCGCGCGGACCCGCTTCGGCCCGATCAGCGAGGGGAACGGCGAGACGACGTCGGACCAGACGGGATCGGTCAATATGTTGAGCCCCTGCGTCTGCACCAGCACGGTCGCATGGCCGATCCAGGTGGCGCGCATCATCGTCGCCGCGCTGGCCTGCTCGGTCCGGTAGCCGGGGCGTGCCGCGGCCGCCGGGGCGGGCACGCGGGGCGCGGGAACCGTCTGTTCGACCGGGACGCTGGCGGGCCAGTCCGCCCGATCGCGCCCGCGCAGGAACTGGATCGTCCGGCCGAACGACAAGCCGCCGCCGCTTGTTCTCACCGCCGGCGGATCGTCGGGATTGAAGAAACGCTCGCCGTCGAAATGATCGGATTTCGGCCCCGTGTAATAGGTCCGGTCGAGAAACGGCGGGACGACGACCGGCAGCAGCAGCCCGATCACCAGCAGCGTCAGCAGCGTAACCGCAATCGCCTTCGCCACCCGCCGCATCGTCCGCTCCCAACCTAGATCAACAGCGGATAACGTTTCGGTCGCTCGATGATCCCATGTGCGAAGAAGATATCTGCTTCGTTCAGCCTGCCGTCAGCCGAACGGCGTAGCCCTTGGCTGACGCATCGCCTGTCGCTAGCGGATGAACCGAAGGAGTGCCCACATGCGAATGAAGGATATCGCGCGGATCGCCGGGACGGCCGCATTGCTGGCGAGCGGCGTGTCGCTCGCGGGGTGTAACGACAATGCCCATCCGCAGGGGTGGAGCAATCAATGGTATCGCAAGGGCCATACGCCGGAAGAGGTCGCCGCCTATCGGCGCAAGCATCCGGATCACGCCTATCGCGAGCCCGAGACCGCCCCCCAGGACGACAGCACGGTCGGCGGAGGCGGTGGCATGGGCGGCCCGGGCAATTAGATCATCGGGCCATCTCGCTGACGGGGTCGCCAGGATCGGGCGCTCCTTGGCCTGAACCAAGCCAGGCTGCGCCAGGCCGATCCCGTGCCGGGAGCCCGCGGCCGACCTCGCATCATTCCTTATTTTTCGGCGCAGCCGAAGGATTTTCCGCGTCCGTCCGCGTTGTTGCGCGTCGATCGTCGCGTCGTGTTTTCCCTTCACAAGCCAGCCAACTATAATATACCGTGTGGTGTACAAAAGATAAAAGCGGGTGATCCGCGCGGGGGTGGTGATGGACGCGGTAACGACATTGAAGCGCCGGCGCGGTCACGATCATCTTCGCTGCCTCGCGCTGCCGGTCGATGTCCATGAATGACGGGGCCCCGCCTGCGGAATTGTCGGAGGCAAATGCGACCGCTGCGCTTGCGGCGCGGCTCGATCGTCTGCCGTTCTCGGCATGGCATGCCCGCAGCGTCGGCGTGATCGGATTGGCGCATTTTTTCGATGCGTTCGACGCCTTGACGATATCGTTCGTCCTGCCGTTGCTCGCCGTCCAGTGGAAGATGACGCCCCAGGACGTCGGACTGCTGATCGCAGCGGGCTATGCCGGCCAGATGATCGGCGCGCTCGCGTTCGGCCGCGCGGCCGAGAGCATCGGGCGGCTGCGCGCGCTGGCGTTGGCGGTGGGGGTGATGGCCTGCCTGAGCCTGGCGTCGGCGATGGCGACCGGGGCGGTCATGCTCATGATCTTCCGCTTCGTCCAGGGCCTCGGCCTCGGTGGCGAGGCACCGGTCGCGGCGACCTACATCAACGAGATCTGCCCCGGACGGCTGCGCGGCCGTGTCGTCTTCACCCTGCAGGCGCTGTTCGCGTCGGGCGTCCTGGTGACGGCGGCCGCCGCGCTGTAGCTGAGCCCCCTGCGCGAGTGGCGGGCGCTGGCCGTGATCGGCGGGCTGCCGATCATACTCCCGCTGATCCTGACCCGGTTCCTCGACGAGTCGCCGCGCTGGCTGGCGCAGCGTGGGCGAACCGCGGAAGCGGCCGCCATCCTCGATCGGGTCGAGCAAGGGCTCGTGGCGCGGGGGATCATTCTCGCGACCCCCATTCCCCGGACCGTCGCGGCCGCCCCGGGCGGCGCTACGCTCGGGGCACTGCTGCGCGGCGGATACGCGGTCCGCACGATATCGGTCTGGGCGATCGCCTTCTGCATCTCGATCGCCGGCTACGGGATCGTGAGCTGGATGCCCACGCTGTACCGCACGGTCTATCACCTCCCGCTCGATCAAGCGCTGCGCTACGGCGTGGCCACGCCGAGCCGGAAGTTCCCGGTCCAGACCGCCGACTTCCACCACGAGGTCGAGCTGGTCGTCGCGCTCGGCAGCGGCGGGCAGGACATCGCGGCGGCGGACGCCGCAGCACAGATCTTTGGCTTCGCGGCA
>CAXSHP010000048.1:0-1859 GCA_964236935.1 uncultured Sphingomonadaceae bacterium
TCCTCGCTAGTGCCGTGCGGAATGACGCCGTGGTCGGAACGGCGGCGGCGGAAAGTTTCAACGTCGGTGTAGGATCGTTCAACTTGTCCGGCGGCGCCGGCAACGATGTCTATTGGTCGGTCACTTCGGACAAGCAAGTGCTCGAGCGGGCGGGCGAGGGCATCGATACCGTCCATGTCAACGTCCTGGGCGCCTACGTCATTCCCGACAACGTCGAAAATGTCGTCGTCCAATACGCGCCCACGATTATCGGCAACTCCCTTTCGAATTATATCGTCGGAACGAGCAACATTCAAACGCTCGACGGCGGCGAGGGCGACGACACGCTCGAAGGGCACGGCGGCGGCGATACCTTCGTATTCGGCGCGCATTCCGGCCATGACGTCGTCGTGGACTTCCACCCCGTCGACACCTGGGCCGCGCACGATACGGTCAGCCTGAAGGGTTACTCCAACTTCACCAGCTTCGATCAGGTCAAGGCGGCGATGACGCAGGTCGGCAACGACACCGTCCTGACGCTCGATGCCCACGACGCGGTCAAGTTCGCCAACACCCACATCGCCGACTTCAAGGCGAACGACTTCCTGCTGTCGTTCGACGCTTCGCCGCTCAAGATGACCTTCGACGACGAGTTCAATGCGCTGAGCCTGTGGAACGGCAAGTCCGGTGCCGCGTCGTCCGGCACGTGGCGGACCGATTACGGCTGGGGCGGCCAGCCGGACGCGCTCAAGTCGAGAACGCTGACGTGGCTCGATGAGAAAGAGATTTATATCGATCCGCTGATGAAGGGGAAGGGGAAGGCGCCGATCGGCATCTCGCCCTTTTCGATCGACGATGGTGTCCTCGACATTCGCGCCGCGGTCACGCCGGACAGCGTTTCCAATGCGCTCTATGGCTACAAGTTCACTTCCGGCTTGCTGAGCACCCGCAACACCTTCACGCAAACCTACGGCTACTTCGAATCGCGCATCGAAGTGCCTGCGGGGACCGGCGTCCATCCGTGTTTCTGGCTCTTCGCGGCCGACGGCCTTACGGGTTCCGAACTCGATGTCATGGAAAGCTACGGCGGTGACCGGACGACGGGAACGACGCACACCAAGGCGAGCGGCAAGGACGTCACCGAGTCGGCCTCGGTCTATACGCCGAATCTCGCGGACAGCGGCTTTCACACCTACGGCGTGCTGTGGACCGCCGAGACGGTGACCTGGTATACGGACGGCGTGGCGGTAAAGACCGTGGCGACGCCATCCGACATGCACGGGCCGATGTACATGCTCGTCAACCTGGCGCTCGACCACTCGACGCCAGCGGACTTCACCGGGGCCGATCTCAAGGTCGACTATGTTCGGGCTTACAGCCTAGATCATCTCCCGCCCAGCGTCACCACGCCGGCGCCCACGCCGCCTGCGGACGGTGGCGCCAGCGCTCAAGAGGTCGTGCCCCCGCCCCCGCCAAGCGACGCTCGGCAGATCATCGTTCCGACGGACGTCACACTGCCCCAGCCCCCGGTCGAGACGCCCCCATCGGTCGAGACGCCGCCCGTGGTTCAGTCGCAATCCCTCGAGACGCCACCCGTGATCGAGACGCCGCCGCCAGTCGAGATAACTCCGCCCGCAGTGGTGACGCCCCTGCCGATCGTGCAGACGCCTCCGCCAGTTGTGCAGACGCCTCCGCCGATCGTGCAGACGCCTCCGCCGGTCGTGCAGACGCCTCCGCCGGTCGTGCAGACGCCTCCGCCGGTCGTGCAGACGACGTCGACGACGCGGACGCCGTCGCCCGGCGCCGGTTTTGTCGGCGACTCTAGCGACCAGATCTACAAGATAACCTCGACCAGCGACGTCATCACGGAAGCCGCCGGG
>CAXSHP010000048.1:1869-6332 GCA_964236935.1 uncultured Sphingomonadaceae bacterium
GGAGGCGGCACCGACTCGGTTTATGCGAGCGTCGACTACACCTTGTCTGCCAACGTCGAGCACCTTCTTCTCACGGGCACCGCGATTCACGGTACGGGGAACGACCTCAGCAACGTGCTCATCGGCAATAGCGCCGCGAACATACTCGTCGGGCTCGGCGGCAACGACACGCTCAATGGCAAGGGTGGTGCCGATACGATGATCGGCGGCACCGGCGACGATTATTATTACGTCGACAATGCCGGCGACAAGGTGGTGGAAAATGTAGGCGAGGGCGCCGACTTCGTCTATTCGTCCGTCGATTACACGCTGCCCGCCAACGTCGAAAGATTGATCCTCACCGACGGCGCGATCAAAGGCACGGGCAACCAGCTCGACAATCGCATCACCGGCAATGTCCATGCCAATACACTGGTCGGTAACGGTGGAAACGACATGCTCGATGGCGGCGCCGGCGCGGACAAGATGAGCGGCGGGACCGGCAACGACACCTATTATGTCGACAATTCCGGCGACAAGGTCATCGAGAATGCCAACGAGGGCAAGGACACGGTCATCGCGTCGGTCGATCACACGCTGGCCGCCAACGTCGAGAATTTGACGTTGACCGGCAACGCGGTGCGCGGCACCGGCAACGATCTCGCCAATACCATCTCGGGCAACGGTCTCGCCAATATCCTGTCGGGCGGCGGCGGCGACGATATCCTTCGCGGCAACGGCGGCAACGACGTCATCAAGGGCGGCGCCGGCAACGACACGCTGACCGGCGGCGACGGACACGACAGCTTCGTGTTCACGTCGGGCTTCGGCCGCGACACGATCACCGACTTCGACGTCGACGAGGATCATATCGATTGGACGGCGCTGGGCTCGCTCGGCGCACCGAAGATCAAGGATTCGGGACATAATGTCGTCGTGAGCTTCGGCGCGGACTCGATCACCCTGCTCGGGGTGAGTGCCGCCGACCTGTCCGCGCACCACGTCTTCGGCTGACCGGTGCGCCGTCCGCGATGCGCGGGGTAGAATATGCCTGAACGGACGTGTATCGGTCGCAGGTTCGTGACCGATACACGTCCGCAGCGGCCAGGCCGGCATAATCGATAGGGGCGGCGCGTGTCTGCAACGCTGGACAAGCTTCGAAGCCTGCCCCGGAAATTCGGCCGGATCACGACGAAGGGTGCCTATCGCCCGGAGATCGACGGCCTGCGGTTCATCGCGATCGCGTTCGTGCTGCTCGGCCATCTGGTCGAGCGCGTCGCGCGCAGCATGGCGATCGTCCACCCCGCGACGAAGCCGGTTGGGTTGAAATGGATCGCCGCGCTGCCCGAGGGGAACACCGGCGTCTATCTGTTCTTCGGGATCAGCGCCTATATCCTCGGCAGCCAGTTCCAGCGTCAGCGCGAACGCGGAGAACCGTTTTCCTATCGGCGCTTCATTTCGCGCCGGTGCCAGCGCCTCGTCCCGCCTTATGCGACGGTGTTGCTGGCGGCGCTGGCGATTGCCGCCGTCGGCTATCGGCCCGAACTGGTCTCGCCAAAAGGCTCGAATGCGATCCCGCTGCTGCCGAGCTTCCTCAGCACCCTGTTCTACGTCCACGGATTGATTTTCGGCGATCTCCCGCGGCTGTTTCCGCCCGGCTGGTCGCTGGAGCCCGAAGTGCATTTCTATCTCGTCGCGCCGTTCCTGTTCGCCTTGCTCTTCCGTCGCAGCGGATCGACCGACGTCGTCGCCGGGCTACTAATGGTGCTGCTCGCGGCGGCGATCAGCAGCTTGGGCCTGCATTTCGCTACTTCAAAGATTTTCTTCTTCAGCCTACCGCGCTTCCTGCCGTTCTTCGCGATCGGCATCCTCGCGGCCGAGCTGTTCCCGCGGCGGATCGCACCGACGGGACCGGCCGCGGCGTTCGCCTGGGATGCGCTGGGCATCGCCTCCTTCGCCGCGCTGGTCGGGACCGGGCTGGTGCACAGCGTAGCATCGCAGCGCGGCGAGATCATCGTCACCGATCTGGCGCGCATCTGCGCGGTGCTCGGACTGCTCGGCGGCGCCGTGCGCGGCAGACTGGTCCATCGTATCCTCAGCGTGCGCTGGTTCGCCTTCCTGGGTGGAATCTCTTATTCGCTGTACCTGACCAACATCCAGGTCATGCAGGTGCTGACTCCGATCGTCACCCGGCTGGCCGGCCCGCACGACATGGCGTCGGCGTTCGTGATCGTGACGGCGGCATCGACGCCGTTCGTGCTCGTTGCCGGCTTTGTTTTCTATGCAATGATCGAGCGGACGTTCATGGATCCGCAGGCCTTCGCCAGGATCCGCGCCGGATTTCGCGCGGCCGCGAACGGCGCGCCGCGGCGTGCCGGCCGTGAGGTCTGATCGAAATGCACCGCGCGCCGACGGCTTTGCAGCGCCGCGGCGGCTTGCTAATCGTCTCACGGCTTCGGGTCGCCGCCGAGGGAGCGGCTGAGGCCATGAAAGGATCGCAGCGACGATGTCATCCAGTCTGATCCGCGTGGCGGATGCCCCGTTGCTCGACGCGCAATCGCGGCGGCGCGCCGCGTCCGCCCCGCGGGACGCCGCGGCCGGCGCTTTCGCGACGAGCGTCGCCCTGACGCGTTTCTACAGCGGGCTGCTCATCCTGACGCTGCTGACCTTTTTCTCGCTGTTCATGTGGTCACGGGGGATCTCGCTCAGGATCCTCATCCTGCTCCATTATCTGTTGTGGCCGATGATCCTGATCGGCGTCGCGATCCATATCTCGCGCAGCGGCACGCAGCATCTCGGGCGCACGCTTTCGATCATGGTGCCGTTCCTCGCGATCGGGATCTTCTCCGGTCTGTTCGGGTTCAATCCGATCATTTCCGCGCGCATGCTGACATTCTGGACGTTCGGCATGCTCGCCGCCGCCGCGATCGGCGGCGAGCTGCCGCCGGAAACGGTACGCAAGGTGTTGTTCTGGTCATTTGCCGCTATGCTTGTGGCCTCGGTCGGAATCGTGATGCTCAAGCCGTCGCTTGGCGTGGTCATTGAGAATCGCGGCTTCGGCGGCCATGCCTGGCGCGGCATCTTCATCCATAAGAACCATTTCGGCGCCGCCTGCGCGGCCGCCGTGGCCGTCACCATCCTCGCCTCGACGGTGCGCTGGCGATTTCGCGCGGCCCTGCTCGCGCTGGCGGCCGTGTGCCTGGTCTTCTCGACGTCGGAAGGCGCGGTGGTCAGCGCGGCCGCGGTCGTGGGCTTCATCTTCGCCGTCGGAATCCTGCGGCGCAGCAGTCTTTCGCCCGGGATGCAGGCGCTGCTGCTGGGTGTGGGCGCGGCCGTGGCGATTGTCGTACTGGTGTTCGGATCGAGCATGGTGCTCGAGCTGCTCGGGCGCGATCCCACGCTTACCGGACGATCGACGATCTGGGCCGCCTTCCTCCAACGCGCGATGTATTTCTGGCTGACCGGCGCCGGCCCGGGGTCGTTCAGCGACAGCAGCCCCATCACCTACGATCTTACGCTGCAGTTTCACAGCCTGGGCCTGGTCGACACGCCGCATAACAAATATATCGCCGTGTTCGGCGAGGTCGGGATCGTCGGCTTCGTCATATTCCTCGTGACGATGGGCTATCTGGCGTTCGTGCTGCCGCTGACCAATCGCCTGCCGAGCGCCTTGCCCACCGCCGCGATCACCTTCGTGATGCTCGTCGGCGGACTGGTCGAGACGCGCCAGGTCTATGGCATCAACGCCGAGATGGTGCTGGCGATCCTGATGTTCTCGTCGCTCAGGCGGGAGGAGAAGCAAGCGCAAGCCGCCCCCGCCGATCTTTACGGAGCGAACAACCCGCCGGAGCGCGAGGTGCAAGACGAAGCGATACCGTTTGGTCCGCGGGTACTCGGATGATAAGCGGCTCGATCCCTTTTCGCTCGTCCGTCGTGCGGCCGGCCGTACTGGTGGTCGGCGCGCTGCTCGCGAGCTGCGGGGGCGCGGCGGCGCCTACGGCCGGCGCGGACACTGCGGCGATCGACCAGCTTGCGCCGCGCCCGGGCGACTATCATCTCGCATGGAGCGACGAATTCGACCGCGACGGCCTGCCTGACCAAAGCAAATGGGACTTCGATACCAGCCGCAACGCCTTCTGGGGCAACGACGACACCTATCTGACGGTTGGGCGACCCGATAACGCGCGCGTCGCCGGCGGAAATCTCGTCATCGAAGCGCGGCGCGAATCGGTCGATCGCCGGAGCCGGGGAGAGCGCCGGGGCCAGAAATTCACCGCCGCGATGCTCGTGACGCGGCCGCATGCGTCCTGGACCTACGGCTATATCGAGGTCAACGCCAAGCCGATGTGCGCGCTCGGTGGCTATTCGGCGATCTGGCTGCTGCCGGCCGATCGTCGGATGAAATGGCCTGCGGGAGGCGAAATCGACGGCCTCGAGTCGCTCGGCCGCGAGCGGGACATCGCGCGCGCCGCCGTCCACACCAG
>CAXSHP010000048.1:6342-11720 GCA_964236935.1 uncultured Sphingomonadaceae bacterium
CACCGCTATCAGCTGAATTGGACGCCCGATCAGATGACCATCGGCATCGACGACCGGGCGACCTATCTCTACCGCCGCGATCCCGCCAACCGCGCCGCCTGGCCGTTCGACCAGCCCTTCTATCTGATCCTCAGCGCCGCGGTCGGCGGCAAGTGGATCGGGCAGGACGGCGTGGCGGAGGATGCTTTCCCCGATCGCTTCCTGGTCGATTACGTGCGGGTCTACCGCAAGGAATAGGCGCTGGACTCCTCAGTGGTTATCCTGCCGTCATTCCGGCGAAAGCCGGAATCCATGGACGGCGTCCGCTCTGAACTCCAGCCGTGCCGTATCCGTGGATCGGCTTTCGCTGGGATGACGATCAATGAACGTAACTGGACCGGATTCAGCGACACGCCTTGTCGGGGGGAGCCGCGTCGCCTCGCTCATATTCCATATACAGCGCCCCGCGATGCGCGTTCCAGCGCCCGCGGACCTTGTCCAGTTCGAGCAGCCAGCCGGTGATGCGCGCCTCGGGCTCGCGGCGGAGCAGCGGATAGATCGCCAGCCGGGCGGTCAGCCCCGCGGTCTTGAGCAGAGTCCGCAGCCGGCCGTTGTCGCGCACCTCCCACGCCACGGCGTGGTTGCCCGAACGATAGCGGCGCGTGCGCATCCAGCCGAACGACGCGCGCGCCGGCGGCACTTCCTCATAGACCAGCGCGTCTTCCGCCCACGCCATCGGATGGCCGGCGAAGAACAGCGAACGGAAGAACACCGTGTCGCCGCCGCCGCTCAGCCCGAATTGCTCGTCGAACAGCGGTCGCGGCATCTCCGCCACCGCCGCCAGGTCGATCAGGAAGTTGCAGGTGCAAAAGACGAACGGCTTGCCGGCGAGCAGCTGCGGCTGGACCGACCACCAGCGCGCGATCCGCTCGAGCGCCTTGGCATTGTCGGGAAACACCGGCGTGACCGGGCCGCCGACGATATGCGCATTGGTTTCCGCCCGGCGCCGGTCGAGCGCGGCGAGCCATTGCGGCGCGGGCCATTCGTCGTCGTCGATCATCGCCATGAACCGCGCGCCGAGCGCTTCCGCGCGCGCGAACACGGCATTGCGCGCCGCCGATATGCCGGGCGTAGGCTCGACGACGAAATGATGGGGCAATCCAGCTGCCGCGGCGCGCTCGCTCGCGAGCGCCGCTATCGCGGGGTCGGTGCCGTCATTGTCGACTACGATCAGCGCCGGTTTCTCTCGCAGCTCTCGCGCCGCGACGGCGAGATGATCGATCAGCCGCGCCATGCCCGCCGGCCGGCGATAGGTGCAGAAGCCGACCGCCCAGCGGGGGGCGCCTCCCGGGTTCATCGTGTCGCCTCGGGCTGGACGTAGCGCGAGGTGCGCGCGCCGAACAGGCTCAGCAGATAGCCGACATGATAAATGGTCATCAACGTGCCCGCCGCGCCTCTGTCGCGATCGCCGCGCAGCGTCCCCGCGACCGCATCATAAGCTCCCCTGAAAAGGCCCCGAAACCCGCCCGCCAGTACCGGCCGTCGTCCATCATAGTCGCGGTCGATCACGCCGATATAGATGCCGGTGGTGTAATAACGGTCAAGCAAAGCGGTAGTCGTCAGCCGTTCGGGCGGAGCTGGCTCGATCACGACCGCCTCATCGCACCAGACCAGCCTGCCGCCGTCGCGCAGGACGCGGCGGAACAGGTCGTAATCCTCGCCGCCGGACGCGCCGTAGCGTGGATCGAACAGCGGCGCGGCGCCGTCCGCGACCAGCCGGCGTGCGATCGCCAGGTTCTGTGTGGTGTTGAGCATGACGACCGGCCCGGTCGGCCAGCGGCGCCGCCGGGCGAAGATGCTGTTGCGCGCCAGGCTGCCCGATCCCGCGGGGATCACGCCTTCGACCGGCCCGCCGACTAGGTCGGCATCGAAGCGTTCGGCGCAGGCGACGATCGCATCGAGCCAGCCGGCCGTGGCCGCGCCGTCGTCGTCGAGCATCATCAGCCATCGCCAGGACGGCGCGATCTTGGTCGCTTCGGCGACCAGCGCGTTGCGCACCGCCGCTACCCCGCGTTCCGCGACGGGGCGGTAGCGGACGCGGACGCCGCGGCCGTAGCTTTCGATCAGCGTCCGCACTGCCGGATCGCAATCATTATCGCCGATCAGCACCAGCGCCTTCCGCTCCACGACCTGCGGCGCGAGGCTGTCGAGCAGCGCGGTCAGCAAGGCAGGCCGCCGGAAGGTCGGGATCGCGACGACCAAAGTCGTATCCGGATCGGACGAAATCGCGGCCTCGGATGTGTCCGTCATGGCAATGCGCCGTCCGGTTCGGACGAGATAGCCATTTCGGCGCATGTCGCGGGCAGTTTAGCTGGCGAGCCATGCAGCCAGCGCCGCCAGCTTCGCCGAAAGGGCGTCCTATGATCGGGCTGATCGGCTTGCTGATATTGTTTCCGGCGCTGCCCGAGGCAGCCGAGCGCGCCGGCTCCGCGCAACCGCCGCGCAGCGCTTTTCGCTAGGGTCGCGCTAGCAGACACCGCGGCGGCGCCCGCCATCAACGCGACGGCGCCGGGCCGAGGGCGGGGGAGGGCGGCATCGCGTCGGTCTGGCCGGTCGCGGCAAGGAAGCGATCGACGGGTCCGGCGGGCTTGCGCGGACCAAGCGAGCGCAACCAGCGGGTGAAGCGGCCCTCGATATAATGCTGGCTCGCCGCCGCGATCAGCAGCGACGGCGGCAAGGCGACCACGAACAACACCAATTGCGTCGCCGGGCCGAGCCGATCGACGAGCCCGGCGAGGACGAGCGCGCGTTTCGCGCCCGAGACGATCAGCGGGTGCCACAGATAGAAGCTGTAGCTGATCGTACCCAGCCACAGCATTGCGCGCGACGTCAGGAAGCGACTCAACATTCCCCGTCCGGCGCTGATTCCCGCTAACGCGAGCGTGCCGAACAGCGCGCCGAGCGCCATCAGCGGCAGCGATCCGAGCCACGTCTCGAACGGCAGAAACGCCGGTCCCAGCACAATCGGGCGCAGCGGATCGCTGCCCTGCAGCTGCGTCGTCCCGTACCAGCAAAGCAGGAACAAGGCGACGCATGTGCCGGCATACCGGCCGACCCCGAACAACAGACGTTCGGTGACTAGGCCGCGCGCGATCAACACGCCGGCGAGCATCAGCACCGCACGAGGATAGAACAGCATATAGACGAAGCCGGCGGCGCAGATCGTCCAGAACACCGGACGATGGCGGCGCACCGCCCAGGCGAGGCCGGCGATGAGGTAGAATATCAATTCATAATCGAGAGACCACGCCGCCGGGTTGAGCAGGCGACCGCCGAACGGCGGCGGCGTTGGTATCAAATTCTTCAGATAATTTTCGAGGCTCGGCAGCCGCTGGTCGGCGGCAAGGAACACCGCCGTCAGAACGGCGATGGTCGTCCACAGGACCGGAAGGATTCGCGTCAGGCGATCCCAGATGAACGCGCGCCAATTGGGCGACCGCTCCAGCGCGCCGATGATCACGATGCCGCTGATGCCGAAGAACAGCTCGACCCCGAACTGGAAAGATTGCGTCACAAATCCGGCGATCGGCCCGCTGAACAGGTCGAAAGTCGGAAGTTTGGAGTTGGCGACATGGTGAACGAAGACAAGCCCGGAAAAGAGACCGCGCGCGCCATGGATATGCGGGTTGAAGCCGCGTCGATCGCCGATACTGCCGCTGCCGGGATGTTCCGCGCGCGCGCTCATCGCATCCACCGGCTGGCAGGTCCGGATTCAAAACGATCGCCGACTCTGCTGCAACAGCGAGCGAACCCGGCTTTCGGCCGGCAAAACGGATATGGGCTTATCCTGCGCGACATAGTGTGGTCCGCTAGCATAAATCGGAACCCGCACCAATCAATTGAAGCTGCAACGCAGCATCGACGGGTATCCAGCGTCGTTCCCGGATCAATGCGAGCCCGGCGATGAAGCCGGCTGCCCAGGCGACGTGCATCACCAGCGCCGCAGGACCCGCGCGCAGGCCACAAATCGATCGGTGACGCAGCGCCACTTGAACGGATACCGCGCTGAGCAAAAGCAGATAAAGCGCCGGCAGTGCCAGCAACGCAGGAAACCACGCGGCCGCGCCGAGCGCGATCAGATTGGCGACGACGAAGGCAGGCACGGCGAACTGCCGCATGCGCATCGAGCCCGGATGACGGCGTACCGTGCGCGAACGGCCGCGGCCATAGCCATGATATTGGCGGCCCAGCGCGCGCAGCGTCGGACGGACGTGATAACGTAGCCGAATGCCCGCATCGAGCCAGATGCTGCCGCCGGAGCGCCGCAGCCGGCAATCGAACTCGGCATCCTCATTCTGCGCAAAGCTCTCGTCATAGCCGCCGATCCGCCGGAAGCTGGCGAGCCGCCAGCCGGCGTGATGGCCATGGTCGACGAACCCGCTGGTCGCGCCGCCGCGATGCGCCGACCCGCCCGATCCGACGATCGTGTCGGACACCCAGGCGATCGCCCGTCCCGTGCATGTGCGCCCGACCGAATCCATCGGCACGACGACCGCATCGGCGCCGCTGCGATCGATCGACTCCACGACTCGTCTGACGAATCCGGCGGCATATTCGGCGTGCGCGTCGCAGCGGACGAGATAGGCGGCCCAATCCGCAACCGTTTCCGCGACGAGATTGGTCGCCACCGCCTGCAATCGTTTCGGATTGTCAATCAGGATGATCCGGGGATCGGTCCGCGCCATTTCGGCGACGATCGCGACGGTACCGTCGCTGCTGCCGCCATCGGCGACAAACAGCCGGGTGTCGACTTTCGCGGGCAGGTCGCGCAGCAGCGCGGCGATCACCGCCGCGATGCCGTTCGCTTCGTTGAGCGTGGGAACGACGATCGCGATCCCGTTTGAGCAGGGCATGTGGGCGTCAGCCTGTCAGAGCGCCGTCGCTTGTCGAGACGATCGCCGGCGCCGGTCAGCGCGCCCCGTTCATCGCGGAACCGACGATCCGGATGCCGAAGCCCTGGCAGGCCTCGACCAGCTGCTTGGCTGAGCGCGTGCGGGTCTGCTCGCGATGGGTGACGATCAGCGCGCCCTGCGCCTCGGCGCCGATGATCTGGTAATCGCTGCCCGACTCCGCCGCCGGCGTATCGAAGATCACCATCTCGAACTTCTCCTTGGCTTCGCGCACGAGCCGCGACAGCATCTGGCGGAGCAGCAGTTCTTGGGGATTTGGGGGGATGCCGCCAACCGGCATCACCGACAGGCTGGGGATGCCCGGGATCTCGTACAGCGCGCCGCCTTCGGTCCGCCCGGCGAGAAATGTCGCCAGCCCGTGCCGGTCGTCGAGATTGAACAGGCGATGCTGCATCGGGTCGCGCATGTCGGCGTCGACGAGCAGCACGC
>CAXSHP010000048.1:11730-16733 GCA_964236935.1 uncultured Sphingomonadaceae bacterium
AACGTCCGGAGTCCGACCTGTGCGAAGCATACCGCCAAGTTCGCCGCCATCAGCGAACGACCGTCGCCACGCTGTGCGCTGAGCACCGCGAGCGTCTGCGCACCCTGCGGGTGCTTGAACCAGCGCAACGCCAGCGCGTTGCGGATCGAGCGATAGTCCTCGGCCGCCTGCGACTGTGGCCGCGTGAAGGAGACCGGCTCGCCCTTGATCCCGCTTTCGTCGGCCTGCAGATCGAATTGGGTTTCAAGCGCCCGCTGCAGCGTGCCCTCATCGATAAAACCAAGCTCGACGGCCGCCTCGCCGAAGCGGCGGCCGGTCTGCTTGCTGAACCGCTCGACCTCGAGCGCCTGCTCTTCGCTCAGCAGGTTGGCCCGTCGCAGCACTTCGCCGATGCGGCTTATCTCGGGCGCGTCATAATCCAGCGGACTGGTCGAAAAGGGGCGATTGTCGGTTGCCATATCGTTCACAAGGCGCTCCCTTCGCTGGGCCGGGGAAGGTAGCGCCTAACGGATTGGCCGATCAGCCTGCCGTCGCGATGGCTCAGGGTGCGGACGCCGCCCAGGTTCGGAATACCGAGCCAGACCGGGGCATCCTCCGGCCGGCGCAGCCGCTGATCGAGGAACTCGAGGCAGACGGCGGCGAGCAAGCCGAGCAAGATTCCGCCGAACAGGCCCACCAGGACCTTGAATGTCTTGGGCAGACCCGATGGACGCAGCGGCACCGTTGCCGGCGACAGCAGGGTCACGTTGGTCTGGCTGGTGGCGCCGAGCAGCGTCGCCTGCGCCTGCCGGGCAACGATCTGCTCATAGGTGTTCTTGAGCGTCATCACGTCCTGTTCGAGCGACGCGATATCGCCGCGCGAACGCTGGGAATCGATCACGCGGCGCCGCTGCGTATCCACCGCAGCTTGCAGGGCCGCCGTGCTTTGCGCGCTTTGCGCCGAGCTGGTGGACGCGGACTGCGCCACCAACGCCTTCTGCTGCGCCAACTCGCTACGCAGCTTCGCCAGCTGGTTGGTGAGCTGCTGATAGTCGACGTTATTGGGTCCCGCGAAGGTCGCCAACTGGCTGCGCTGGGCCTCCACCCTCGAGATATCGCTCAGCAGCGACTGGACGACCGGGCTGGTCATCGTGTCGGGCAGCGCGCCGCCGGTGGCGCGTGCGTTCTGGACGGCCTGGGCGGCCTGGGCCGAGGCGAGCTGCTGCGACAGCGCGCCGAGCCGCGCATCCTCGGCGTCGCCCGCCTGGTCGTTGGGCGCGGTCACGCCCAGTGCGGCGCGGCGCAGACTGAGCGCTTCCTGCGCCTTGTCGAGCTTCTTGCGCAGATCTGCCGCCGAACTCTCGTACCAGCTCGAAGCTTGTCGCGCGGGCTCGATCTGCAGCGCGAGACTGGTGTCGCGATAGGCGTCCGCGAACGCGTTGGCGACGGTCGCCGCCGTTTGCGGATTTTGTGACGCATAGGTCAGCGAAATCACTCGCGACGAGGCCGACGGCAGCACGCGCAGCGATCCGCGCAGGCGATCTGCGAAGAACATCGACGGCGCGCCGGGCGAGCCCGCGTTCCGATATTGCGTCAGCGCCGCCGGATCCTGATCGATCCCGAGCTTCTTGACTGCGGCGACGGCGACGCGATCGGATTTGATGACGTCGACCTGCGTCGCCAGATAGTCCGGCTGCAGTTGAGACGCGACGTTCTGGTCGCCTGCCACAGTGACCATGTCAGGGGCGCGCACAGTCACCAGCAGCTGCGCCGTCGACTGATATATCAGTGGCGACGACCACACCCACAGTAGCGAAAGTAACAGCCCGAGAATGACAAAGGCAAGAAGTACGCGCAGGCGCGCCTTCAAAATAAGAGCGAACTGCACTAGGTTCATCGCCTGCCCCTGATCTCGGACGTTCCAACGAATAGCGTCATTATCTCGACATCCTAGAACAACCTCTGTCTGACATAGACGAGGTCGCCCGGCATGAGCGGCGCATCAAACTTGATGCTGTCTGTCGTCTGGGGCTTGCCCCCGGGCGGCGTGCGCGTCAGCCGGATGCGGCCGGCCGAGCCGCGCGGCGTGACGCCGCCGCCGACCGCCAGCGCCTGACCGACCGTCATGCCCGGCTCGAGCGGATAGGCGCCGGGCCGGCCAACCTCGCCGGAGACATAGATCGTCGGCGCGGACTCGACGACGAGGATCTCGCCAGGCCGCGCCTCGCGGTCGCTCGTTCCCGAAACGAGATCGCTCATGCGGAACTGTTCGCGCGGCGCCTGATCGGTCTTGTTCTCCATCACCGTGACCACGGCGGCGCCGGTTCCGAAAGTGGCGCCCGAACGCGCGAGCACGGTGGCCAGCGTCATGCCCGGGCGATCGAGCGGCACCTCACCGGGCCGGGCGACCGAACCCATCACCATCACTGTCCGGGCGCGGACCTCGGAGACGAGCACGTTGACCGACGGGGAGATGAGGATGCCGCGCTGCTTGAGCTGCCCAGCGAGCAGATCGGAAATCTCGTTCGCGGTTTTGTTCGCGACCTGAAGTTCGCCGAGCGAGGGGAAGCCGATCGTCCCGTCGGTTCCGACGCGCACATTGGTTTGCAGGTCCGGCGAGCGATAGACGGAGATGGCAAGCAGATCGCCCGCACCGACGCGATAATCCGCTGAGGCGCCGCTGGGCGCCGCGGTGCCGTTGAGCGCAGTGTTGCCGGTGGCGATCTGCGCGCTGGCCATCGACGCCGAAAGGCTCAGCCCGATCGCGCCGCCCAGCAGCGACGTTGCAATTCGAGTAAACAGCGCGCGAAAGCTCATAACTATATGCCTTGTCATAGACTCCCAGGGGTGAACGACAGGTTGCCGCCATGGGAAAATAGGATACGGGCCGTCACCTCGACACTGGTAGCGTGGAATCCGCGGCCCGCGACATTGCTGTCGCGCCACTGATGGGTCACTTCGGCGCCGAGCTCGACGCGCTCGAGCAGCCGGTAGGAGAGTGCGCCGTCGACACGGTAGGTCTCATCGGTCCGCTTCTGCAATGTGGAGTTGAAAATCGGATCGTAAGAGAAACGCCGGCGTGCGTAACCGGCCGTTGCGCTCAGCATGAGCCGATCGACAACCAATATTTCGCCCGAAAGAGTGGCAAAGTCCCGGCGGACCGAATCGACGAAAATATAGCTTTGAGCTTCGAGCCGGCGCCCGACGGTGAACTGCGCGCTGACGCCCTTCCGTGGATGATAGCCAAGCGTCACGTTGCCCGAGGGACCGTGATAATCGTTGCCGATCACCGATCGATCCTTGCGGCTGACGTAGGACAATTCCGCCATTATGCTGGTGAAGACGCTGGGATTGTAGGTCAATCGGACATTCGCCGAGGTGTCGCTGAAGTCGATCGGAGAATTGACCGTCGTGCCCGGCGTGAGCGTGACCGGACGCGGGTGAAGCCCGTCGGTCTGCGTCTTGGAGACGGTCACGACGACGCTGTTGCCGATCGGGCTGAACCAGCCGAGGCCGATACCAACGCCGTACTGGCGATAGTCGATTGACCGCAGGTTGGACGCCGAATTGACGTTCTGATTATATTGCGAATCGACCACAACTCTGATGTCCGGCGTTATCGGATAAGTCACTTCGACCGAGACGCGTTGCAGCTTTTGGATGTTGCCGGTGAGGTTGTTGACGTCGCCGAACGAGCTGAGGCGGCGTTCCGAGAGGCCGTTGATGCTGAATTGCAGCAGATCGCCGCTCCGGGCGACTGCGAGGCCGGCGGAATAATTGAGGTTGTTGAGAGAATCGTTGCGGCGATACCAATCCTTGCCCGCCTGCAGGGTCAATCGTGCATTGAAATTGCCGGGGGTTATCTGGGCGGCCAGCAGCGCCTGCGCCGAAAAGATCGTATCGCTGCCCGAGCGGACGCCCGAATCGACGGCCCCATTGGGGCGCCGAAACAGGTTATTCTCGTGACGGATGCCACCCTGCGCCTCCAGATCGATGCTGGCTTGCGCCATGCCACCAGCGGCCAGCCACGTTCCCGCGCCGAACAGCGCAGCTAGACGTATCTTGTTCAAACGAGGCTCCCTTCGCAGTTGCGAGATAGACAAACCTGCGTTGTCGGGCAACAACTGTCTTTGGTTAAGACAATCCCTGTCTCAGAGTCGCCCTGAGTCGAGGCGGTTCCGCTAATTATGCCGATGCAGTTAAACCGGTCCTTACTCTTTTTCGGGCGAAAACCGCGTCGCAAGCAGATCGTGGTACAATGCGGCTGTGCGCGCGCCGATGCTCGCCCAGCTCGGCGCCCAGTCGAGGCCGTCCGGCGAGGGCGTCCGGCCGACGCTGTCGCTTAGCGCCCGCGCCAGCGCTGCCGGGTCGCCGGGCGGGACCAGCGCGCCCTGTCCCTCGCGCCCGCCGATCGCATCGACGAACGCCCCAAGCGCGCTTGCGACGATCCATTTGCGAAAACCCGCGGCGAGGAACAGCACTCCGCTCGCCTCGATCGCGCGGTAGGGGAAGACGAACGTGTCCGCGCTGGCGAGCAGATCGGCGGTGTCCTGTTCGCTAAGCCAGCCGGCGTGAATCTGCAGCGTCGGCGCGCACAGCCCGAGCGCGGCCGCGCGTTCCCGCAGCGGCTCGAGCGGCATCAGCGCGCTGCCGGCCACGATCACCTCGAGCCGGGCGCGCTCGTCCTCGGGCAGCAGGCCCAGCGCCTCGATCAGCACGTCGATCCCCTTATAGGCCTGGAGCCGGCCGAACATCACGATCCGCCATCTTCCTGGGGCATTGGCGGCAGCGGCGTGGATGGCGGGCGCGCATCGTAAAGCGAGGGGACCATGCGGGATGACGGTCACGCGATCCTCGCTCACTCCGCGCGCGCGCAGACTCTCCCGCGCGCCGCCGGTATGGACGATCAGGTGATCGGGCGCGGCGAGCAGATCGTCGAACCCGCGCAGCTGCAACGCGCTCACCCCCGCGCCATTGAACGGGGTGGTATCATGGACGGTGAGCACGACCGGACGGCGTCGCGC
>CAXSHP010000049.1:0-16404 GCA_964236935.1 uncultured Sphingomonadaceae bacterium
ATCCCGCGCCGGTGGAGGACTGCTACGACGGGCTGGGCTGGCTTGCCGCCAATGCCGCCGAACTGGGTGCGGACCCGGCGCGGATAGCGGTATACGGCGCCAGCGCCGGCGGCGGCCTCGCCGCGGCCACCGCATTGATGGCGCGCGATCGCGACGGGCCGGCGGTCGCTTTCCAGATGCTGTGCTATCCGATGCTCGACCATCGCAACGCCACCGCGTCCTGCGCCGCACTTACCGGCCTGGGCGCCTGGGACGCCCCCGCCAACGCGACCTGCTGGCGCGAATATCTTGGCGGACGCGGCGATGCACCCGCGTACGCCGCGCCGACGCAGGCCACCGACCTCGCGGGCCTGCCGCCGACGTTCATCGATGTCGGCGCGCTCGACATCCTGATCGACGAGGATCTCGATTATACCCGGCGGCTCAATCTTGCCGGTGTCCCGGTGGAAACACACGTCTATCCCGGCGCCTATCATGGCTTCGATGCGTTCGCGCCGATGGCGGCGGTGTCGCAGCGTGCGGTCTCGGCACGGATCGCCGCGCTGCGCGCCGTGGTGGGCGTCCCGGCGGCAGCGGACGCGATCACTTTCGGCAGTCCGTCCCACCGATAGAAATCCATCCATTTCTGGGCTTAGCTGGTGCAACCTGCGGAGAGCGCGGGATTGGCCTGGTCGATCAGGCGAGCGTAGCCGGAGCAGGGTCAGGCGTCCGCGATCACTCGCCGGTCCTCGACACACCGCGAGAGCATCAAGAGCCTGATTGATTTCGGCTATGGCGTCGTGCCCGCACCGTCAGCACTCTCCTATCCAGACAACCATTCATGTGGCCCCGCCGGCGATGCGCCCAATCTCAGCCGAGATCCCGACCCCCTCGCTTGTGCTCGATCGCGATGCGCTCGACCGTAACATCGCGCGCGCCGCGGATTTGGCCGAGCGGGCTGGCCTCGCGCTTCGGCCGCACGCCAAGGCGCATAAGAGCTGCCGGATCGCCGCGCGTCAGGTTCAGGCGGGCGCCGTCGGGATCTGTGTCGCCTCGGTTCGCGAGGCCGAGATGCTTGCCGCGCCCGAAATCCGGTCGATCTTGCTCACCTCGCCGGTCACCAACTCAGAAAAAATCGCCCGGTTCATGGCGCTTGGCCGCAAGCAGGTCGCGCTTCTCGCCGTCGTCGATACCCACGAAGGCGCATCCCGGCTGGCAGCGGCCGCGCAGCGGGCGGGCGCAACTATCGGGCTCGTCGTCGATGTCGATATCGGTATGAACCGGACGGGGGCCGCGATCGGACAAGTGCCGGCATTGGTCGCCCACATCAAATCGCTCGAAGGAGGAGCCAGTTTCGCCGGGCTGCAGGGCTATTCCGGGCTGGTGCAGCACATCGCAGACTGGTCCGAGCGCGCAAGCGTCTATCGCACGCAAACCGGACTGCTGCGGGCGCTATCGGTAGAGTGCGGCACGCGCGTGACCGGCGGCGGCACCGGAACGCTCTGGATCGATGCGGCAGACGCGATCATCAACGAAGCGCAGCCGGGAAGCTATGTGTTCATGGACGGTCAGTATGGCGAGGTCAGGCTCGCCCCCGATCCGGCCGAAGCGACTTTCGAACAGGCGCTGTGGGTTCGAACTGCGGTGATCAGCCGTCCGATCGCTGCTCAGGCGACGCTCGATGCAGGCACCAAGAGCATCGCCCCGGACCAGCCCCGTCAGCAGGTCTGGCGCACCGCAAGCGCCTCGGTCGAGCAGGCCCGGGCGCTGTCTTTTCACTTTTTCGGAGATGAATTCGGACGGCTCACCGGCACGCCCCTGCCCGCCGTCGGAGACTGGGTCGACATCGTCCCCGCGCATTGCGACCCGACGGTCAATCTTCACGATCGCTACTACGTCGTGTCGGGTGGCGAGTTGGTCGATGTCTGGCCGATCGACGGCCGGGGCCTCGCTTTGAGTTCGGCGGAAAGCGCCAGGCAACATACCGATGAAAGGCAGGCAAGCGCATGACTGGAGAGCTGGATCTGAAGGCCCGGTGGGGATTCGACTGGGCCGAGCGCGAGCGCGTTCTCGAACTCGAATTTCCCATCGCGGAGTATGAAACCCGTCTTGCCAAGGTCCGCCAGCAACTCGTCAAGCACGAGCTGGAGGCGCTGATCGTCTACGGCTCCCCGGCCAGCAAGGCGAATGTGCGCTACCTGTCGGGCTGGGAAAGCTTCTTCGGCGAATCATTCCTGCTGGTCTCGCTCGATCGAGCGCCGATCCTGATCACGAACAGCATCTTCCACGGCGAACCGATGCATTCCAATATCCAGGCGACCTGGGTGCGCGATTTCAGGCCGAGCATGGCGTTCGGCACCGTCCTGAAAATGCGGAGTCTCGCGGATCAGGTGGGCGATGCGCTGCGCGACTGGGGCGTGCTCGGCAAGCGCATCGGCTATATCGATGCGCGGAAAATCTCGGCGGCTGCGGATCGGGAGCTGCGGCTGGCCTTGAGCGATACCGCGCTCGTCGAGGATGGTTCGATCTTGACCGAGGTGCGCGCGATCAAGTCGCCCGCCGAAATCGCCGTCATCCGAACCCTCGCCCAAGCGGCCTCGCTCGGCATGGCCGACGCGCTGGCCGCAGCGGTTCCAGGCAATACCGAGCATGATATCTCGGCGGCGTTCACATACCGGATCCTCAAGGAAGGCTGTGAGACATGCGGCTTCGGCAGCCGCATCCAGGCGGGGAAGCGCAGCGCGATGAAGAATGTCCTGCCGCTTCGCGGAAAGCGCATCCAGCCCGGCGAACTGATATCGATCGATACCGCGGCGGAACTCTACGGCTATCAATCAGATCATGCGCGCAGTCTTGTCGCCGGCGAGCCCACCGCCGATCAGGTGCGGTTGCTCGAAGCCTGCGTCGCCGCGCAGGAAGAAGGGTTTCGCGCAACCGGCCCCGGCAAACGCATCGCGGATATGATGGCCATCATGCACGACGTCGTGCGCGACTACGGATTTCAGGATTGGGATTGGTGCGTCGGCCATGGCTTCGGCCTCGATCTGGTCGAACTGCCGTTTATCGTTTCCGAAAGTGATCTTTGCTTCGAAGCCGGCCAGACCTTCTTCCTCGAACCGATGATCGTTCCGACCGAGATCGGGACGAGCTGTTTTGAAGATACCATTCTCGTCACCGAGGATGGCGCCGAGCGGCTGACGACCACGCCGCTGCGGACATGGTGACCGCGCGTTCGGCGTCATGGATCTTGCGCGGCGGCCTCGTCTCGGACGGTCTCGGCAACCCGCTGATCGAAGCGGACCTGGCGATCGTCGATGGGCGTCTCCGGCGGAGTGGGCAAGACGCTCCCGCCGACGCCCTTGAGATCGATGCGACGGGCCTCGTCATCGCGCCCGGTTTCATCGACATCCACGCCCATAACGATCTGGTCGCGATCAGCCAGTCTTCGATCGGCGATAAGATCGCGCAGGGCGTGACGACCGAAGTCAACGGCAATTGCGGCTTCTCCCCCTTCCCCGTGACGAGCCTCAACCGTGCGCTCCAGCCCGAGCTGCTCGAAATCATCAGCCCGGGCAATTGGAGCGGCGAATGGGGGGACTGGGACGAATATGCCACGTCGGTTCTCCAATGTGGCACCGAAGTCAACATCGTCGGCCAAGTCGGTCACGGCGCACTGCGCAGCGCGGTGATGGGCCTGGAGATGCGTCGTCCCACCGATGCGGAACTGGGTCAGATGGAACGGCTGCTGGACGCTTGTCTGGCTCAGGGCGCGTCGGGCTTGTCGTTCGGCCTGATGTACCATCCGAGCGGCTATGCCGATGCGACCGAAATCGCCCGACTGTCCGGCGTGGCCGCCCGCCACGATTGTTTCGTGTCGGCCCATCTGCGCGGTTACGACACGCAGCTGCTGCTCGAAAGCATCGATGAGATGATCGTGGCGACGCGGCAAGCGCGCGCGCGTTTGCAGATATCGCATCTGGCGCCCGCCGGTCCGGGCGCCGAGCGGCTCGTCGCTCCGATGCTTGATCGGATCGACCGGGCAATCGGCGAGGGGGTCGACATCGGGATCGATCGCTATCCTTATGAGCATGCCTTCACGCGGATTTCGCTGCTCATGCCGGGATGGTTCGTCGCCGGCCGCAGCGAGCCGCTGGGCGCCTCTCTCGACGATGTGGACCTGGTCCGCCGATTGACCGAAGATCTGGACAGCGGGACCGGCCGCTTTCCCTATGACCATGTTCGGCTGATCGGGGACGTCTATGGCGACTGGCAGGGATTGACCCTCGCCGAGCTGGCCGATCGAGTAACCCTCGCTCCGGCCTTGGCGGCCGTCGAGGTGGTTCGCCGGTTCGGCCTGGGCGCACCGATCTCGATCCTGCTCTCGAGCATGGCCGTCCAGCAGGAGATCATCGGCCATCCCGCCTGTATGGTGGGATCGGACGGGATGCCTTGTGCGGGCGGAACGCATCCCCGAACCTTCGGAACCTTTCCTCGCATTCTCGGTCAATTCGTGCGTGACGGCACATTAAAGCTCGAGCAGGCGATCCACAAAATGACCGGGCAGCCGGCGGCATGGCTCGGCCTGCCCGATCGCGGCAGGATCGCGGATGGATTGCCCGCAGATCTCGTCCTGTTCGATCCCGGCAAGATCGCGGACCGGAGCACGTTCGGCGACCCCTACCGGCCGCCCGAGGGCATCGCGGCTGTTTTCGTCAATGGCATAGCGGCGCTGCTGGAAGGCAAGCCGACCGGGATGCGGGCCGGGCGGATTCTTTCGGCACGGCGATCCCATTCTTGACGATCGCACGGGCGCTCCCCGTAACGCGTGAACCGGGCTAAGCGGAACCGCGGGCTCTTGATGCCGTCGATTTTATGACATAGTCTTCGTGACTAATCGCAAGATAAAAGCCTAACGAAGCGATCGGGGATGCGATGACGATGCGCTTCTTGGACGTCGTGCTGGGATGACCGCATCGAGGCCATACGGCGGCCGGACGGATGCCTATCGCTTCGCTTTGCCTGCCGCCCGCCTCGACCTCCTGGCAGTCCTCGAGCAAATCTGCGCCACATCCAGCTTCCAGCAAATCGGCGATCTGATTTTGCCCGCGCTGGCCGATCAGGTCAAAGCGCGCAGTGCGGCGTTCCGCCATGTGCAGAACATGGATGCATCGAATATCCAGCTCTTGCGCAGCGCCAGCTACGGCATGCCGCCCGGCGATATGTGGCGCTTGCAGCAAAATTATATCCGGCTCGATCCGCTCGCGCGGTTGAGCGCGGCCGGCGGCCGAAAAATGGCCGTTTTCCGGCCACGGGAGATTATCGATCACCGGCGATTCGACCAGGATGAGCTCTTCTGCCGCGTGATGGCCGAAGCGGGCGTCCACCATGTCGTCTGCAT
The DNA here is from genome assembly GCA_964236935.1 of uncultured Sphingomonadaceae bacterium. Taxonomy (GTDB): domain Bacteria; phylum Pseudomonadota; class Alphaproteobacteria; order Sphingomonadales; family Sphingomonadaceae; genus Solisphingomonas. The sequence goes on from CAXSHP010000049.1 coordinate 5,378, forward strand.
CTTTATCGAAACCGAGCCGGGCCGGCCGTTTCTGTTCGGGCTTCATCGGCCGGCTTCGAGCAGCCCCTTCCTGGATCGCGACCTCGGCATCTTGAGCCATTGCCTCACGCCCCTCGCCTCGACGCTCGCGCGGCTGCGGCTCAGCGAAAAGCTGGAGGAGTTACAGGGACGGCAGCGCATGTCGCCCGATGAGACGGGCTTTCCCGCGCTGGTTCTCGATGATGTGCTTCAGCCGATCTATATCGAGGCGCACGGCCGCGCGCTCGTCACCGATCTGGCGACAGGCGGGCGCTTCCGCACCAGGCTGGAAGCAGCCGTGGCGCAGCTTTGCAGGGCGGACGGCACCGATCGCGGCGTCATCCTGCCGGTCGGGTCAGGCGCCGTCGAGGTGCAGCGGGCCGAGCATAATGGCGCGAACCGTTTCATCGTCTATCAACGAATCGAGGGTGTGCAATCTTCGGGGCTGACGGCCCGCGAACATGAGATCGTCACCGATATCTGCCGCGGTCTCGCCAACAAGGAGATCGCGCGCCACCGTCAGATCAGCATCAACACCGTCCAGAATCATCTCCGCGCCATCTTCGCCAAGACGGGGGTGGACAGCAGGACCAGGCTGATGTGCCTCGCGCTTGGGGAGTCCGCCTTGCCGATCGCTTGAGCCTCGGTCTAGCTGTTCCCAGCTATCGACCCGAGTTTACCGAAATAGCTACCAGACGAAGCAGTCGCTCCGGCTCCGGCCGGCGGATCTGGAGCTGAAACTTGGCATTGCACCCAAACACCTCGGAGGCGCTGCAAGCATTTTTGAAGCGCCGCCATGGCCTCATGATCGGTGGCGAGATCGTGGACGCGGCGAACGGAGGCCGCCTGGACGTGCGCGACCCGGGCACGGGCGAGGTGATCGCTACCGTGCCTTATGGCGACGCTGCCGATATCGATAGCGCCATCCGCGCGGCCCGGCGCGCATTCGAGAACGGCTGGCGCGATATGAAAAGCCTGGAACGTGGCCGGCTCCTAGGATTGTTCGCCGACCGAATTGAAGCGGACGCGGCGTTCCTCGCCGAGCTCGAGACGATCGACAATGGCGCGCCGCTTGCCTTGACGCGTGCGTTCTTCCTCCCACATGCGATCGCCACGTTGCGATACTATGCGGGGTGGCCGAGCAAGCTCACGGGGGAAACGCTTCCCGTTTCCGCCCCCGGCGAATGGCATGCCTTCACTGTGCGCGAGCCGATCGGGGTCGTGGGGCAGATCATTCCCTGGAATGCGCCGATCATGCTGGCGATCCAGAAAGCGGCTCCCGCCCTCGCGGCGGGCTGCTCCGTCGTCATCAAATCGGCGGATCTCGCGCCTTTGTCGGTCCTGCGGCTCGCCGAGCTGGCGCTCGAGGCCGGCATTCCCCCCGGAGTCCTGAATGTCGTAACAGGCGACGCCTCGGCGGGAGAAGCGCTGGTCGAGCATCCCGGCATCGACAAGATCGCCTTCACGGGATCGACCCGCGTGGGCCGGCAGATCATGCACGCCGCCGCCGGGACGCTGAAGCGGGTAGCGCTCGAGCTGGGGGGCAAATCGCCCACGATCATATTCAATGACGCCGATCTGGACGCTGCTATTCCCGGCGCCGCTTATTCCGTTTTCCTCAACAGCGGCCAGGTGTGCCTGGCCGGCACGAGGTTGCTGATCCAGCGCAAGGTCTATGATCGCGTCGTCGCCGGCATCGCGGACATCGCGAACAATCTGCCGATCGGCCACGGCCTCGAGGAGGGCAGCGTCATCGGCCCGCTGATTTCCGAAGGGCAACGCGAACGCGTCTTGAATTATGTCGCGCTCGGCCTGGCGGACGGGGCGGAGCTGGTGACCGGCGGCTCGATCCACGGAGAGGCGGGCTATTTCATGCGCCCCGGCATTTTCGCGGGCGCGACGCCCGACATGGCCATTGATCGCGACGGCGCTCGTTTTTGAGGACGAAGCAGACATCGACGCCTTGGCCGCCACAGCCAATGATAGCATCTACGGACTAGCGGCGAACGTCTGGACCAGCGACCTGGGCACGGCGCACCGCATGGCGCGCCGCCTGCGGGCGGGATCGATCGGCATCAACGCGCAAGGCATGCTGGACCCGGCGATGCCGGCCGGCGGCATGAAACAGTCCGGCTTCGGCCGCGAATATGGGCTCGAAGGTCTGCTCGATTACACTGAAACCAAGTCCGTCGCGGTCAGACTTTTCGATCCGAGCGCGACGAAACGCTGAGACGGGCCCGCTTCCCTGGATCCACCAGCCCGAACTCCTGCGCCAGTTTTCGATCGACCATCGAGGCGGGTAGCCAGCTGGGCAGAATGATTCGCCTGAAACCATTGCGCATGACGAGAATTCGCGTCCGATATCGCCGCCCCGTCAAAGCAGCAACGATCACCTTGGCGACATGCGCCGCCGGCATCGCTTTGTCTTCCTCGCGGAGGAATTTCTCAAGGAACGACGCAAAGCTGCCTTCATAATCCGTTCCGGCGAACAGCCGTTCGGCACGACGATCGGATTTCCGCCAGATCGCCGACGCGGTGGGGCCGGGCTGAACGATCACGACGCCGATGCCCCGGGGTTGCAATTCGCGCCGCAGCGCATCCGACATTGCCTCCAACGCGCGTTTGGACGCCGCATAGCTGCCCATGAACGGCAGCACGATCCGTGCCGCGACCGAGCTGACATTGACGATCCGCCGGGGCCGGCCGGAATCGGGCGCGAAGCACGGCAGAAAAGCCTGGACGACGTTCATCGGGCCGAGGACGTTGACCTCGAACTGGCGCCGCAAGTCATCCGGATCCTGCACTGCGATCGGACCCTCGATCGAGATGCCCGCGGCGTTGATCAGGCCGTCGAGCTGCGCGCCGGCCGCTCGCAATTGCGCCGCGCCCAAAAGCAATTGCTTGCGGGACGTAAGATCGGTGGCGAGGTGCTGGAAGCGCGCGCACGGAGCGCTTTCGGTGTCCGCGGCGACGCTCGTGCGGGACAATCCGAATACGCGATGTCCGTCGCGCAGCAATTGGTCGACGAGCGCTCGACCAATGCCGGAGGACGCGCCGGTCACGAGATAGGTCCTCATCCGGCCATGTCCGGCCGGGCCGCCTCCCCGTTGCTGCTGGCCATCATCATGATCCTGGCGGCGCGAGGGTGAAGGTCAGCGCGCTGCGATCCCAGTTTTCCGACGGTCTCTTCAATTCCAGCGTGCATTGCTCGAACTCGGGCGTCATCTCCACCAGCTCGATCATGCCACCGAGCTCGCTTCTCGAATCGAGATAATTGACACGTCCGCCACCCAGCCAACCGGGCATCGCCGCTTCGAAGATAACGTCGTAGCCGCGCTGGCGATAGCGCTCCCGATCAGCTTCGAAAGCCTGGGTCGAGATAGCGAAATGATGAAAGCCGTAGCTGCCGCTAACGCGCGCCTCCTTGAACATCGAGGGCGCATCATTGTGCTGCTCGATGAGCTCGACCAGGATCGAGCCGCTAAATCCGAGTGCAACGGAGATATCGAATGCCGATGGCTGTCCAAGATAGCGTTCGTCCTCGGCCCGCCAATGCTCGAGGAAAAGCCACGGGCCGATGTTCAGCGCTTCGGAATAGTTGCGCATGGCCGCCTGGATATCCGGGACAAGATAGGCGATCTGGCAGATCCCATTGAGGGGCTGCCCGAAGGAAAGCATCATCACCCGTCTCCTCTCTGGCCTAACTTTTCCAGCACTGCGGGTTGGGCGGGCCGTAAATTCACCCCGCGCTGGCTTGAGCCCCAATAACGATCCATCGGATGTGGCGTGTAGATCGTGCGTGCGTTGATCAGGGTCGGCTTCCCCGCAGCAAGCGCGCGCTCTAGTGCTTCGGTCAGTTCATCCGGCGTCGCCACATTTTCCCCGCGGCAGCCGAAACCCTCGGCGATCCGGGCAAAATCGACATCGCTCAGGCGCAGGCCCAAATGCTTGTTGTCGAGCACGGTCTCGAGCGGCAGATAGCATCCCCATGCGCTGTCGTTGAGGACAACCATGACGATATTCAAGCCGTGCCGGGCGGCAGTTTCGAGCTCCTGAATCGTCAGGCCCGCCGCGCCGTCGCCGGTCAGCACGACCACGGGCCTGTCCGGATTGGCGAGCTTTGCGCCGATCGCGGCGGGCAAGCCGAACCCCATATGACCCATGCCGGCGCTGTGCGCGAGGTGACGGGGCGAGCGGGGCTGGACGAAGGTCATGTCCCAGGAGGAAATCTGCCCGCCGTCCATGACGATGATGGTGTCGCGCGGAAGCTGTCGGGTGGCGGCATACACGAACGCCGCCGTATTGACCGCGCCGTTGTCGCCTGCCGGCGCGCTTTGGCTGAATGTCGTCACGTCCTGCATATAGGTGCTGCGGTCACGTGACAGTCCGGCGGACCAGTCGTCAGCCAGTGTCAGCGAGGCGTCGCCCAGTGCCTGTTCCAACAGGGTCAAAGTGGTGCGCGCATCCCCCACATAGCCGTGGGTGATGGGCGCGTTCTTGCCCAGCATGGCGGGGTCGATGTCGATCTGCACGATCGTCTGGCCCTGCGGCACGACATGGACCGGCGGCTTGTGGATCGGCACCCAGGTCGAGAATTTGCAGCCGATCGCGACGATCAAGTCCGCTTCTTCGCACGCGCGTACTACGGCGGGCCCCCCCCAGAAGCCGCAGCTGCCGATGTGATTCACATCCGCGAAGTCGGCGACACCAAGCGCCTTGGCGGTGGTTGCATAAGGTATGCCGGTGGTGCGGGCAAAGGTGCGGAATGCCTCGGTCGCGTCGGATCGGGCAACGCCTCCGCCCGCAAGCAGAACCGGACGCCTGGCCGAACGGAGCAGCGCGGTAATCGCCTCCACCTCCGCCGGCGATGGTGCGGGGCGAGGGCTGGAGATCACCGGAATCGCAGCCAGATCGTAGTCGCAAGCGAAGGTCGCAATGTCGCTCGGGATATCGAGATGAACCGGCCCGGGCCGGCCCGACCGCGCCATGTAGAGCGCCCGCTCGAACAGCTCCGGCGCGCGTTCCGCTTGAGTTACCCGCGCGCTCCATTTCGTGACTGACCGATAAAGCGCGAGATGATCGACCTGTTGCAGCAGATCCCGATAGGGATCGATCACGTCCGACTGATTGCTCGGCGTGACGACGAGCATCGGGATATTGTCCGCCCAGGCCGCGGCCACGCCGGGCAGCAGGTTCGTGGCGCCGGGTCCGGTGGTGCCGAAGCACATCGCCGTCTCCCCGGACGTCAGATGCGCGGCATGCGCCATGTGCCCGGCGGATTCTTCGTGCCGACAGGATACTTAGCGAAAATAGGGATCGCTGGTGATACTATCGATGATCATCGCCATCTGCAGCGCCGGCAGGCCGAATATGTGGCGAACACCGTGCTTCTTCAAAATTTCAACCAGAACGCCACTGACAGTTCTGGTTGCTGCTTGGTTCGGAAGCGGCTGAAACATGGAACCCTCGGCTCAAAAGAAAGGAAGGCGGAGGCGATCAGTGCCTGGCCAAATGCGCGGTGAAAAAGGCGCTCGCTCGATCCACAGCTTGCTGGCCTTCGTCCAGAATCGGAGCGAAGAACGGAAAGATGTGCGGCATGCCCGGCCAGATGGTGAGTTCGACATGGACATCCGCGATTGCCGCCTGGCGGGTGAGGCGGATGGAATCGTCCAGCAAGGCCTCGTGGCTGCCGACGTCGATGCGCAGCGGCGGCAGCGTGGCAAGATCGGCATAGAGGGGAGATGCTTTCGGATCGCGTGGCGACGCACCGTCGAGATAGGCGTCGGCGGACGCCGCGGCGAGCGCTTGCGAGACGATCGGATCGAGATGGCAGCGCGTGCGCATCGTCTCGCCGGTCTGATCGAGATCGGTCAGCGGCGAGATCAGCCACGCAGCCGCAGGCTGCGGCAATCCGGCGTCGCGAAGCGACAGCATCAGCGCCAGCGCCAAACCGCCGCCAGCGGAATCGCCGGCGACGACGATCCGATCGGCCTTCCTGCCTTGCTCCAGTAAGTCCCGGTAGGCCGCGACGACGGCCTCGATCGCCTGCGGAAAAGGATGCTCGGGCGCGAGCGGATAATCAAGCGAGAGCCCGGTCGCGCACGTCTGGCGCGCGATCTCACCGACCAAATGCCGATAAGGCGCAGCGCTGCCCACGACATAGCCGCCGCCGTGAAGGAAGAGGCAAGTCATATCCTCGCGCGACTCTGGCGTCGTTACCCGTTCGCCTGGCATCCCACCGACCGTCGTGGGATCAACGGCGATGTCGGCCGCCAAGGCAAAGCCCTCGGCCAGGCTGGCATAGCGCGCCCGGGCGCCCTCGATATCGCCGGTCGCCGTTCCTGCGAGCCGCTCAAGCCGCCGCCGCACAGCGGCCAACCCCGTATCACTCATCACAAATGCCCCCCGGTGGCGCCCCGCTGCCGGCGATGGTCGCGTGCCATGCTAGCCGCGCTCGTCCGCCAGCTCGACCACCGCCTCGATCTCGATCAGAAAGTCCGGCAGGCCGAGTGCGGACACGCCGAGCAGGCTCGCGGCGGTGATCGGCTTGCGGTCTCCGAAGACCGTGCGTGCCGCCTGGTCGATCTGCTCGAAATGCTCGGGTCGATAGTCCACGACGAAGATGCTCAGCTTGACGATGTCCTCGGGCGCCGCACCTATGGCTGCGAGCGTATCGCGAATATTGGCGTAGGCCTGCTCGGCCTGTTTCCCGATATCGCCCTTGCCGACAAAGGTGCCGTCTTTCGCAAACGCAGGCTGGCCTGCCAAAAAGGCGAGCCGCCGCCCCGGCGACGTAATCGCCACATGAACATGCGCGCCTCCCAAGGGCTCCAGCAAGGCTGGCGGATTAATCTTTTGCACAAGACATATCCTTCACCGCAGTACAGAAGATTGCTGTGTGAGCTCCGCCGGCGTCTAGAAATGCACGCTGGTCCGCACCCCATAGGTGCGCGGTGGCCGGAGCGAATTGTAGGCCGTATTCAGGATCGGCTGAAGCGTCGACCCGGCGTAGAGAACCTTGTCTTCGATGTTGTTTACAAAGGCCGAGATCGACCAGCGATCATCGGGCGCATTGAGCGTGAGGATCGCATCGGATGTCATATAGCCTTTCTGGCGCTGCACATCGTTGAACTCGAGCGACAGATAGCGCGAAGACTCGATCCTCGAGCGCACGCCCGCGACAAGCCGATAATCGCCCAGGCGGAAGGTGTGGTCATAAGCGAGATTCACGCTGATCTTGGGCGCGTTCACCGCGGGCTTGCCGCCGCAGCTTACCTCGAACACGACCCCCGGGGGGATCGCATTGAAGGAATTGTCCAATGTGGTCGCGCAACTCGTGCGAAGGGGGGCGCCGCTGCCGGACAAGCCCGAATATGTCAGGCTATTATATTTGGAATTCAGATATTGGATATTGACTTCGAAATTGTCGTCGCGGTCAGGCGCAAATACCAGATCCGCTTCCGCACCATACATCCGGGACTGACCGATATTGTCGATCAGGTTGCCGGGTCCGTACAGGCCCGGCGCCACGAGCACGGGTCCAAGATAGCTGACCTGCTGGTTCTTATATTTCCAGTAGAAGATCTCGACATTGAGCTGCAGCCGATTATCCAGGAAACGATTTTTCGATCCGAGCGTGTAGGCGCGCAGCGCTTCGGGCGCGAACGCATTGTCGCTCGCCGCGGGGAAAAAGCCGCCCGCTTTGAAGCCGGTGGCGACATTGGCGTAAACCAGCGAATTCGGACCGGCATCATATTCCAAGCCGGCCTTCCACGTCACCCGGCGGGACGTCAGGCTGTTGTTCGCCACCGCGAAGGGCGGATCCTGATCCGTCGGGGTAAGGACGCGGATCGAGCTGTGATCCTTGCGGGACTCGTCCGTATAGCGCAGGCCGCCCACCAATCGAAATCCGTCCGTGACCGCATAACTCGCCTGGCCGAAGACCGCCTTGCTGCTGGTCTTCAGCCGCGGGAGGATCTGCACGTAGGTGATGAGGCCGACATCGTATAAATTGACCGCCCTTTGCTTCTCGTCGAAATAATATGCGCCCAGCACATAGGACAGCGGACCATCACCCTTCGATGCGAGCCGTGCCTCCAGCGAATATTGATCGTTATCCTCGGTGACCCGGCCCGAGAAGCCGGAGAGATAGCTCAAATAATCAGGCTTGCTCTTGCGATAGGCCGGAATCACCGTCAGCTTGGCAAAGCCCAGATCCGCTTCAGCCACGCCGGCGAGCCCATAGAATTCGCTGCGCTGAAAGGCATCATCCTGCGGAACCTTCACCAGCCCGCTGCCAATGAGAAAGCCGAAATTCTGCAAAAGCGCGTTGGTGCTCCGCGGATCGGAGCCTTCGATCCTCCTGGACACGGGGGGCGCATCCGGGGCCAAGGCATCGGGCACCAGCACCGCGCCGAGCCCTTTGCCGCGCTGCCGAAAATAGTCGCCGATCACGGTCACCGAGAAGCGATCGGACGGCCGCATCAGCAAGCTCGCCCGCGCGGCCTGCCCTTTGTCGTCATCGCTGCCGTTGGATAGATATCCGTCCCGATCGACGATCTGGCCCGCCACGCGCAACGCCGCTTTGCTTCCGAGCGGAATGTTCAGCGCCGCCACCGCTTTCTTGCTGTCATAATTGCCATATTCCAACGTGGCGTCCCCTGAAAACGTGCCCAGCTTGGGTGCCTTAGGCAACACGTTGACCGCACCGCCCGTCGAGTTGCGGCCATAGAGCGTTCCCTGCGGACCTTTCAGCACTTCGATCCGCTCGAGGTCGTAGAAGGTTCCAACCGGGGCGGTCGGCCGGGCGATGTAGACGCCGGCGAAGTTGAACGAGACCGGATTTTCAGCGAAGGAATTGCCGCCGCGCGTGCCGACGCCGCGAAGATAGAGCGAGAGGCTCGAGCCGCCGAGCGGCTGAACGACCAACGACGGCACGAGGCGCGTCAGATTCGCCGTTTCGGATATGCCGGCCGCAGCAAGTTTATCTCCCGTAATCGCCGACACGGCGATCGCGGCGTGCTGAAGATTTTCCTCGCGGCGCTGGGCAGTCACGACAATGTCTTCGAGCCCGTTTTCGGAATCGGTGTCGGCCACCGGCGCGCTGTTCCTCGCCGCTGCCGTACCTTGGTCGGAAATGGTCTGAGCCGCCGCGATCGCCGTCGGCGCGGCAGACAGCATGACGGCCAGGTTGATGAAGATGAAACGTTGCACGATCTTCTCCCTTTTCTTATCGCGCGAGCGCGTTCGCCAGTGCGGCTGATCCGCGTTCGCTCGATCGATTGTCTGCCTGGCGTCGGGGCGACCGCGCCTCGGCCGGTTTGCGCAGGCCGAGGGCTTCGAGCCTCGGCAAAAGCTGTTCGCCGACGGCGGTTACCGCCGCTTCCGGCTCCATCGTGTTGAGAAGGACGCCGTCCAGGCCAAGCTGCGACAGGCGCCTCAGTTCCTCCGCGACCTCATCCGGCGTGCCGACGAGCGCGGTCCCATTGCCTGCCGCCCAGCGGCTGTGCATCCTGGCGAAATAGGCAGGATCCATATCCTCCTGCGCGCCGGCGCCCATGGCTTTTACCCAGGCATCGATCTGCGCGGTGTTCGCGTGTTCGACGGTATAATAATGCAGGAACGCGTCGGCTTCCGCGCGCGTATCGCGAATGACGGGATAGCCTTGCGCCCAGACCTGGACGTCACGTCCATGATCTTCGCGCGCGATCCGCTTATATTCGGCGATCTGCGCACGTGCGACACCATCGTCATCGTCGATCAGCGTGAAGATGATATCGGCATATTTGCAAGCGAACTGGCGACCTCGACCGGACATGCCGGCGTTGAAGATCGCGGGAAATTGCTGGATCGGTCGCGGCTTGGAGACGACCTTTGGAATATCGAAGAAATGGCCGCTGAAAGCGAACGGTCGCTCCTCGGTCCACAGCTTGAAGAGCAGTTCCATGAATTCGGCGGCATGGGCATAGCGCGTCTGATGATCCTGCAGCGCCTCGCCGAAGGCCGCGAACGTCGCGGGATTGGCCCCCGCCACCATGTTCATCGCAAATCGGCCGTTCGTCACGAGATCGATCGTCGCGGCGGCCTTCGCGACGAAGGTCGGATGCATCAGCTGCATGTGCATGGTCGCCACGACGGCAGGTCGGGAATGACGTGCGCCTAACGCCGACGCCCAGGTGAAGGGCTCATGTTCGGGATGGTCGATCCAGCCCATCAGCGAGACCAGCGCCTCCAGCCCGAAATGGTCGACGAGCCCGGCGGTGGCATCGGCGCGCACCCAATCGGCGACATAGCGATCGGGTGCGGTCGACATGATCTGGTGGCCGGAATTGAGCCCGAAGACGCCGAGCTTCAGCGCGTTCTCATTGAAGAGAGGATTGGTCGCTGCCCGCGCATCGTCCTTCCAGCTGGTGATCGCCATCGAACGTCCCCACCCGTCCATTACCGACCCCTCTTTGCGAACCTGACGGTGCCGTGACTCCAGTGCACCATTGGCCGACGCGAAGAGCAGCCTGCGATGAGCTTTATGATTGTTTACATCGCTGAAGCTCGGCTTCCCCCAAGTGCTAATCAAGCAGGGGATGGCAGCCTATGGCTATTATCAGCTAGGCTCAGGACTTGTTAAATTGCTTGCGGGAGCGTCGGGTTGGTCGCCGTCACGGCGATCGGCTATGATGTCGGCTTCAAGGACGCCGCCCACTTCAGCCCCTCATTCAAAGCCAAGTCCGGCTTGACTCCGCGCGACTACAGAGCAGCGGCGGTCCAATCTCGGCAATAGGCGTAATTCGGAGCGCGTGCCGTTTCGGGCAATGTCCCGGTCCCCGCCAAACAAGAAGCTTCTCGGCACCTGACCTAGAAAGCTGATGGGAACCCGGCGCCAACGAGCGCTGTAGCACCTATCGGATCGAAGGGGGAAGCAATGCGCGCGAACGATCAGTCAAGGATGCCGTGCCTTATCCAGGGTTGTGCTCTCACACTTCCGGCAATACTGATTTTGTCTAGTTCCGTCA
>CAXSHP010000050.1:0-13014 GCA_964236935.1 uncultured Sphingomonadaceae bacterium
GCTACCATCATCATCCGCTGCTGACCGACGCCGCCGGCCGCCGCCTGGCCAAGCGCGCCGGCGCGCCGAGCCTCGCCGACTTGCGCGCTGCCGGCGCCGATCCGGCCGCGATCGTCGCCGCGCTGCGCGCCGGCCGCATCCCGGTTGGCTTCGCCGCGAGCGACGCCTAGAGAGGCGCGATGAAATCCTTCCTGCTGGTCCTGATCGTCCTCGCCGCCATCGCCACGGTCGGCGCGCTCGTGCGCGGCATCGTCATCTTCCTCAAGACCAGCGAGCAGGATCTGCTCGGCAGCGGCCCCAATCTGTCGGGCCTGCGCCAGAACAAGATGATGCAGGCGCGGATCGGCTTCCAGGCGCTCGCGGTGGTCCTCGTCGTCCTGCTGCTGATGCTGTCGCGCTCGGGCTGAGGCGGTGGTCAAGCTCACCAGGATCTACACCCGCACCGGCGACGACGGCACCACCGGCCTCGTCGACGGCTCGCGCGTGGCCAAGCACGCGCCGCGGATGAGCGCGATCGGCGAGGTCGACGAGGCCAATTCCACGATCGGCGTCGCGGCGGTTCATGTCGCCGACGAAGCGTTCGCCGCGATGCTCGGGCGCATCCAGAACGAGCTGTTCGATCTCGGCGCCGATCTCGCGACGCCGGGCGAGGATTTCGCGCCGAGCGAGATGGTCCTGCGGATCACCGCCGAGCAGGTCGCCCGCCTGGAGCGCGAGATCGACGCGATGAACGAGGGGCTGACGCCGCTGCGCAGCTTCATCCTCCCCGGCGGCGATCCCGCGGCGGCGCAGGTCCATGTCGCACGCGCCACCGTCCGCCGGGCCGAGCGCGCCGCGGTGGCGGCGGGGCGCGAGGTGGCGCTCAATCCGTTGGCGCTGGCCTATCTCAATCGCCTGTCGGATCATCTGTTCGTGCTCGCCCGCGCGATCAATGCCGCCCGTGCGGGCGACGTGCTGTGGCGGCCGGGCGCGACCCGCTGACCGCGGTCGCGCAATTTCGCTCGATCGTAATGGTTTAGGGCGTAAGGGGGACGCATGGCAGCTCGCGCACCGAAATTCCTCGCGGACAGTCTGGCCGATCGGTATCGCGCGGTGCGCGATCTCAGCGTCGCGCTCGCCGCGCCGCTGTCGGAGGCCGATGCCGCGGTCCAGTCGATGCCCGATGCCTCGCCCGCCAAATGGCATCTCGCGCATACGACCTGGTTCTTCGAGACATTCGTGCTGCGCGATCATGTGCGCGGCTATCGGCCGTTCGACGAGCGCTTCGCCTTCCTGTTCAACAGCTATTACGAAGCCGAGGGCGCGCGTCATCCGCGCCCGCAGCGCGGCCTGCTGACCCGGCCGAGCCTGGCGCAGGTGCTCGATTGGCGCGCGCATGTCGATAAGGCCATGCTCGATGCGCTCGACGCGGCGCCCGATCTCGTCACGCTCGGCCTGCACCACGAGCAGCAGCACCAGGAGCTGATGCAGACCGATATCCTCCATCTGTTCGCGCAGAATCCGCTCGCGCCGGGACTGTGGACGGCGCCGCGCAACGCGCCGACGCCGGTGCCCGGTCCGATCGCGTGGGTCGAGGGCCGCGAAGGCCTGGTCGAGATCGGCGACGACGGCGCCGGCTTCGGCTTCGATTGCGAAGGCCCGCGCCATCGCGTGCTGCTCCATCCGCACGCGCTCGCCGATCGGCCGGTGATCAACGCCGAATATCGCGCGTTCATCGACGACGGCGGTTATGCCACGGCGTCGCTGTGGCTGTCGGACGGATGGGATTGGGTCCGCCGCGAGGGCGCGGCGGCGCCGCTGTATTGGCGGCGCAACGGCGACGGGTGGGATCAGTTCGCGCTCGACGGGCTCCATCCGGTCCGCCCCGCCGCGCCGGTCGCGCACCTCAATTATTACGAGGCCGATGCCTTCGCCCGCTGGGCCGGCGCGCGCCTGCCCACCGAGCCTGAATGGGAAGCCGCCGCGCAAGGCGCCGATCCCGCCGCGGGGAACCAGCTCGATCGCGCCGGGCCGGTCCGTCCGCGCGCCGCGCCGGCCGGAAGCGGCGGCCTGCGCCAGCCGTTCGGCGACGTCTGGGAATGGACCGCGAGCGCATTCCTGCCGCATCCGGGCTTTCGCCCGGCGGAAGGCGCGGTCGGCGAATATAACGGCAAGTTCATGTCGGGCCAGTTCGTGCTCAAGGGGGCAAGCTGCGCCACGCCGCGCGGCCATTCGCGCGCGAGCTACCGCAATTTCTTTCAACCGCATCAGCGCTGGCAATTTACCGGGCTGCGCCTGGCACGCGACCGGTAATGCTGCTCGAGACGCTTGCCGGCAATGCCGCAATCGCCGATCCGGCGTTTCGTGCGGACGTCCTCGCCGGGCTCGCGGCGCGGCCGCGCGCGATTCCCGCGCGGTGGTTCTACGATCGCGCCGGTTCGGAGCTGTTCGAGCAGATCACCGAGCTGCCCGAATATTATCCGACGCGGACCGAGACCGCGCTGCTCGCGGCGCATTGCGGCGAGGTCGCGAGGCTGACCGGGCCGGGGCGCGCGGTGGTCGAGTTCGGCTCCGGCTCGTCGGCCAAGACGCCGCATCTGCTCGCCGCGATCGCGCCCGCCGCTTATATGCCGATCGATATCTCGGGCGAGTTCCTGCGGGCCTCTGCCGCCGCGCTGGCGGAGGATTTTCCCCGGCTCAGCATCCTGCCGCTCGAGGCGGACTTCACTTTTCCGATCGAGGCGCCCGCATCGATCGCGCATCTGCCCAAGCTCGGCTTCTTCCCGGGCTCGACGATCGGCAACATGGTCGCGTTGACCGCGGTGAACCTGCTGCGCGCGATGGTGGTGACCTTGGGCGAAGGCGCGATGCTGCTGATCGGGATGGATCGGGTCAAGTCGCCCGACATCCTCGTCCCCGCCTATGACGACGCGCAGGGCGTCACCGCGGCGTTCAACCTCAACCTGCTCCATCGCATCAATCGCGAGCTCGATGGCGACGTCCCGGTCGACGCGTTCCGCCACCGCGCGATCTGGAACGACGATCAGGCGCGCATCGAGATGCACCTCGAGGCGATGCGCGACGTGGCGTTCGGCGTTGCCGGCCGGCGTTTCTCGATCGCCGCGGGCGAGACCATCCATACCGAGAACAGCCACAAATACGGCCTGCGCGAGGCGCGCCTGCTGCTGCGCGCCGGCGGGTGGACTCCCTTACGCGAATGGACCGACGCGGACGGCATGTTCGCGCTGATCCTCGCCGAGGCACGGCCGCCGGGGACCGCGCCTTAGCCTGTCATTTTGTCCAATCCGTTCGCACCGAGCTCGGCGAAGTGCTTTTCTTTCTTTCGTCGAAGAAACGAGGAGAGGGCTGCGACAAGCTCAGCCAGAACGGTGGAGGATTGGATGAATAGCATCGGCGTGGTCGGCGCGGGCCAGATGGGGGCGGGGATTACGCAGGTCGCGAGACCGGACGCGGCTTCTACGATTATTCGGGGCCGGAACCGGTCCCGACGCGGTGAGGTGGCGTAGCGCGCGCGCGCCCGCTAGAGCGCAAATCGCAGCTCCGTATCGAAGGAGGCCCTTCGATACGGCATTTCGACAGGCTCAATGCCTACTCAGGATGAGCGGCAAAGGATGACAGAGCCCGCATGACCCTCAACGATTACGCTCCCGATCCCGCCCTGCTGGCCAAGGCGGAGACGCTGACCGAGGCTTTGCCCTATCTCCAGCGCTACGCCGGCAAGACGTTCGTCGTGAAATACGGCGGCCACGCGATGGGCGATCCCGAACTCGCGCGCGATTTCGCCGAGGATGTCGTGCTGCTCAAGGCGGTCGGGATCAATCCCGTGATCGTCCACGGCGGCGGGCCGCAGATCGGCGCGATGCTCAAGCGGCTCGGGGTCGAATCGCGCTTTGTCGACGGTCTCAGGGTAACCGACGCACAGACCGCGCAGATCGCGGAGATGGTCCTCGCCGGATCGATCAACAAGGAGATCGTCGGCTGGATCGCCGGCGCGGGCGGCCGGGCGGTCGGCATTTCGGGCAAGGATGCCGGGCTGGTCATCGCCGCCAAGGTCGGCCGCGCCGAGGCCGATCGCGACCAGGGGATCGAACGCCATGTCGATCTCGGCTTCGTCGGCGAGCCGGTCGCGGTCGATCGGTCGATCCTCGATACCTTGTGCGCCGACGGGATCATCCCGGTGATCGCGCCGATCGCCTACGGCGCCGACGGCGAAACCTACAATATCAACGCCGACACCATGGCCGGCGCGATCGCCGGTGCGCTCGGCGCGGCGCGCTTCTTCCTGCTCACCGACGTTGCCGGCGTGCTCGACGCGGACAAGCGCCTGGTGACCGATCTCACCCCGGCCGACGTCGAACGCCTGCGCGCGGACGGCGCGATCAGCGGCGGGATGATCCCCAAGCTGCAGACCTGCGTCGATGCGATCCGCGCCGGGGTCGATGCCGCGGTGGTGCTCGACGGGCGCGTGCCGCACGGGATGCTGCTCGAGATCTTCACCCGCCGCGGTTCGGGCACGCTGATCCGCGCCGACTGACACGCGCCCTGTCGCCGCCCGGCGCGATCGGCTAAGGCGCGTCGACTTTCACTGGGAGCTTCCATGATAGCCCTGCTGCAGATCATCCAGATTCTTCTTACCATCGTCTGGTGGATCATCATCATCCAGGCGATCCTGTCGTGGCTGGTGGCGTTCAACGTCGTCAACACGCACAACGATTTCGTCCGCCAGCTGCTCTACGCGCTCGATCGCATGACCGAGCCGCTGTACCGGCCGATCCGCCGCATCCTGCCCGATTTCGGCGCCCTCGACCTGTCGCCGATGGTCGTGCTGCTGGTGATCTACATCCTGCAGACGGTGGTGATCCCGAATATCGCCCAGTCCCTGCTCTACTGAGCCGATGGCGGCGGCGATCATCGACGGAAGGCAGGCCGCCGCCGCGTTGCGCGCGCGCGTCGCCACCGCCGTCGCTGCCTTCCGCGCGCGCAGCGGGCGCGCGCCCGGCCTCGCGGTGGTGCTGGTCGGCGAGGATCCGGCGAGCGCGGTCTATGTCCGCAGCAAGGGCAAGGCGACGCTCGATGCGGGGATGCTGAGTTTCGCGCATCGCCTCTCCGCCGAGACTTCGCAGGACGAGCTGCTCGTCTTGGTCGCCGCGCTCAATGCCGATCCGGCGGTCGACGGCATCCTCGTCCAGCTGCCGCTGCCGCCGCAGATCGACGAGGCCGCGGTGATCGCCGCGATCGATCCCGCCAAGGACGTCGACGGCTTCCACGCGATCAACGCCGGGCGGCTCGCGACCGGGCAGGACGGCTTCGTCCCCTGCACCCCGCTCGGCTGCCTGATGCTGCTCGAGGATCGGCTTGGCGATCTCGCCGGGCTCGACGCGGTCGTCGTCGGCCGCTCGAACATCGTCGGCAAGCCGATGGCGCAGCTGCTGCTCGGCCGGAGCTGCACCGTCACCATCGCGCATTCGCGCACGCGCGATCTGCCCGCGGTCGTCCGCCGCGCCGACATCGTCGTGGCGGCGGTCGGTCGGCCGGAGCTGATCAAGGGCGACTGGCTCAAGCCCGGCGCGACCGTGATCGATGTCGGGATCAACCGGATCGATGCGGGCAAGGGCCGGACGCGGCTCGTCGGCGACGTTGATTTCGCGGGCGCATCGGCGGTCGCCGGCGCGATCACGCCGGTGCCGGGCGGGGTCGGGCCGATGACGATCGCGGTGCTGCTGCGCAACACGCTGGTCGCGGCGCACCGGCGCGAGGGGCAGGCCGCGCCGCCCGGGTTATGACCGAGCTGTTCCTCTCGGCCTTCATCACGCTGTTCGCGGTCAACGATCCACCCGGCACGGCGATGATCTGCGTCGGGCTGATGGCCGGCGTGCCGGTGGCGCATCGCCGCGCGATGGCCCTGCGCGCCACGATCATCGCCACGATCGTGCTGTTCACCTTCGCGCTCTTCGGCAAGGCGGCGCTGACGATGCTCGGCATCAGCCTCGATGCGTTCCGCGTCGCCGGCGGCGCGATGCTGTTCCTGATCGCGCTGGAGATGTTGTTCGACAAGCGCACCGAGCATCGCGAGGAGCGCGCGGTGCGGGTCACGCGCGCCGGCGACGGTACGGCGCATCCCGAGCATGACGATCTGTCGGTGTTCCCGCTCGCTTTCCCGATGATCGTCGGGCCGGGATCGATCACCACCGCGATGCTGCTGATGTCGCGTGCCGACGGCATGCCCCAGCGCGTGACCGTGCTCGGCGCGATCGCGGGGGTGATGCTGCTCGCCTACGTCTCGCTGCTCGCGACCGGGCCGGTGATGAAGCTGATCGGCGCCAAGGCCGAGGCGATGATCAGCCGCCTGCTCGCGCTGCTGCTCGCGGCGCTGGCGGCGCAGTTCGTCATCGACGGGCTCAAGGCGAGTTTTGCCTGAGCCGATAGAGGCGGAACGGCGAATCCGCCGGCAGCGCCACACGCTCCAGCCAGTCCGGCACCCGACCTTGCTGAAGCTGCATGTAGAAGCCCTGCCTGGCCCGCGCGGCGTAGATCGTCGATTCGGCCATGCCGGGACAGATCAGCACCATCGTCGCGCCGTGGCGGCGGATCACGTCGTGCGCGGTCTCGGCGGTGCCGCGAAAGGCGTGGTGGATGTCAATGATCGCCGCGCCGTTGCGGTGATAGGGGCCGGCGATCGCGCGGTGATGGGTCGTCGCGATCAGGCGCGGGCCGAAATCGACGAAGGTCAGCATCGTCGCCGCCGGCATTCGCGCGATCGGGCGGAGTGACGGCAGCGTCGCGCAATAGCGGCTGCGATCGGCGCCCTGCTTGTGCGCCGGCCTGGCGGGGGCCTCGGGGAACAGCTGCAGCGCGAAGAACATGTACAGCCCGGAGACCAGGATGAACGCGGCGGTCGTGCCGAACACGCGCACGATCATCAGCCGATGGCCGAACAGCCGTGGCAGGATCAGCCAGGCGAGCGCGGTCGAGCCGGGCACGGCGAGCACCTGAGCGCTCGGCCCGGCGCGCGTCTGCCACAGCAGCAGCAGGCAGGAGAACAAAGCGAACAAGCCGGCGCACGCCCAGGCGGAGAACAGCGGCGTCGCGCGCGCGCGCCACGTCGCAATGCCCGCGCCGATCAGCCCCATGATCGGCAGCGCGACGATCGCCAGCCCGATCCGCCAGGGATGGTAATAGATCGGCTTGGCCTCGCGGACGTTGTTGAACCACAATTCCTTGAGCTCGGGCGACATGCCCTCGAGCTGGCCGGTGCATTTCGGCCAGACCAGGACGTAGAAGCCCGCGAGGATCGCCCCCGCGCCGCACGCGAGCGCGAGCCGCGCCTGCCAGCGCCCGGCCCCGCTCCGCGCCAGCACCATCGCCAGCGCCGAGCCGAGCAAAGCGACCGACAGCCACACCGGCGACAGTGCGTCGCACACGGGATGCCAATTTTCGTTCGAGGCGAAGATCAGGAACGCCACCGTCGTTCCCGCGGCGAAGCTCAGCGCATAGGCGCTGAGCCCCGCCGCCTCATCCTCGTCCCACACCCAGCGCAGCACGATCGCCGCGCCGGTCATGCCGAGATAGGGCAGCATCTCGAGCCCGATCGCGAGCGACACCGCCGAGGCGAGCGCGATCGTGATCCCGCCGCGCATCCGCCGCGGATCGGCGAAGCCGGCGACCGCGAGGATCAACATCGCCAGCTGCCAGCCGTGATGATCGATCCTCAGCGGCATCCACATCAGCAGCGCGCTCTGCCCGCACAGCAGCACCGCCACGCCGAGCGGCCACGCGGCCGGCGCGATCAGCCGCCGCACCGCCAGCGCCGCGCCGAGCAGCGCGATCCACAGCGGAAGCATCGGCGCGATCGCGACCGCGGTCTTGTTCGCGATCACCGTCCCGAACCAGGGCTTGACGATCAGGATCAGCGCCGCGAGCGGCAGATCGACCAGCCGCGACCAATGGATGTTCGCGCCGTGCGGCGGATCGAGCGCATATTGGCGCAGATCGTACCAGCCCTGCCCGGCGAGCAGGTCACGGACCTGCGCGAAGCGGATATTGTCGTCGGTATCGCCCAGCGCGAACCAGCGGATCGCGCCCCATTTGTCGACGAGCATCAGCGCCGCGACGACCAGCCACAGCAAGGTCAGCCACAGCACCCAGCGGCGCGACGCAGGCGTCGTGCGAAGCTCGGCCGCCATGTCGTCGTGCATAGGTTTCAGGTCCGTCGGGTTTGACAAGCGCGGTGGCCGCTCTAGTCGCTGCCGGGCAAAGGGCAAGGGCGGCGCATGAACGGACTATCGCGCGATACGGGCGGCGGAAGGCGCGCTTTGCTCGGCCAGCTGATCCGCTATGCGATCACCGGCGGGCTCGCCAGCATCGTCAACATCGCGATCTACTGGCTCGGGCGCGATCGGCTCGGCATCGATCCCAATCTGGCGTGGACCGCCGGCTTCGTCGCGGCGGTCGCGGTCGGCTATGTCGTCCACAGCCGCTGGAGCTTTCGCGGCCACGGCCGGCGCGACAGTCTCGCGCGGACCGGGGGGCGCTTCGTCGCGGTCTCGCTGGTCAGCTTCGGGCTCAACAGCCTGTGGGTCTGGCTGCTCGTCCAGCGGCTCGGCTGGCCGACCTGGGCGCCGATCCCGCTCGTGCTCGGGGTGACGCCGTTCGTCGTCTTCTCGCTCAACCGCGCCTGGGTGTTCGGTTGACTCGGACGCCGGTTGGGATAGTCGCGCAACCGACGCCCGATCTCGAGGAGGAAGCATGACCCGCGCCGAGGCTGACGAGCTGATCGAGATCATCCGCGCACGCTCGTTCCGCACCGGCAGGTTCACGCTCGCCTCGGGCAAGGAGAGCAGCCGCTATTTCAACCTCAAGCCGACGATGATGGATCCGCGCGGGGCCGAGCTGTCGGCGCATGCCCTGCTCGCGATCGCGCGCGAATGCGGGGCCGAGCATGTCAGCGGGCTGGAGATGGGGGCCGTGCCGGTGATCGCGGCGATGGCCGCGCTGAGCTCCGCCGACGGCGCGCCGATCCGCACCAGCTTCGTGCGCAAGGCGGTCAAGGGACACGGCAGCATGGAGCGGATCGAAGGGCTCACGCTCGACGAGAGCCTGGCGGGCCAGCGCGTGCTGGTGATCGACGACGTCGCCACCACCGGCGCCTCGACCTTGCTCGCGATCGAGGCGATCCGCGCCGCCGGGGCGATCGTCGAGGACGCCGCCTGCCTGGTCAACCGTGAGGAGGGAGGCGACGCCTTGCTCGCCGCGCAGGGCGTGCGGCTGAGGGCGGTGTTCCGCGCCGACGAGATCGCCGGCGCCGCCTGAGCATCGCCAATCTATTTATTCGCTGTTAACCCTATCGGCCGATGGGAGCAGGGATGAACGCTGACGCCGGCCCGCTGATCTCGCTGATCGTGCCCGTCAAGGACGAGCAGGCCGCGATCGCGCCGTTCGTCGCCCGCGTCACCGCCGTGCTCGACGGGCTGGGTGAAGCCGAGGGCTGGGAAATCCTGTTCGTCGACGACGGCAGCGACGACGCCAGCCTCGCCGCGATCGCCGCCGCGCATCGCGCCGACGCGCGCGTCCGGGCGCTGTCGCTGTCGCGCAATTTCGGCAAGGAGGCGGCGCTGTCGGCGGGGCTCGATCATGCGCAGGGTCGCGTGGTCGTGCCGATGGACGTCGATCTGCAGGATCCGCCCGAGGTGCTCGGCGCGATGCTCGCCAAGTGGCGCGAGGGCTATGAGGTGGTCTATGGCGTGCGGCGCGACCGGGCGAGCGACAGCCTGCCCAAGCGGCTCACCGCCGATCTCTATTATCGCGCGCACAACTGGCTCTCGACCGACAAGATCCCCGAGCATGCCGGCGATTTCCGCCTGCTCGACCGCAAGGTCGTCGACGTGATCAAGCTGATGCCCGAGCGCAACCGCTTCATGAAGGGGCTGTTCGCGTGGAGCGGCTTCCGTCAGGCGGCGGTCGAATATGATCGCGCGCCGCGCGACGTCGGGCTCAGCAAGTTCAATTACTGGAAGCTGTGGACGCTCGCGGTCGACGGGATCACCTCGGCTTCCACCGTGCCGCTCAGGGTCTGGTCGTATCTCGGCGCGGTGATCGCTCTGTTCGGGCTGATCTATGCCGGCTTCGTCGCGGTCAAGACGCTGCTCTTCGGGGTCGACGTGCCCGGCTATCCGTCGCTGATGGTCGCGATCCTGTTCTTCGGCGGGCTCCAGCTGATCTCCTTGGGCGTGCTCGGCGAATATGTCGGCCGCATCCTGGTCGAGACCAAGCATCGCCCGATCTACATCGTGCGTGAGCGGATCGGCTGATGGATCGCGCGACCTACGATCGCATGGCCGAGATCGACGGCGAGCATTGGTGGTTCGTCGCGCGCCGCCGGATCGTCGCCGCGCTGATCGCCGCGCAGGCGCCGCTCGCGCCCGATGCGCGGATCCTCGAGGTCGGCTGCGGGACGGGCTCGAACATCGCTCTGCTCCAGCGCTTCGGCCGGGTCGACGCGATCGAGCCCGACGCGCCCGCGCGGGCGGTCGCCGCCCGCCGTAGCGGGCTCGCGGTGAAGGGCGGGTTCCTGCCGGCCGACGAGGCGTCGATCGAGGACGCCGCTTATGATCTGATCGTGCTGCTCGACGTGCTCGAGCATATTCCCGACGATCTCGGCGCGCTCACCACCCTGCGCGCCAAGCTCGCGCCGGGCGGGCGGCTGCTCGTCACCGTCCCGGCGATGCCGTGGCTGTGGAGCGCGCACGATGTCGCGCATCACCATCAGCGGCGCTACACCGCGCGGACGTTGCGCGCGGTGTTCGAGGCGGCCGGATACCGCCTGCGCCACCGCACCTTCTTCAACACCGTTCTGTTTCCCCTGATCGTGGCTGCGCGCGCGGTGGGCAAGCTGACGGGGCGCGAGGGCGGGGACGATGCGATCCCGGCGGCGTTCGTCAACCGGCTGCTCGAACGGACCTTCGGCGCGGAGGCTCAGTGGGTCGCGCGGCGCTCGCTGCCGTTCGGCGTGTCGCTCGCCGCCGTGGCGGAGCCGGTGATCCGGTAGAGGATGCCGGTGCGGCCGTGCCACACCGGGGCCAGCCAATCGCGCTTGGGCCAGTCGGCCGGGGGCATGTCGATCAGCCAGACATAGTCGAAGTCGGCGCGCGGCAGCTGGTCGAGCGCCGGGGCGACGAGCCATTCATGCTTGAACCGGCAGCGCGCTGGCACCACCATCTGCGAGGGATCGCCGGTAAAGCGGGTCGGCTTGCCCGAGCGCAGCCGGATCAGCTGCGCGCCGGGCATGACCCATTGATCGTTGACGAAGGCGTCGCGGCGCACGATCGCCATGCTGCCGAGATGCTCCATCCGCGGGGTCCACCAGCCGGGGCAGCGGGTGATCACCAGGGTGAAGACGCGCGCGCCCATCGGCATATGCTCGATCGCCGGCAGCTGGCTCTGATAGGCATTGTGATAGAGCACGAAGCTGGCGGTCGTGCTTGCGGTGCGCGCCACGACGAACGCGAGGCCGGCCGCCGCCCACAACGACAAGGCGCGCGGCGAGGCGCCTGCCGGCGCGAGCGCGACGAGCGCGACCGCCACGACATAAGGCGCGAGCCGCGCGTCGGCATAGGCCGATCCGATCAGGATGCGCGGCACCAGCAGGAAGGCGATGCAGAGCATTGCCGCGCTCGCGCCGACCATGCGCTCGTAACGCAGCTGCTTGCGGGCGAGGCCCCACAGCGCGATGCCGCACAGCAAGGCGGCGCCGAACAGGTCCCACGCCATCCAGCGATCGCGCAGGATCGACGCGAGCCAGAAATATTTCGCCGAGGCGTTGAAGAAATCGGTGGTGACGCCCGCCGCGTCGCCCTCGCGCCACAACAGCAGCAGCAGGATCGGTGGCGCGAGCGGAATGCACGCCAGCCCTCCGCGCCACAACGCCGCGATCACACTGCGGCCGTCGGCGCGCGCCCGCACCGCCTCGGCCGGAAAGGCGAGCAGGCACAGCATCACCCAGCCGAAGCCGTGCGTCACCCAGATCGCGACCGCGAGCGGCACGAACAGCGCCGCGCGCAGGCCGATCCGCCCGATCCGGCCGAGCCGCAGCCACAAAGCGAAGGCGAGCAGGGTGAACCCCATCGCCAGATCGAAGTTCACGAAGCCGAAGTGGAACGGATAGCAATAGGCCAAAGGCAGCGCGAACAGGGTCGTCGGGGGCACGCGGCCGTGCGCCTCGCGCGATATCGCCAGCAGGCCGGCGACGGTCAGCATCGGGATGCAGAGGACGATCAGCTTGACCGCGGGCTCGAGCCCGATCAGCGCGCCGAGCGGGAAGACGAGCAGGTCGAGCCCGAGATTGCCGATCAGACCCCAATGAAAAACGAACCAGCGCGACAGATAAGGCGAGGTATTGAAACCGGTCTGGATACGGTAACGACCCATGTGGCCGAGCAGGTCGACCAGCGGCGGGATCGACGGCCACAGCAGCGGCACCGCGGCGAGCAGCACCATCGCGATGCAGAAACGGCGGGTGTCCCACCAGGCGATGCGTCGGTCCATGCTCGCCTGATAAGCCCTTGGGCGCGTAACGGGTATAGACGTCGACCTCGCCGAGATCCGGGCAGACCAGCACATAATCGATGCGCCGGCGCCGGATGATGTCGTGCGCCTGCTCCGGGGTGCCGGTGAAGGCGCGGATGACGTCGTTCATCGCCGCGTGGTTGCGGTGATGGCCGCTGGCGATCGCGCGGTGGCGCGTCTCGAGCAGCAGCCGCGGGCCGAGATCGAGCTCGGCGAGCATCGTCCCGGTCGGCAAGGCATCGAGCCGGCGGACGATGGAGGTGGTCGCGCACGGGCGGTCCGCTCCGTCGTGCTTCGGCGCGGGCTCGTTGGTCTCGCCGAGCGCGGCCCATAGCAGCAGCGGGGCGGTCGGCGAGAACAGCAGGATCACGGCCGACGATCCGATCACGCGCAGCAGGAGCGATGCGCTCGCCTGCGTCCGCGCGAGCAGGCGGGTGACGATCGCCATGCCGC
>CAXSHP010000050.1:13024-13440 GCA_964236935.1 uncultured Sphingomonadaceae bacterium
GGAAGCGCGATCATGTTCGCCGCGGCGCCCTCGCGCTGGATCAGGATCGTGATGACGATCGCCGCGACGAGCAGCATCAGATAGCGGATCCAATGGTCGCGCCGCGCCGGATCGCTGCCGCGCAGCCCGATCACCGCGCCGATCAGGCCGACGAGGGGAAAGCCGATCGCGCCGGTGACGGTCGCCCAGTCCTGGCGCCACAGCGGCAGGCCTTCGTCGACCTTCTGATACCATAGGTTGTACACCAGCGGCTCGAGCTGCGCGAATGCGCCGCCGCTGCACACCGGCGCGATCGCGCGGAACGCGGCGAGGCAGGCGATGCCGAGCACGGCAAGATGGAGGACGCGCGACAGCGGCGTGCGCGCGAGCGGCGAACGGACGATCGCGAGCGTGCCGGCGGCGCCGATCGCGAACAC
>CAXSHP010000050.1:13450-15794 GCA_964236935.1 uncultured Sphingomonadaceae bacterium
CGGCGGCGAGATCGCGTCGCAATAGATCGTCGGCCACTGCGCGGGCGCGTGCATCGCCCCGAACAGGACGAAGCTGCCCCCCGCGAGCGCGAGCGCGAACGCCTCGAACCGGACCGTCTCCGCCGCGTCGCCGCGCAGCGTCCAGCGGATCGCCAGCACGGCAGCAAGGGCCACCGCGAACGGCAGTCCTTCGAGCGAAACCTGAAGCCAGAACGCCAGCATCGCGCCGGCCGCGAGTCCGGAGCGCTTGGGCCGGTCGTCGAGCACCGCCAGCACCGTCGCCAGCGCGAACGCGATCTGCCAGCCGTGGTGGTCGACCCTGAGCGGCCGCAGCTGCTGAAGCGCGACGAAGCTGGTCGACGCCAGCAGCGCGGCGAAGATGCCGGCGTCCTTGCCGATCAGCCGGCGCGTCACCAGCGCGACGAGCGCCATGACGAGGCCGAGCGTGACCATCGGCACGACCACCGCCGCGATGGTCTGCGCGGTCTGCGGCCCGAACAGGGGGGTCATGAGGAGGATCACCGCCGCGATCGGCAAATCGATCAGGCGCGACCAGTGCATCGGTGCGCCGAACGGCGGGTTCATGCGATATTGGGTGACGTCGAACCAGCTCTGGCCGCCGAGGAAATCGCGCACCTGGAGCAGGCGCAGCTGATCGTCGGGATCGGGATAGTCGAGGGTGCGGATCGCGGAGACGTTGACCAGCAGCAGGATCGTCGCGGTCAGCGCCCAGGCGAGCAGGATGCCGATCAGGAAGCGGCGGTGATCCGACAGGCGCATCGCTCAGCCGCGGAACACGACATGGCGGCGCATCAGATAGGTCGCCTGGAAGCTGGCGACGATCGCCAGCGCCTTGGCGAGATGCGGCTCGACGCCGAGCGTCGTGCCGAGCCCGACGATGCCGACGGTCAGGCCGAGGCCGATGAATGCCGAGATCAGGAACAGCAATTGCTGCCGGCTGCGGGCGATGCCGTGCACCGCGAGCCGCCCGCGGAACACTGCGCGGCTCGAGATCGCCCAGTGGACGAGGATGCCGGCGCAATAGCCGATCGCCGAGGCGGCCGCCGGCGGCATCCCCCCGGCGATGAGCAGCGAGAAGCAGCCGAGATCGACCGCCAGCGCGATCGCGCTGACGACGATGTAGCGCACATAGAGCGGGCGCAGCAGTGCGCGCACGGCGGTGGTCACGCGGCCTGTTTCAGCGGTTTCGGCACGAGCCGCCCGGAGGCGAGCGCCGCGGCGCGGCCGGCGTCCTGGCTCTCGTCGCCCGCCTCATGATATTCGGCGTCCTCGTTGACCGCCCAGACGTCGTACTGGCGATGGCCGGCGATGATGTTGCGGACGGTGAGCATCGCCGTCATCATCGCATGATCCTGGTTGTTGTAGCGGTGCATGCCGTTGCGTCCCACCAGGTGGAGCGTCGGATAGGCCGCCTCGAGCTCGTCGCGCAGCGCGGCGACATTGTCGCGATAATGCTCGTCGTAGACCGGATAGGCCTTCTCCTGACGCACGACCACGCCGCCCGCGACCTGCCGCGGATCGCACAGCCCGAGGAGGCGCATCTCCTTCTTCGCCAGCGCGACCAGATCCGCATCGGCCATCGTCCACAGCCCGTCGCCCTCGAAGCAGAAATATTCGAGCCCGACGCACGCGAGCGACGGATCGGGCACCATCTCGGGCGACCAGCTGCGGAAATTCTGGATGCGCCCGACGCGCACCTTGGCGTCGTGGATGTAGATCCAATTGTCGGGGAACAGGTCCTTCGAGCGGATCATCAGGGCGACGGTGAGGAAATCGCGATACTTGAGGTCGAGTGCGTTGGCGGTGGTCGCGGGCAGCGGGTGGATGCGCCCGGCGAGCTCGCGCATCGGCGCCGACGAGATCACATGCGCGGCGCTGATCAGCACCGTACGGCCGAGCGGATCGGTCGCGGCGACGCGCCAGCGCTCGGTGCGATGCTCGAAATTGAGCTGCTGGAGCGCGTGGCCCATCAGCACCTTGTTGCCGTGCGCGACGACGAAGTCGCGCGCCGCGTCCCACATCATGCCGGGGCCTTTACGCGGATAACGGAACGTCTCGAGCAGCGTCTTGGTCGCCATGCCGTCGTTGGGGCGCTTGTTGAGCCCGAGCGAACGCTTGAGCCCGTCGACCACGGCGCTGCCGAGGCTCAGCCCCTTGATCCGCTGCGCCGCCCAGTCCGCCGAGATCTTGTCGCAGCGCATGCCCCACACCTTCTCGGTGTAGGTCTTGAAAAAGATCGAGAAGAGCTTCTCGCCGAACTGGTTGCGCACCCAGCCATGGAAGGTCTTGGGATCACCGATGGGGAAGAGTTTCGCGTAAGCGA
>CAXSHP010000051.1:0-15636 GCA_964236935.1 uncultured Sphingomonadaceae bacterium
TCCGACAGACGCCCTCAGACCTTTCATCTGCGCGGCTTCGCGGGCCTGCGCGATATTGCACGGACAATGGGCTGTGAGCCTGAGGCCCGGTTCATCGAATAATGAGGGCGCACCACAAGTTCTGCACGTTGGGATGCCTGGCCACGCTTTTCTGTCTGGTGTCGACCAGCGAAGCGGCGCCGGCAGGCCAGCGCTTGTCTGGGCGCTCCAATCCGCTCGCAAGGACGGCACTTTCCGCTGAAGCCGAGCCACGCCGCTATCCCGATCCGATAGTGCCGTTCGAAACGGCCGATGCGCCCGAACCCGCCCCGACCGAGACGCTCGCGGACGCCATCGCGCTGGCATATCGGACCAATCCGACCTTGGGCGCCGGCCGGTATGAATTGCGCGCGACCGACGAGAACCTCGCACAGGCGCTCTCCGAGCTGCGTCCGACGACCCAGGTGCAAGTGTCGGGCGGCTATGATTATACCAATCCGGGACGGATCACCCAGGCCGCGCGGCCGCTGAACGACCGTCTTAACCACCCTAATATCGAACGTAATGATCTCAGCGCACAATTCATCGTCGATCAGCCGCTTTATACCGGTGGACGCGCGACCGCCGACATCGCCGCGGCCGGCCAGGACATACGAGCAGGCCGGGAAGCCTTGCGTAGCACCGAGGGCGATCTGCTGGTCGGCGTGATCACCGCTTACGTTGATGTTCGGCGTGACGCCAAAGCGCTCGCAATCCGGCGCAAGAACGTGGACGTGTTGCTTGCCACCCTCGGTGAAGTCACCGCCCGCCGAGAAGCTGGCGAATTGACCCGCACCGACATCGCGCAGGCCCAAACCCAGCTCCAGTCGGCGCGCGTCCAGTTAAACGCAGCGGAGGCCCAGCTTGAGCAAAGCCGCTCGGTTTATACCGGATTGGTGGGGCTCAATCCCGGCATCCTGGCAGCCGAACCACCCTTGCCCCTTCTTCCGGGAAGTACCGACGCCGCGTTCGAGATTGCCGAAGCATCCAATCCCGAACTGGCGCAGGCAGTCTACACCGAGCGCGCATCGCGAGCGAGAATCGCCGCCGCACGCTCAGAAGCACGTCCGACCCTTTCGCTGCGCGGCACGGCCGGGGCGAGCGGCCAAGCCATCCCCTTTCACGACTATAATCAGGACAAGGCGCTGACCGGTCGCGCGGTCCTCACCATTCCGCTGACCTCGGGCGGGCGCACCGGATCGCTGATCGCGCAAGCGTCGGATCGCAATTCGGCGGACCGGCTGAGGATCGAAGCGGCACGCCGCCAGATGGTGCAGAACATCGTCTCGGCCTGGAACCAGATGGTGACCTCCGACCGCAACGAGGGCGTTCAGCGGGTGCAGCTCGACGCCGCCCGCGTCTTCTACGAGGGCACGTTCGAGGAGTATCGGGCGGGGCTGCGCTCGACGTTCGACGTGCTGTACGCGCAGAACAGCCTGCGCGACACCGAGATCTCCTTGCTCGCATCGAAGCGCGACCTCTATGTCGCCCAGGCCAATCTGCTGCGCCAGCTCGGCAGGCTCGAGGTCGGCAGCTTGCTGACCGGCACCGGGCTCTACGAGCCTAGTGCGCACGTGCGTGAGGTCGAGCGCCGCGGTGCTATGCCATGGGATGCGGGCATCCGCATCATCGATCGAACCTTGGCGCCGAGTCAGGCCCAACAGTCTATCGAGCAGCCCGCGCGCCTCCCTGACACACCGAGGATCGCGCCCGCCGGACCGACGATCACCGGTCAGCCTCTTATTACCGCCAGCCCCATCACGCCCGCGCCCGGCACGTCGGGACGCCCGGTCAGCCCCGAGAGGCCTGAGCCATGACCGATACGATCGAAACCTCTGGTGGGGCCGGGGCCGATCCCGAGACGCATTCCGTCTCGGCCGAGTCCGGCCTGATTGCTTATGCCACGCTGCTGGCGATGCACAGAATCGCGGTCGATCCGCTGCAGCTGCGCCATAGCCTCGGTCATCACCGCATCATCGACGCGGATGACCTGAAGCGTCTCGCCAAACGGCAGGAGGATGTTCGCGCCAAAGCCATCCGGAGTCGCTACGACAAGCTCGAGCATGTCCCGCTGCCGGCGCTCGCAAACGGCCCCGACGGGTGGTTCATCATCGGCAAGGTTCTTGGCGACGAGGCGCTGATCCAGCCGCCCCGCCACAGCCTCGACGGCGTGCAGGCGCAGATCCAGAAGGTCTCGCGCGAAGCGCTCGAGGCGATGTGGTCCGGCGAGCTGGTACTCGTCACCACGCGCGAGAGCGTGGGCGGCATCAGTCGTGCGTTCGACGTCAGCTGGTTCATCCCCCAGATCGTCAAATACCGCCGGCTGATCGGTGAGGTGCTGCTGGTGACGCTGGGGATCAACCTGCTCGGCCTCGCGTCGCCGTTGTTCTTCCAGAACGTCATCGACAAGGTGCTGGTGCACAATACCTTCGACACGCTGACCATTCTGATCATCGGCTTCGTCGTGGTGTCGACCTGGGAGACTGCGTTCGGCTGGCTGCGCACGCGCCTTTATTCCGAGACCAGCCAGAAGATTGACGTCGAACTCGGCGCCAAGCTATTCCGCCACCTGCTCGGGCTCCCGATGGGCTATTTCGAGGCGCGTCGGGTCGGTGACATCGCGATGCGCGTGCGCCAGCTCGAGACCATCCGCGAGTTCCTCACCAACGCCTCGCTGACCGTGCTGATCGATCCGTTGTTCACGATCGTGTTCCTGGTCGTGATGTGGTTCTATTCGGTAAAGCTGTTCCTGATCACGATACTGACGATCCCTGCCTATTTTGCGGTAGCTTTGTTCATCACCAAACCGATGCGGGCGCGCATCGAGGAGAAGTTCGAGCGTGGTGCCGCCAACAATGCGCTGCTCGTCGAGAGCATCGGCGGCATCCAGACGGTCAAGGCCGGGGCGGTCGAGCCGCAATGGCAGGACCGCTGGGAGCGCCAGCTGGCGGGCTATTCGATGGCCAGCCAGAAGGTCATCAACCTCGGCAACACCGGCTCGCAGCTGATCCAGTACATCTCTAAGCTCAACATGGCGGCGATCCTCTATTTCGGGGCGAGCGCGGTGATCGCCAAGACGATGACGGTCGGCGGGCTGGTCGCGTTCAACATGTTCGCGCAGCGCGTTTCGGGACCCGTGATCCGGATGGCGCAGCTGTGGCAGGACTTCCAGCAGGTGCGCATCGCGATCGAGCGGCTCGGCGACGTGCTCAATCAGCCGGTCGAGCCCGGCTCCGGCAGCCGCGTGGCGCTGCCAGCAGTCAGGGGCCATGTCGCGTTCGAAGGGGTCCGCTTCCGCTACGGGCTGGAAGGCGCCTGGACGCTCGACGATATCAATCTGGATATCCCGGCAGGCGCTACGCTTGGCATCGTCGGCTCGTCGGGTTCGGGTAAGTCGACGCTGACCAAGCTGCTGCAGCGCATGTACGTTCCCGCCTCGGGCCGGGTGCTGATCGACGGTGTCGACATCGCCCAGATCGATCCCGCCTGGCTGCGCCGCCAGATCGGCGTCGTCCTGCAGGAAAACCTACTCTTCAACCGCTCGATCCGCGAGAATATCGCGCTCGCCAATCCGGCGATGCCGTTGGAGCGGGTTACCGCCGCGGCCCAGCTCGCCGGCGCGCACGAATTTATCGTCCGGCTGCCGCAGGGTTACGACACGCAGATCGAGGAGCGCGGCACGAACCTGTCCGGCGGGCAGCGCCAGCGTCTTGCAATCGCGCGCGCCCTCGTTACCTCTCCGCGCATCCTGATCCTCGACGAAGCGACTTCGGCGCTCGATGCCGAAAGCGAGGAGGTCATCCAGGCGAACCTCAAGGCGATGGCCAAGGGCCGCACCGTCATCATCATCGCCCACCGTCTCTCCGCCATCCGCCAGTGCGACAGCATCATCACGCTCGAGGCCGGGCAGATCGTCGAGCGGGGCACTCATGCCGAGCTGCTGCGGGAGGGAGGCCGCTATGCCGATCTCCACCGCAGGCAAAGCGGCGTGACGGAGGGGCGATCATGAGCGTCCTGGCGCATCACTGGAACGTGCTCAAGCAGGCGCTCGCGGATGACCGGCTGCGCATCAAGGGTCTGATCCGAACCACCGAGGCGGACTTCCTTCCCGCCGCGCTCGAGGTGATCGAGCGTCCCGTCTCGCCCACCGCGCGCCTGGTGACGCAAGTGCTGCTGGTCGGCCTGCTCGCGACGATCGCCTGGCTGGTGTTCGGTCAGGTCGACGTCGTCGCCTCGGCACCGGCCAAGATCATCCCGACGGGAAGCGTCAAGCTCGTCCAATCGGCGGGCAGCGGCGTGGTCCGCGCGATCTATGTCCATGACGGCGATGTCGTGAGGAAGGGCCAGGCGCTGCTCGACCTCGATCCGACGTTGTCGGGCGCCGATCTCGCCCAGGCGCAGAAGGCGCTCGCCGCCGCCGAGCTGGACATCGCGCGCAACCGCGCCATCGCCGACGCGCTCGCCGGCCGTGGGCTGCGCTTCAACCCGCCCCCCGGCACGCCGCCCGAGGTCGCCGATACGCAGCGCCGCCTGATTGCGGCGCAGATCGCCGAGGTCGACGCGACGGCGTCTAGCCTGGTGGCGGCGCGATCGTCATCGATATCGGATGCGAACGCCGCTGCTGCGCAGATGCGGCAGCTGTCCGAGACCGTCCCGATCCTCGATCGCGAGATCGACAACATGAACCGGCTCGACGCAAAGGGCTATGCCCCGGGGTTGCGCCTGCTCGAGCTGCAGCGTCAGCGCCGCCAGGAGGCGGGGAGCCGCGAAGTGGCGGAGGCGCAGCAAGCGAGGGGCTACTCCGAGGCGCGCAAGCTTGGCCAGCAGATCAACCAGACCCGCGAGCAGGCCCGCCACACCGCGCTGACCGATCTCGCCAAGGCCGAGGCCGATGCGATCCTGCGCCGCGAGGAAGTGACCAAGGCCTCGCAGCGGCGGCGGTTCCAGCGGATTGTCGCGCCCGTCGACGGCACGATCCAGCAGATGACCGTCCACACTATCGGCGGCGTGGTCGAGGCGGTGCGCACACTGATGACGCTTGTGCCGAGCAAAGGGGGGCTCGAAGTCGAGGCGCGCATCCTCAACAAGGACGTCGGGTTCATCCACGTCGGCCAGCCGGCAGCGGTCAAGCTGGAGGCGTTTCCGTTTACGCGCTACGGTGCAGTGCCGGGCCGCGTGAAGAGCATCAGCCGCGACGCGGTGCCGGACCAGAAGCTGGGCTCGGTCTATATCGGCACCGTGATCCTCGACCGCAACGTGATCAACGTCGAGGGGCGCGACGTGCCGCTCAACGCCGGCCTCGCTGCGACGGTCGATATTCGCACGGGGTCGAGGCGGATTATCTCGTATCTCCTCAGCCCGCTCCAGACGAGTGTCGCGCAGGCGGGGAGAGAACGGTAGGAGTCGCCTCTAGGACCAGCGGCCTTTGAGGTTCCTCATTCGCAGATATGCAATGGTTGGCGAAGCCACTGCAGTTCCCATTCGAGCGACAACCTTCGTCAAAATGGACCCAATAAATTTTTGTACAAAAAGCTGAGAAATCGACGGTTTTTCGGTTCGAGCACCTGCAAGTGGCCTTGACGGCGCAAGCGCCCCATGATCTCCTGATGACAACGCAAAAGCCGGGGGGCGGATGGCGGGGATTGTTTCCAAAAGGCGCTCGGCGCGCACGCAGCTGGCTTGGTCGCGCGTCGGCTTGGTCGTGGGAACTGCGCTGCTCTCGACTGCCTGCGCTAGCCAAAGTTATATGGGGATTTCTCTGATGCCGGGACAGGCGCCGAGTGAACTTCAGGATCTCGCGCAACGAGCCTGCAGTGGGGATAAGCAGGCGCAATTGGATTTGGGAATAAGGTACGAGAAAGGAATCGGCGTTCCAAACAGTAGCGCGCGCGCTTTGCGTCTCTATCGGCAAGCGGCAAGCGACAGTAGCGGAACGATCTGGCTTTACGTCCCTTCGGTCGGAAATGGGACGAAGGGACGGGTCATTCCGGTTAACACGGGAGCCAAGCGCCAGGGCTTGGTAGAAGCACGAAGTCGATTGGCGGCGGTAGCGGCGTCGAAAGGCACAAATCGATGATTGATGCTTTAAAGCTACAGTTTTTAGGTGCCTTTCTGTGCCCCAAGTTGATTGGCTACATAATTCGGCGCGATGCAACTCTCATCATGGAGGAGAGTAATGATGAACGAGAATATATTAATTTGAGTATCAGCTCGAGGTATTCGTCGTTTGCATACTCTTCGAGTGGATTATGAGGTCGAATTGGACGTACCTGATGGTGCTGGGCCTAGCCTGCGTCTCGTGTCACCCAAAAGAGAGTGATTTGGGTGAAAGTACTGTATTGGCAGGCAGCAAGGGAAAGGTTTGGTTAAATCTGCCAAAGGATATGCAATTCGCTGTATATACAGATGTAGATCTCAAGAAAGATAGCCAGAGGGCATACACGGATATAAGACTGCCCGACATTAAAAGATTTGTTTCTACTAGGACAAAATATAAGATAGATAAATTAGTCAAGCTTAGCAATAAACGAGTAGAGCAGTCATTTATTGAACACGGCCTATCCTATAAACTTGGCCTGGCTGATCCGGATTATTGTCTCTACCCTCAATTATTTATATATTCGTTTAACAAAGTAAGTCGACCTAAAGCGATAGCTAAAGCGTTTCCTGACCATACGGACATGATAAAAAAGCCGATCTCTCGATATGGTATGACTGCGTATGTGCGTAAGCAGGATATTCGCTACATCAACTCAAGAAAAGCGCTGATAGCAAAGTATAGGACGGAGCCGAGTTCCATATCGGAGTCTCTTTACATAAAAAATGATAGGTTAAATAGAGAGACTGCGATAAACTGTTATAATGAATTCGGGAGGGGGTGGGGACTGTGTTCGGTAGAGACAGATATCACTCCTTTAGTCTCGATCAGCTATAAGCAGTGCCTGGCGTTACTGCCGGACTCCGAATTTGTGCGAAGTGTCATGGAGAGTATTGTTCGCGATCTTCTTGTTAAAGAGGTGAAAGACTGATGGCTAATCCCACCACCGCGGACATCCAACGTTGGAGGAGCCTGGCCTCGTCTGACCGGACGCGTGCTTACGTTGAAATATGGCAAAAAACTGGGAGTGATCAGGCGCTCGAGCAAGCGTCGATCTCGCAATTCTCCGGTGCGTTAGGCGGCGCCGCGATGATGGCTAACGCGACGGTAAAGGCCTTTATTGGAGATAGATACCCGGGCTCAATCAACGATTTCTCGGTTATTGTGTTCAATGCCGAGCTAGATGCGATGCAGGCAGACAGCGATCATGTTTTAACTGACCTGCAATATGTTGAAGCGGCGCGTTCCGCATGGTCCAGTGTTGGCGTGGTAAACACGCACGGTCTTCAAGATTATTTTCCCGGGAATCTGGAGCTTATAAAGGAAGCTTTAGCTGTAGGCGACCCGAGATACGTGACGGCGATAGGCGCCGCGCAGCTTATTGAAGACGTTGCGAGTTATTACGTTCGTAATCCTGCTCCCGTCGGCGGAACTCTTGCTATTCCGGATGCCTTGGCGCAGAGGGCTGCCCAGTTTCTTACGCCGTTAGGGCGTGAGGTTCTATTTTCGACTGGTGCCTATGTAGGCGCTTTATCTACGATATTCGCGCTGGATTATGGATACGAGAAATATGACTTTAATAGTGATCAATATTTGAAGGTAACCATTTCATCATTTGGCGAAGATGTAACATATATTCAGCGTAAATCTGATGGTGTCGTCGTTTATGCCGATACTCAGAATCATTTAATAGACTACGCCAATCAGGTAGAAGATATACTGGCGACTCCTTATTATGCTGTATCTGACGTCCTTGGTATTCCATCGGCTCGTGATGGCCTCGTCGATTACCTAGGCGGCGGTATTGCCGGTAGGCCGCGGCTGGTCGCAAGTCAGCTTCTCCCGGATCAGGACATCGTAGTTGCCTCGAGGCGGGCCGATCAGGCTGGAGTTGGGCTAGAGTGGAATCATCTTTCTACGAGCAGTCAGGGAGTAGTTACCCATTCTGTCTCAAGCGTAACACTCGACGCCGGACAACAAGTGAGTCAACTCACCTTAGCCGAGGCTGACCAGACTCGCTTATTGAACCTTCAACAGCTTGACCAGATCGAACTGCGGCAGAGCCTGCAGGCGATGGCGGGCGCTACGATGGCGGCGTTGGAAGTTCAGGATCTTACTCCCTATTTGCTCCCGCTTGACCTTGGCGTGCCGACGCTAGCCGCGCATGCTAACGGTTCTAACTGGGCCATTGATATCACTGACCCTGGGCTGCGTTACGATACGCGCGCCGGCCGGCTGACGATGACGGAGGATGCTGGCGGTGGCGTGACACGCCGTTACGACTTGCAGCAAAAGCGCGACGCCGATGGCGTGCCGATTGTGGGCAGTTATATCGTCGCTGCGACCCACGCGATCGACCGAGGGCTTGAAGTTACAACGCGCCGGGATGGGACCGGGACACGTACTGATGTGCGGTTGACGAAAAGTCCTGTGGGCATCGACTTCGCTGACGCCGGGCAGGTGTTGGGTTCAGTGCTCGGCAACTATCTGGCAGGCGGTAACCGCGTAACGGGCGCGCTGGCATCCGGCGCGCTCTCAGCGGTACTTAGCGATCTAGGGCAGGTGCTCAACGGCGTGGTGACGGGCCATGGCTTGAAAGACAGCCTTGATCACGCATTTTCCGACTTCGGGCCCGACCTGGCTGATTCACTCACCTCCGCTGGCGTCGGAGCGGTGTCGTCCTACTTGACCGCGCAACTTGTCAACGCGCTGGGGATCGACGGGTTTGCGGGCCAGCTGACCAATACGGTAGCAGGCTCGTACATCTCGGCCATCATTACCAATCTGCCGGCTTTGGCAAATGGAGCAGATCTGTCGAGCGTTCTCGGCACGGTTAACATCGGCAACGTCGTAGGCGGTTTTCTCGGCGGTAAGCTGGCGGCTGAAATTGTTCATTTCGACACGGTTGGCGGACAGATTGGCTCTGCAGTCGGTTCAGCATTGGGGGTGATCGCCGCCGCGAAGTTCCTTGAGATTGGCGGCGTCCTCGGTGGGCCCATCGGCGCGGCGATCGGCGCCTTCGTGGGCTTCATAGTTGGCGGTCTGATCGGTTCAATCTTTGGAGGTACGCCACGTTCGGGGGCGGATGTCGAATGGGATGCTACGCAGGGCCAGTTCGTCGTCGCCAACGTTTACTCCAAAAAGGGTGGATCGAAGCAGGCGGCTCGAAGCATGGCGTCGGCCGCTGCGGAGACTCTCAATGGCATATTGGCCGCGACGGGGGGGGAACTTCTCAATCCGGAAGCCGTCCAGAGCGGCAATTATGGCATGCGCAAGAAGGACTATGTCTATCGGCCGACTTCAACGCGCGACAAGGATGCGATCACCCAACGCTTTAAGGGTAAGGATGGCGCGAACAAACTGATCGCATACGGCATATACCAGGGCCTGACCGATCCCGACTTCCAGATTGCCGGCGGCGATATTTATGTGAAGCGGGCGTTGTATAACGGCCTCGCGCTCGGCGGAGTCGATCCGATCAACTTTGATACAAGCGTCATCCTCGGGAACATCGCCACCGCGCAACGCTACGAGAATTATCTCGCCAGCTCGACGGCGATCAACGCGCTGATCGCCGCCGAACCCGACAGCGTGTTCACGGCGGAAATGGCGCTGACTATCGCGCGTGCGGTCGAGCTCGGGCTGACCCGACGCGCAGCGTCCGACTGGTTTGGTGGCTTCGGGCATCTGATGGAGGAGGCCGGGACGAATGCGGCCGGGATGGAGTTCGGATTCGACTACGATCCGTTCCCGGGCCAGATCAGCCGCCAGATCGGAGTCGGTGCCTACGCGATGGGCGACGCGATCGACGTCGCCGGCCAGACGACGATCGAAGGCACTGTAGCCGCAGACACGATCGATTTGCGCAGCGGCAAGCTCGCCGACCAGCGCGGCTACACGGTCGACGGCAAGCTGCGGAACGACATCGCGGTGACGGGGAGCGACTTCACCGCGGCGTCGGGGACGCTGACGTTCGCGGCGGCCGATCTGCGCAAGAGCTTCACCGTGGCGATCACGCCGGACGCGGTCGCGGAGGGGATCGAGATCTTCCTCGCATCGCTGTCGAACGCGAGCGGGATGACGGTCGTCGGGCAACCTTCGGTGGCGACGATAAGCGAGGCAGCGCTGCCGAGCCTGATGGTGGGATCGAGCTATGCCGCCGAAAATGCCGGCTACGCGAAGTTCCGGCTCAGCCTGTCGAAGGCGGCTTCGTCAGCGGTGACGGTATCGCTGGCGCTGGCGGACGGGCGCGCGTCGGGTCTGGGAGTCGATTACGGCAGCACGGGAACCGGCAACCTCCAGGTCTACAACGGCAGCAGCTGGGTGGATGCGACGAGCGCTACGTTCGCGGCGGGGACGACGGAGCTGTTCGTGCGCACGGCGGTCAAGGTCGACAACGGGGTCGATGCGCAGGGAAAGCCGACCAACGTCGAGGGCAACGAGACGTTCACGCTGAGCGCGACGGTCACCGCCGGCGCCGCAGCTCTCGCCAACGGCGCGGCGCCAGTGACGGGCACCGGCACGATCATCGACGGCGTCAGCGCGACTCCGTTCGTGTGGATCGACAATGTCGTGGTGCACGAAGGCGGGACGGCGACGTTCACCGTGTCGCGCAGCAACGCAGCGGCGGCGACGACGACCGTGGACTATGCGACCTCGGATCGCCGCGCGCTGGCAATCGACGTCGCGGCGACGGTCGACGCCGGCGACGGCAACGATCGGGTCGATGCATCCGACCTCGGCGACAACATCTTCGGCGGCGCGGGCAACGATACGCTGTACGGCGGCCGGCTCGACGACTGGCTGCTCGGCGGCGACGGCGACGACACGCTCGACGCGGGCGCTGCCGACCAGGCCAAGCTCGGC
Organism: uncultured Sphingomonadaceae bacterium; assembly: GCA_964236935.1. Classification (GTDB taxonomy): domain Bacteria; phylum Pseudomonadota; class Alphaproteobacteria; order Sphingomonadales; family Sphingomonadaceae; genus Solisphingomonas. Next base: position 10,982 of record CAXSHP010000051.1, read on the forward strand.
GGTGATGGCAATTATCTCAACGGCGGCGCCGGCAATGACACGCTCAAGGGCCGCGAAGGCTCGGACTGGCTCGAGGGCGGCGACGGCGTCGATACGCTGACCGGCGGCGCGGGTGACGACATCCTCGCCGGAGGCGCAGGCGTGGGCGACAACGAGAAGGGCGGCACAGGCAACGACCAATATCTCGTGCGCCGTGGTGACGGTGCCGACCTGGTCGAGGAAGAGGCAGGCGATGCGCCGGCGCCGAGCGGCCCCGGCGACGCCGTCACGCAGCGCATGGCCGCGATCGAGAAATGGAAGGTCAATGCGGCCCAGGCCGGCGCGGTGCGGCCAGACTGGATCGGAACTTCCAAGGGTGTCTCCGCCGGAGTGGTGACCGGCGGCGAGGATGCGCTGGTGTTCGGCGCGGGCATCGAGATCGGCGACCTCAAGCTCCAGCGCTCGGGCACGTCGACCGCGCCCCTCAACGATCTGATCATCGTCGTGATGCAGATCGTTAACAACGTCGAGTCCGACAGCGGCACGCGGGTGACCGTGAAGGACTGGTTCGTCAATCCGTTCAAGCGCGTCGAGTGGCTCAAGTTCGTCGACGGCACCGAGGTGCGCATTGGCGATATCACCAGCTTCATCATCGGCGGCTCGGGCAACGACACGCTGATCGGCACCGCCGGGAACGACTTCGTGTTCGGCGGCGCGGGCAACGACCGGCTGTTCCTGATGGCCGGCGACGACATCGGCAACGGCGGCACGGGCGACGACATGGTCGCCGGCGGGGTCGGCAAGGATCTGGTGATCGGCGGGCTCGGCAACGACAAGCTGATGGGCGGCAAGGGCGCGGATGCGCTGAGCGGCGACGCGGGCGCCGACGATCTTTACGGCGGCGACGATGCCGATGTCCTGTCGGGCGGGCGCGGTGACGGCGACCAGATCGTCGGCGGCGCCGGCGACGACATTTTCAAGTATGCGCGCGGCGACGGCCGCGATACCATCTTCGACGATTTCGTCGCGAGCGGCTGGAATACGGTTTGGGCCAACGGTACCTGGTCGACTGGCTATACCTACAACAGCGTCACCGGCCAGGTGACCGCACCCGACAGTACGATCATCCGCAAGAATCTCGGCACGGCGACCGAGCCCGACCTGCAATGGCTGGGCAGGTTCGACTATGACGACGCGACCGGCACGCTGAAGCGCTACGTCGCGCCCGCGACAGGCACGATGGTGGCCAACAGCGGCACCGACACGCTCGAGTTCGCGCTCGGCATCGATATCCAGGACGTCATCCTGCGCCGGGTCGGCAACGATCTCGTGCTCGCCGTTTCGGACGACGCGGCGGATGTGGTCGATACGACCAAGGTCACTGACACGGTCACGATCAAGGATTGGTTCGTCACAGGCCTGACCGGCCAGATCGAGAAGTTCGCTTTCTATCAGACCGGTATCCTCGATGCCGCCTCCGGCAAGACCAACCTGGTCGCGGGGACCGACAGCAACGACGGCACGAGCGGGGGCCCGCTTGCGGGCACGGCTCTTGCCGACTGGATGACCGGCGGCGGCGGTGACGACGTCCTGGCCGGCGGCAGCGGCAACGACATCATCGCCGGCAATGCGGGTGCCGATATTCTCCGCGGCGAGGTTGGCGACGACGTGCTCTACGGCGGGACGGGCAACGACCAGCTCGACGGCGGCGCCGGCAAGGACATTCTGATCGGCGGCGCCGGCCTCGACATCGCCACTTACATCTCGGCGACCGCGGCCGTGCGCGCGCATCTTTCCGCGAGCACCACCAACGCGGGCGATGCGGCGGGCGACGAATATGATGCGATCGAAGGACTGACCGGCGGCTCCGGAGCGGACGTGCTTGGCGGCGACGCTGGCCAGAACGAGCTTGCCGGCGGAATGGGGGACGACCTGCTTCTCGGCGGCGCCGGCGACGACACCTATGTCTGGAATTCGGGCGACGGGGCTGACACCGTCCACGAGGGCGCGTTCACCGTTGACGAAGCGGTGACGACCGTTGGCGCGCTTGCCAGCGGCTACAGCATCGCGTCTTGGGCATCGACCGGCGTCGCCGCGAGCGGCGGCGTCTACTGGCGCCTGCAGATCAAGAATACCGGCGGCGAGATCGTCTACGACTACGACAAGTTCGTGAAGACCGGCACGAGCCCGGCGGCGCCGGTGCCGTCGGAATATGTCCTCAGCGGCTGGAAAGGCGGCTTCGCCCGCACCAACGGCCAGCAGGTCACGCGAGAGCGCTTCGACGGCGCAGCCGACGGCGGCGCGGATGTGCTGGAGCTTGGCGCTGGTCTAAGCCTCACCGATCTCACCTTTGTCGTCTCGGGTAACGATCTCTATATCCGCAACGGCTCCACAGCTCAGCAGATTCGGCTGCAGGATCAGCTGCTCGCCGCCAACCGCGTCGAGCTGCTCCAGCTCGTCGATGGGCAGGCGGTCTCGCTCGCGAGCGTGCTCGTCGCCGCCAGCGCCGCGCAGCTTGTCGGCACCGCAGGCGACGATTTGCTCACCGGCCAGGCTGGAGCGCTTGCCGACAACCTATCGGGTGGCGCGGGTAACGATGTGCTCGTCGGCTACGCCGGCGACGATCAGCTGTACGGCGGCGACGGCGACGACGTGTTCGAGGGGGGCGCGGGCGCCGATCGTCTCGACGGCGGTCTCAACACGGTGATCGGCACGGCGGCGGATGCGGGTGATACCGCGCGCTATGTTCACTCGGCGGCCGGGGTCACGGTCGACCTCAACCTCGCCACCGCGCAGGCCGGCGGCGACGCTCAAGGCGACATCCTCGTCGGAATCGAGAATGTCGTGGGATCGACGCTGGCCGATACGCTTACCGGAGACGCTGGCGGCAACCGGCTCGCCGGCCTCGACGGCAACGATACGCTGCGCGGGAACGCCGGCGACGACGTCCTGCTAGGCGATCTCGGCGACGACCTGCTGTACGGCGATGCCGGAGCCGACGCGCTGTCGGGCAGCGACGGCGACGACCAGCTGTGGGGCGGCGCCGACAACGATCAGCTCGACGGCGGCGACGGGACCGACAAGCTGTACGGCGAGGCCGGCAACGACAATCTGAGCGGGGGAGCGGGCAACGATATCCTCGACGGAGGCATCGGCGACGACGCTCTCGTCGGCGATCTCGGCGACGACACACTGACCGGCGGCGACGGCAACGATACTCTCTCCGGCGGTGGGGGCAACGATGCGCTCAACGGCGGGCTCGGCAACGACAGCTTCCTGTTCGACGCGCAGTCGGGAACCGACACGGTGGTCGATGCGAGCGGCACCAACCTGATCAACTTCGATCAGTCGGTGTCGTTCGACCGACTGTGGATCACCCGCGTCGGCAGCGACCTGCGCATCGGCGTGGTCGGCGGCAACGCGACGATCACCGTGACCGGCTTCTACGCCGCGACGGGCGCGAGCCTGGTGCGCGCGATCCAGACGACCACGCACGCTTATTATCTCGACAATGCGGATTCGCTGAACCTGGTGACGGCGATGACCGCCGTGAGCGCGACGACGCCGGCGGCGATGCCGCAGGCGGTCGCCGACCAGCTCGGCACCTACTGGCACGCCGGCGGCAAGGCCGCGCCGACGGCGCCGAGCATACCGCGTGCGCTCTCCACCAACGAGGACGTCGCGCTTGCCGTTTCGGGCGCTTACGGCGTCGTCGATCATGACGGCGGTGCGCTGACGTACAGCCTCAAGGCTGACGCGATGCCCTCGCGCGGCGTGATCACCGGGCTCAACGCGGCAACAGGTGCGCTGACCTACACCCCCAATGCGGATGCAAATGGCAGCGACGCATTCAGCCTGGTCGCAACCGATCCGGACGGGCAAAGCGTCGAGATCCCCGTCGCCGTGACGATCGCGCCGGTCAACGACGCGCCCCGAAATCTTGCCGCGACCGGAGGTTTGACCGTCCTCGAGAGTGCACCGGGCAGCACGACCGTGAACGGCACAGTCGTCGGCCAGTTCACCGCGCTCGATGTCGAAGGCGACGCCATCACCTACAGCCTCGTCAACGACGCCGGTGGCCGCTTCTCGATCACGTCGACCGGCCAGCTCCGGGTCCTGAACGCGTCGCTGCTGGACCGCGAAGCGGCCGTAAGCCACACGATCCAGGTCAAGGCGGCTGACGTCTATGGCGCGTCGATAACGGCCACCTTCACGGTGACGGTCGGCAACGTCAACGAAGCGCCAAATGCGCCTGCGTTGGCAACGTCACGGGGAATCACCTCGGAGTTCGTCTCGGGGACGACGGCGGCAAACATCAACACAGTCGTCGCCACGTTCACGCTGACCGATCCGGACGGCGCGCCAGCGCCTACGCTCGCCTTTGTCGCCGACGCCACCGGAAACCCCGGCAGCCGCTTCAAGATCGTCGGCAATCAGGTGCAGTTCGCAGTCGAGCCGGATTTCGAAGCGCTCAGCACTGCCGGGTTCACGGTCGCCGACAGCGATGGCGACGGATTGGGTGAGGTCACACTCACTGGGAAGGTCGTCGCCAATGACGGAGCATTGTCCTCCACCGCGTCCACCATATTCACCGTCAAGGTCGAGGATACCAACGAGCGTCAGACCGCGATCGCGCTTGGTTCGGCGGTGACCACGATTGCCGAGCGCGATAGGGT
>CAXSHP010000052.1:0-6594 GCA_964236935.1 uncultured Sphingomonadaceae bacterium
TGGTCGTCAGCCTGCGCGACGATGTGAAAGACCTCGCCAAGCAATATCCGGGAGTATTCTGATGAACCGCCGTATCACGATCGCCCTTACCCTCGGGCTCGCCGCCATCGCCGGCGGAGTCGGGATCGCATGGGCGCAGGCCGCCGAGGATCCGGCGGTGGCGAGCGCGCGCGCCTCCGGCACGGTCGGCGAGCAGGCGGACGGCTATCTCGGCATCGCGTCGGGCGGTTCGCCGGCGCTCAAGTCCGCGGTCGACGCGATCAACATCAAGCGCCGCGCGATCTACACCGATCTCGCTGGCAAGCGCGGCGCGACCGTCCAGGAAGTCGCCGCCGCGCGCGGTTGCGATCAGCTGCGTACGCGCGTCGGGCCGGGCCAGACCTATCTCCTCGCCGACGGCCGCTGGCGCACCCGCGAAGGCGCCGCGCCGATCGCGCTGCCCGCCTATTGCAGCTGAGCTCTCGCCACGCCGGTTGACTCGCCGGAACCCGCTTTCTAAAGGAACCGCGCCTTGGCGGGGTCATCGCCGGGGCGGACAGGCGCGCCAGCGGCACGATCGACCCGATCTGAATCGCCGGCGCATTTTACCGACAGGGGCTGCGGTTTTGGCTGACAATCGTCAGGGCGATGGAGACGAGCTTGATCGCCGCATCGCCGATGCGAAGGCGACCCAGCCCGGTCCCGGCATCACCACCGCACAGGCGCGCGCCGAAGGACGCGGCTGGGCGATCGGCATCGAATTCGTCGGCACCGTGCTGGTCTGTGCGCTGATCGGCTGGGGGATCGATCGCTACGCCGGCCTCGGCACCTCGCCCTGGGCGATGATCGTGCTGCTGCTGCTCGGTTTCGCTGCCGGCACGCGCCGTGCGATGACCACCTCGGCACAGTTCGACGCCACGCCCCGCAACGACCTGCGCTGAGGGACGATCATGGCCAATCCGATGGAGCAGTTCACGATCGTCCGCCTTCACCCTATGACGGTGATGGGCAAGTACGACGTTTCGTTCACCAATTCTTCGCTGTGGATGTTGATCGCGCTCGCCGGCATCTCGATCTTCCTGTTCGTCGGCACCGCGCGGCCGCAGCTGGTTCCCACGCGATGGCAGGCGGCGGTCGAGTATTTCTACGATTTCATTCGCAAGATGCTCGACGACAATGTCGGTCCCGAGGGCCGGCGCTACGTGCCGCTGCTGTTCTCGATCTTCATCTTCGTGCTCGCGTGCAACCTGCTCGGGCTGATCCCGTGGGTCGGCGCATTCACTCCGACGAGCCATATCGCGGTGACGCTCGGGCTCGCGGTGCTGGTGTTCGTGACCGTGTGCATCGTCGGCTTCGCGCGCCATGGCTTCCATTTCTTCACGCTGTTCTGGCCGAAAGGGACCAATATTTTCCTCGGCGCCTTCGTCGCGGTGATCGAGTTCCTCAGCTTTCTGTCGCGTCCGTTCACGCTCGCCATCCGGCTGTTCGCGAACATGACCGCGGGGCACGTGCTGCTCAAGGTGTTCGGCACGTTCGTCGTCACGCTCGGCTCGTTCGGCGCGCTGCCCTATGTGTTCGGGCTGCTGCCGCTCGGCGTCAACATCGCGCTGTCCGCGCTCGAGGTGCTGATCGCGGTGGTGCAGGCCTATGTGTTCGCGCTGCTCGCGTCGATCTACCTCAACGACGCCGTCAATCTTCACTGACATCCCCCTCAACGTAAAGGATAACCTCATGGATCTGGCATCAGCGAAAGTCATCGGCGCGGGCCTTGCGGCGATCGGCGCGGGCCTGGCCGCAATCGGCGTGGGCAGCATCTTCGGCCAGTATCTCAACGGCGCGCTGCGCAATCCGTCGGCCGATGCGCAGATGGGCGGCCGGCTGATCTTCGGCTTCGCCGTGACCGAGGCGCTCGGCCTGATCGCCGCCGTCGTCGCGCTGGCGCTCGCGTTCAGCAGCTAGGATCACGCGGGCCATGGGTCCGCCACGAGAGGCCGCAATGCCGCAGTTCGATTTAGCCAATTTCATCCCCCAGCTTGCCTGGCTCACGCTGTTCTTCGCGATCCTCTATTTCGGGATCGTGCGGCTCACCTTGCCCAAGATCGGTCGCGTGGTCGATCAGCGCGAGACGACGGTGAGGAGCGACATCGCGACCGCAGAAGCCGTCAAGGCACAGGCTGACCGCATTCGCGATGGCTATGAGACGGCGATGACCGCGGCGCGGACCGGCGCGCAGGCATCGCTCGCCGAGGCCAAGGCGTCGGCGGCGCGCGCGGTCGAGGGGCGTCTGGCGGCAGCGAACGAGGGGCTGGACGCCACTGCGGCCCGGGCCGAAGCGGCGCTGAACCAGGCACGGCAGGCGGCGTTGGGTGAAATCGAGCGGATCGCCGCCGATGCGGCTACCGACATCGTCGTCCTGATCAGCGGACATCGTCCCGATCCGGCCGCCGCGCTCGCCGCGGTACGATCGGTCGCCGCCTGATGGACGAGCCCGCGCTTCCCGCCGCCCACACCGAGGTCGCCGAGCAGGGTCCAACCTTGCTCGGTCTCGATGCCGAGGGCTGGGTCTATGTCGGCCTGACGATCTTCCTGCTGATCGCGATCTTCGTCGCCAAGGCGCCGCGCCGGATCGCCGCCGCGCTCGATCAGCGGATTGCCGACACCCGTCGCGAACTGGACGAGGCGAAGGCGATCCGCGTCGAGGCCGAGGCGCTGCTGGTAGAGGCGAAGACGCGTCAGGCGGCCGCGACCAAGGATGCCGCGGCGATCGTCGCGCATGCCACGGTCGAGGCGGAGCAACTGGTCGCCCAGGCACAGGTCGACGCCGACGCCCTGATCGCCCGGCGCGGCAAGATGGCCGAGGACAAGATCGCCGCGGCCGAACGCGGCGCGATCGCCGAGGTCCGTGCGCGCGCGGCAGGCACCGCGGCGGCGGCGGCGGCGCTGCTGATCGAACGGGGGCACGACGCGAGCGCCGACCAGGCGCTGATCGACCGGACGATCGCCCGGCTCAACTGAAGCCCGCCTTGCGATGAGGGTGGCGGAGCCGGCTTCCGACTCCTAAATCGATCGCGTGAGCGAGACCCCCCCCACCGATCGTTTCAACGAAGCCAAATCGGCCTATACCGTGCGCGGCGAGGGGCTGCCCGATCTCGAAGTCGGGATCGCGGCGATCCGCAACGTGCTGCGGACGCTGCCCGCGCGGCCCGGCGTCTATCGCATGCACGATGCGCGCGGCGACGTGCTGTATGTCGGCAAGGCGCGCGCGCTCAGAGCCCGCGTGACGCAATATACCCAGGTCGCGCGCATGCCCAAGCGCCTGTCGCGGATGGTCGCGCAGACGCGCGCGATGACGATCGTCACGACCAACAACGAGGCCGAGGCGCTGCTGCTCGAGGCACAGCTGATCAAGCGCTTCCGCCCGCCGTACAATGTCCTCCTGCGCGACGACAAAAGCTTTCCGTTCATATTGTTGCGCGAGGATCATGCGTTCCCGCGCGTGCAGAAGCATCGCGGGGCGAGGCGCGCGAAAGGGCAATATTATGGTCCATTCGCCAGCGCCGGATCGGTCACCCGGACACTTAATGCCTTGCAAAAGCTCTTCCTGCTCAGAAGCTGCACCGACAGCTTTTTCGCCAATCGCTCGCGGCCGTGCCTGCTCCATCAGATCAAGCGCTGCAGCGCGCCGTGCGTCGGGCGGATCGACGAGACGAACTATGCCGAGCTCGTCGGCGACGCCAAGGCGTTCCTCGGCGGCAAGTCGACCGAGGTCCAGCAGAAGCTCGGCAAGTCGATGCAGCAAGCGTCGGATGACATGGATTTCGAGCTCGCCGCGCTCTACCGCGATCGCCTGCGCGCGCTCACCTTCATCCAAGGGGCGCAGGCGATCAACGCCGAGGGCGTCGGCGACGGCGATATCTTCGCGCTCGCCTGCAAGGGCGGGACGATGTGCATCCAGGCCTTCTTCATCCGCGGCGGACAGAATTGGGGGCACCGCAGCTTCTTCCCCGCGCACACCGCCGACGTGCCCGAAAACGACGTGCTGACCAGCTTCCTGGTCCAATTCTACGAGGAGGTGCCGCCGCCGAAACTGATCCTGCTCGACCGAACGCTCGAGGAAGGGGAGCTCGTCGCCGAGGCGCTGTGCGCGCGCTCGGGGCACAAGGTCTCGCTCAAGCAGCCGCAGCGCGGCGAGCAGCGCCGGCTGCTCGACCAGGCGACGCGCAACGCGCAGGAGGCGCTCGATCGCCACCTCGCCGAATTCCAGCCGGTGGAGGACTGGCGCGCCCAGTACGCCGAGCTGTTCGACCTCGCCGAGACCCCGCAGCGCATCGAGGTTTACGACAACAGCCACATCATGGGGACCAACGCGCTCGGCGCGATGATCGTCGCCGGGCCCGAGGGCTTCCGCAAGAATGCCTATCGCAAGTTCAACATCAAGCGCGCGGGCACCACCCCGGGCGACGATTTCGCGATGATGCGCGAAGTGCTCGAGCGCCGCTTCGCCCGGCTCGAGAAGGAGGATCCCGATCGGCGCAGCGGGGAGTGGCCCGATTTGCTGCTGATCGACGGCGGCAAGGGGCAGGTCTCGGCGGTATGCGGCGTGATGGAGGAGATGGGCGTCCACGACGTGCCGATCGTCGGCATCTCGAAAGGGCCGGACCGCAACGCCGGGCGCGAGCATTTCCATCTGCCCGACGGGCGCGAAGCGATGCTGCCGGCGAATTCGCCGACCCTGTTCTATCTCCAGCGGCTGCGCGACGAGGCGCACCGCTTCGCGATCGGCGCGCACCGGACCAAGCGTGCCAAGACTTTCACCGCCAATCCGCTCGACGACGTGCCCGGGATCGGCCCGGCGCGGAAGCGCGCGCTGCTGATGCATTTCGGCACGGCGCGCGCGGTGCGCAACGCGGCGCTCGAGGATCTCGAGCGCGCGCCGGGCGTATCGAAGGCGATGGCGCGCGCGATCCACGATCATTTCCACCCGGTCGGCTGAGGCCGGATGCATATCACCACCGAGGCGATCGTCTGCGCGGTGCGCGCGCACGGCGAGCATGGGGCGATCGCGCGCCTGCTGACGCCGCGCGACGGACTTCAGCCCGGCTATGTCCGCGGCGGGCGCTCGCGCCGGCTGCGCCCCGTGCTGCTCGCCGGCAATGTCGTCCAGGCCGAATATCGCGCGCGGACCGACGAGCAACTTGCCGCGCTCACCGTCGAGCTGGTCCACAGCCGCGCCGGGCTGCTCGGCGAGCCGCTCGCCGCCGCCGCGATCGACTGGACCACCGCGCTCGCCGCGACGGTGCTGCCCGAGAGCCAGGCCTATCCGCGCGTGCATGCGGCGCTCGCGGGAGTGCTCGCCGCGGTCGAGGCGGCACCGGCGGCACGCGGCTGGGCGACCGCGCTGGTGCGCTACGAGCTGCTGATCCTGGCCGAGCTCGGCTTCGGGCTCGATCTCACGCGCTGCGCCGCGACCGGCAGCGCCGACGATCTCGCCTGGGTCAGCCCGAAGAGCGGCGGTGCGGTGTCACGCCTTGCGGGCGAGCCCTATCGCGACAGGCTGCTGCCGCTGCCGGCGTTCCTGCGTGGTGGCGGTGCGGCCGAATGGGACGATATCTTTGCCGGTCTGCGCATCACCGGCCACTTCATCGAGCGCGACCTGCTCAGCGATCGCCGTGCGCCGGTGCTCGCCGCGCGCGAGCGGCTGGTCGAGCGGATGAAGCGGGTGGTTGCCTGAGCGCGGCGCGCGCGGCATGGGCGTCGCGCGCTATCGAAAGGAAATCCCATGCTGATCGCACTCCTGCCCGGCGACGGAATCGGTCCCGAGGTGGTCGCCGAGGCGGTGCGCGTGCTCGACGCGGCCGGCTTGAGCGAGCTGCGCTTCGAGGAGGCGCCGGTCGGCGGGGCGGCGTACCGGGCGGCGGGGCATCCGCTGCCGCCGGCGACGCTCGATCTCGCGCGGCGCGCCGATGCGATCCTGTTCGGCGCGGTCGGCGATCCGGCGTGCGATGCGCTCGAGCGTGCGCTGCGGCCCGAGCAGGCGATCCTCGGCCTGCGCAAGGAGCTCGCTCTGTTCGCCAATCTGCGCCCGGCGAAATTGTTTCCCGAGCTCGCCGACGCCTCCGCGCTGCGTCCCGAAGTCGCGGCGGCGATCGATCTGGTGATCGTGCGCGAGCTCAACGGCGACGTCTATTTCGGCGAGAAGGGCATGCGCACCACCGCCGCCGGCCGCCGCGAAGGCTATGACGTGATGTCGTACGACGAGGACGAGGTCGCCCGGATCGCGCGCACCGGCTTCGAGACGGCGCGCGCGCGGCGCGGCAAGCTCTGCTCGGTCGACAAGGCCAATGTGCTCGAGACCTCGCAATTGTGGCGCGACGTGATGATCGAGGTGTCGGCCGAATATCCCGACGTCGCGCTGAGCCACATGTATGTCGACAATGCCGCGATGCAGCTGGTGCGCAATCCGGGGCAGTTCGACGTGATCGTCACCGGCAATCTGTTCGGCGATATCCTGTCCGACCAGGCATCGATGTGCGTCGGATCGATAGGCATGCTGCCGTCCGCGTCGCTCGATGCCGCTGCCAAGGGCCTGTACGAGCCGATCCACGGGTCGGCTCC
>CAXSHP010000052.1:6604-15575 GCA_964236935.1 uncultured Sphingomonadaceae bacterium
GGCCAATCCGCTCGCCGCGATCCTGTCCGCGGCGATGATGCTGCGCTACTCGCTGAAGCTGCCCGAAGCGGCCGCACGGATCGAGACGGCGGTGGCGCGTGCGCTGGCGGGCGGGGCCCGCTCGGCCGATCTCGGCGGCGCCAGCAGTACGCAGGCGATCGGCGATGCGGTAATCGCCGCGCTCGCCTGAGCTCCTCATTGACGGCGCCCCCGCGCGCGCGGCAAAGCGGCGCGCATGAAGCGTAACACCGGGCAGGACCGCAGCATCACCGACACCTGGCGGCCCGCGACCCAGGCCGTCCGCGGCGGTACCGCGCGCTCCGAATATGGCGAAACGAGCGAAGCGCTCTTCCTCAGCTCGGGCTATGCTTACGATTGCGCCGCCGATGCCGCGGCGCGCTTCGCCGGCGAGCAGGTCGGGATGACCTACAGCCGGCTGCAGAATCCCACGGTCGAGATGCTCGAGCAGCGGATCGCGCTGATGGAGGGGGCGGAAGCCGCGCGCTGCACCGCATCGGGCATGGCGGCGATGACCGCGGCGCTGCTGTGCCAGCTGTCGGCGGGCGACCATGTCGTCGCCGGGCGCGCCTTGTTCGGCTCGTGCCGCTGGCTGACCGATACCTTGCTGCCGCGCTTCGGCATCGCCACGACGATCGTCGACGGCACCGACAATGATGCGTGGCGGGTGGCGATCCGGCCCGAGACCAAATTGTTCTTCTTCGAGACGCCGGCCAATCCGACGCTCGACATCGTCGATCTCGCCGCGGTCTGCCGGATCGCGAAGGATGCGGGGATCGTCACCGTGGTCGACAATGCCTTCGCCACGCCCGCGCTCCAGCGGCCGATGGACTATGGCGCCGACATCGTCGCTTATTCGGCGACCAAGATGATGGACGGGCAGGGGCGCGTGCTCGCCGGCGCGGTGGTCGGCACGAGCAAGTTCATCCTCGAGACGCTGCTGCCGTTCACGCGCAATACCGGCCCGACGCTGTCGCCGTTCAACGCCTGGGTGGTGCTCAAGGGGCTCGAGACGCTCGACCTGCGCATCCGCCGGCAGAGCGCGAACGCGCTCGAGGTGGCGCGCTTCATCGAGGCGCGTGTGCCCCGGCTGTTGTACCCCGACCTGCCGAGCCATCCGCAGCACGATCTCGCGCGCGCGCAGATGGCGGCGGGCGGGACGATCGTGTCGCTGTTCGTCGATGGCGGCCGCAAGCAGGCGCACGGCCTGCTCGACGCGCTCGCCCTCGTCGACATCTCGAACAACATCGGCGATTCGCGCAGCCTGATGACGCACCCCGCCTCGACCACGCACAGCGGCCTCAGCGAGGACGTCCGCACCGAGATGGGCATCACCGAGGGGTTGCTGCGGCTGTCGGTCGGGCTCGAGGATCCGGCCGACGTGATTGCCGACTTCGATCGGGCGCTGACGGCGGTGGGCCTGTAAGATGAAGGCGCTGTTCCCGCACGTCGCCGAAACGCGCGCGGTCACCGTGCGGGTCTCGGTCAGCTTCCTGCCCGAGCAGTCCGAGCCGGGCAAGGGCCGCTGGTTCTGGGCCTATCACATCCGCGTCGAGAATGGCGGGACGCAGGCGGTGCAATTGCTCACGCGCCACTGGACGATCATCGACGGGCGCGGCGGCCGGCACGAGGTGCGCGGCGAGGGCGTGGTCGGCGAGCAGCCGGTGATCGAGCCGGGCGCGTCGTTCGACTATGTCTCCGGCTGCCCGCTGCAGACGCCGACCGGGGCGATGGAGGGCAGCTACCACATGGTCGCGGAGGACGGATCGAGCTTCGATGCGAGGATCCCGCGCTTCCCGTTGATCGGCCCGGTGATGATGCGGTGAGCATCGTTTCGAAAGCAGATCCGCTGTGTCGAGCGAAGTCGAGACACGTTCTACCGTCGAACGTCCCTCGACTTCGCTCGGGACAGCGGGCGGGCGACAGGCCGGGCGTATGAAACGCACCCATCTTCCCTTGAACGGCCTGCGCGTGCTGGACGCGGCCGCGCGGCACCTGAGCTTTACCCGCGCGGCGGACGAACTCGCGGTCACGCCGGCCGCGGTCGGGCAGCAGATCCGCGCGCTGGAGGATACGCTCGGCGTCGTCCTGTTTCGCCGCACCGCCAAGGGGCTCGAGCTGACGCCCGAGGGCGAGGCGGGGCTCGCGGCGCTGCGGGCGGGTTTCCTCGAGTTCGAAGAAGCGGTCCGCGCGATGCAGGCGGGGCAATCGTCCAAGACGCTGACCATCGCCGCGCCGCGCGATTTCGCCGCCAAATGGCTCGCGCCGCGGCTGGCCGAATATGGCCGCGGCGACGCCGAACTGCGCTTCGTCCTGCTGTCGTCGGACGAGCATCTCGATTTCACGCAAGCGAATCTCGACCTGGCGATCTGCTTCGCCGAAGCGGCGGGCGAACATGAGGGCGTCAAGCTGGCCGAGGGCGGCTTCCTCACCGTCGGCACGGCCGGCGGCGGCGAAGCCCCGATCGGCTGGTCCGGCTGCCCGCAGGATGAGGCCAAGGGCTCGATCCTGACGGTCGCCGACGCGGGGCTGGCGATCGATGCGGCGGCGGCCGGGTTCGGCCGCGCAACGGTCCCGGCGCTGCTCGCCGAGGCCGATATCGCCGCCGGACGCGTGGCGCCGATCGGTGAGGCCCAGCCGGCGGCCAAGGCCTATTGGCTGGTCGCCCCGCTGCCGCAGTGGCGCCAGAAGAAGGTCCGGGCCGTGGTGGCGGCGCTCACCGCGCGGACCTAATCGAGGTTTATAACGTTGGACGCCCACCACCGTGTGGGAGAGAGAAAATGAAGCTATTGAACATGACCGTCGCCGCCGCGCTTCTCGTCGGCACGACGGGAGCGATCGTTCCGGCGGCGGCACAGGACCGTCATGCCACCGTCGTCACCACGCGCCACACCGTGGTCACCCGACGCGAAGGCATGCGAGAGCATCATCGCCGTCAATTGTGCACGACGCATTGGCGCCACCACCACAAGGTCCGCCGCTGCCACTGGGCGTGATCGCATGATCGGCGCCTGAGCGATCAGGCGTCGATCGCCTCCTCGTCGACCTTCGCGGCATTGGCCTGGATGAAGCTGAAGCGGTGCTCGGGGTTGCGACCCATCAGCCGCTCGACGAGGTCGCGGACGACCGCGCGATCCTCATATTCGGCCGGCAGCGTGACGCGCAGCAGCGACCGCGTCCTGGGGTCCATCGTCGTCTCGCGCAGCTGCATCGGGTTCATCTCGCCGAGCCCCTTGAAGCGCGCGACGTCGACTTTGCGGCCCTTGAACTCTACCGCCTCGATCTCGGCGCGATGCGCGTCGTCGCGGGCGTAGATGCTCTTCGTTCCCGCGGTCAGGCGGTAGAGCGGCGGCTGGGCGAGATAGACGTGCCCGCGTCGGACGATGTCCGTCATTTCCTGGAAAAAGAAGGTCATCAGCAGCGTGGCGATATGCGCGCCGTCGACGTCGGCGTCGGTCATGATCACGACGCGCTCGTAGCGCAACGCGGTCGGATCGCAGCGATCGCGCACGCCGCAGCCGAGCGCCTGGATCAGGTCGGCGATCTCGCTGTTGGCGCGGATCTTGTCGGCGGTGGCGCTGGCGACGTTGAGGATCTTGCCGCGGATCGGGAGGATCGCCTGGGTCTTGCGATCGCGCGCCTGCTTGGCCGAGCCGCCCGCGCTGTCGCCCTCGACGATGAAGATCTCGGTGCCGGCCGGCGCATCGTTGGCGCAATCGGTCAGCTTGCCGGGGAGGCGCAGCTTGCGTCCCGAGGTCGCGGTCTTGCGCTGGACGTCGCGCTCGGCGCGGCGGCGCAGGCGCTCGTCCATGCGATCGAGCACATAGCCGAGCAAGGCGCGCCCGCGCTCCATATTGTCCGACAGGAAATGATCAAGATGATCGCGCACCCCGTTCTCGACGAGGCGCGCGGCGTCGGGCGAGGTCAGCCGGTCCTTGGTCTGGCTCTGGAACTGCGGCTCGCGGATGAACAGCGACAGCATCGTCTCGGCGCCGGTCATTACGTCCTCGGCGGCGATGTCCTTGCCCTTCTTCTGCCCGACCAGCTCGGCGAAGCCGCGCATGCCGCGGACCAGCGCCGCGCGCAGCCCGGCCTCGTGGGTGCCGCCGTCGGGCGTCGGGATGGTGTTGCAATAATAAGAGGCGCTGCCGTCGCTCCACAGCGGCCAGGCGACCGCCCACTCGACCGAGCCCTGGCCGTTGGCGAATTCCTGCCGCCCCGCGAAGAATTCGGACGTCGCGCACTCCCGCTCGCCGACCTGCTCGCGCAGATGATCGGCGAGCCCGCCGGGGAACTGGAAGACCGCCTCGGCCGGCGTATCGTCGCCGATCAGCGCCGGATCGCAGCGCCAGCGGATCTCGACCCCGGCGAACAGATAGGCCTTCGAGCGGGCGAGCCGGTGGAGCCGCGCGGGCTTGAACGCCGCCTCGGTGCCGAAGATCGTCGCATCGGGGGTGAAGGCGATGCTCGTGCCGCGGCGGTTGGGCGCGGCGCCGATATCCTGCAGGGGCGAAGTCGCGAGGCCCTTGGAAAACGTCTGGCGGTACAGCTCGCGATTGCGCGCGACCTCGACCACGGTGTCGTCGGACAGAGCATTGACCACGCTGATGCCGACGCCGTGGAGCCCGCCGCTGGTGGCATAGGCCTTGTCGCTGAACTTGCCGCCCGAATGGAGCGTGGTCAGGATCACCTCGAGCGCGGACTTGTCGGGGAATTTCGGATGCGGATCGACCGGGATGCCGCGCCCGTTGTCGCTGATCGTCAGCCGGTTGCCCGCGGCGAGGCTGACCTCGATGCGATTGGCGTGCCCCGCGACGGCCTCGTCCATCGCATTGTCGAGCACCTCGGCGGCGAGATGGTGCAGCGCGCGCTCGTCGGTGCCGCCGATATACATGCCGGGGCGGCGGCGGACCGGCTCGAGCCCCTCGAGCACCTCGATCGACGAGGCATCGTAACTGCCCGACGAGGTGGACGGCGCGGAAGCGAAGAGATCGTCGGACATGGTTATCGCATAGCGACAAGGATTCGTGCTGTCAGCCGGCGGGCGCCCGAAAGTCTCGCAGTCGCAACGACCTTGTGATTGGGCTAAGCTGGCCGCTTGGCGGGAGTCGCGCATGAATCGGAATTGGATGCTGCCCTGGATGAACCTGTGGCCCAATACGCAGGGCACGGACGAAGCTCCGCTGAGCGGCGATGTCAGCCAGCTGTTTCGCTTCTTCTCTCCGACGATCGTCAACGGCGCGGGCGATCCCGTGCTCGAGCGCGAGATCGTCGTGGACGTCGCGACCTACGGCAAGCAGATCGGCGAACTCAGCGACGTCGTGCTGGCCCTCGCGGCCAAGGCGGGGCTCGCGAGCGAGGCGCTGACCAAGCTCGGCGAGATCGCGGCGGCGGTCGAGGCGAAGAAGGTCGAATATCGTAACGGCGTGCTCGAGCGTGCGCGCAAGGCGCTCGACGAGCTGCGCGAACACGACGAGGCGGGTTACGCGATGCTCGTCGCGGGGCTGCCCAAGGTTACCAAGAAAGGCGCGTGATCGAGCGCCGGTGCTAGCCGCCGTTGCGGGCTGCCCCATCGAGCTGCCGGTCGATAATGTCGAAGCGGTGCTGGAGCAGGCGGCGGTCGCTGGCGCTGGGGCGGCAACCCCGCGTCTGGAGGCGCTCGGCCATCCGGGTCGAAACGCGCCGGATGTCGGCCAGCTGATCGCGCGACTGGCGGGCCGTGTCGCGGCTGAGGCTGCCGTCGGCGAGCCCCCGATTGATCCGTCGATTGACGAGGCTCGCTCTGATGTAAGGCGAGCCCGCGGTTCCCCGCCAGACGCCGTCGATCTCCCAATCATAGTCGAGTCGAATGCCGTTGCCGCCGGTCGGGTCCGCCGGAGCGGCGGCGGCCGGGCACGCGAATTCGGCCGCCGCCGCGGCGCGCGCCGGACCGGCGATCGTCGCGGCGAGGATGCAGCCAAGGGCAGCCGACTTCATGCGTTCCCGATCTCCGACACGGCGAGCGGGATAGCAGCGCTTGGTTAACGCCCGGTAACCATCCCGCTCAGCGCACCCGCGGCCCGCCGAACGGCAGCGGCGGCGGGGGACGGCGATCGCGGCGCGGCAGCTGCGCCTGATAGGCGTGGCCGCAATGCCCGACGCAATAAGGGAAGCCCGGATTGACCGGCTTGCCGCAGAAATGGAAATCGGGCTCGCCGGGATGGCCGATCGGCCATTTGCAGATCTTGTCGTTGAGATCGAGCAGGCTCGTCTTGCCCGCCATCTCGGCCGAGGGCTTGGCGGGCACGAGGCGGCGTGGCGGCGCGGGCGTCGCCGGCGGCTGCTGGTCGCCGGGGCCCTGGCGCTGGAATCCGCCCGGCCCGATCGAGCGCAGTTGCGGCTGGGGCGGCGGGATCGGCGCGGGCGCCGGGATCGGATTGGACGTCGGCTGATGCTCGCGCGGAGCAGGCGGCGGCGTGGGGGCGGGCCTCGGTTCCGCCGGCGGCGCGGCGACGGGGATGGGGGCCGCGGCCGCCGGCTCATTGGCCTTGACCGGCGAGGGGCGCGATTCGAGGCCGAGGCGATGCGCCTTGCCGATCACCGCATTGCGGCTGACCCCGCCGAGCTCGTCGGCGATCTGGCTCGCGGTCATGCCCTGACCCCATAATTGCTTGAGCCGGTCGATCCGCTCGTCGGTCCAGGCCATCGAATACTCCCGTCGTTTCATGCCACATCGCTTGCGGGCCCTGCCGCCAGCCGATAGGCGAGATGCCCATGACCGAATTGCAGACCGACCGCCAGCCCAATTGGGTACGCTCCGCCCCCGGCGTGCCGGTGATCCGGCAGGTCAATTGGGAAGGATTGCGCACCCTCTATGTGAAGGAGGTGCGGCGGTTCTTCAAGATCCAGCTCCAGACGATCTGGGCACCGGCGCTGACCACCTTGCTGTTCCTCGTGATCTTCACGGTCGCGCTGGGCCGTTCCGGGCGGATGGTGATGGGCGTGCCGTTCGCCGATTTCCTCGCCCCCGGCCTGATCGTGATGGGGATGATGCAGAATGCCTTCGCCAACGCCAGCTTCTCGCTGCTCGTCGGCAAGCTCCAGGGCAATATCGTCGATTATCTGATGCCGCCGCTGTCGACCGGCGAGCTGCTCGCCGGGCTGATCGGCGGATCGGTGACGCGCGCCTTCATGGTCGGGTTCGCGGTGTGGGTGGTGATGCTGTTCTGGCCCGGCGTGCATATCGTGCCGCTCCATCCGTGGGCGGTCCTGTGGTTCGGGCTGATGGGCGCGCTGCTGCTGTCGTTCCTCGGGGTGCTGACCTCGGTGTGGGCCGACAAGTTCGACAATGCCGCGACGGTGCAGAATTTCGTCGTCCAGCCGCTGTCGCTGCTGTCCGGAACATTCTATTCGGCCGATCACCTGACCCCGCTGTTCGCCGCGCTGAGCCACGCCAATCCGTTCTTCTACGTGATCTCGGGCTTCCGCTACGGCTTTCTCGGCACCGCGGATTCGCCGATTCTGGTCGGATCGATCCTGCTGCCGGTGCTCGACCTCGCGCTCGGCCTGGGCTGTTACGCGCTGCTCGCGCGCGGCTGGAAGCTCAAAGCCTAGCCTGCCGATTGACGATCGGGCGCATGCCGGTTAAAGGCGCGCTCCGACAGGCGGCCGCAACGGGCCGCCTTTTTGCGTTTTCCCGTCGCGAAGGGACGCCGCCATGGCCATCACGCCGCTCATGCCCGTCTACCCGCGTTGCGGAGTGCGTCCGGTGCGCGGCGAGGGCTGCCATCTGATCGGCGAGGACGGCCGGCGCTTTCTCGATTTCGCCAGCGGCATCGCGGTCAACCTGCTCGGCCACGGCCATCCCGGGCTGACCAAGGCGATCGCCGACCAGGCGGCGCAGCTGATCCACGTCTCCAATCTGTACGGATCGCCGCAGGGCGAGCATCTCGCGCAGCGGCTGATCGACGCGACCTTCGCCGATACGGTGTTCTTCACCAATTCGGGCGCGGAAGCGGTCGAATGCGCGATCAAGACCGCACGGCGCTACCATTTCGCCAACGGCCATCCCGAGCGCCACACGCTGATCGCGTTCCACAACGCATTCCACGGACGCACGCTGGGCACGATCAGCGCGACCGACCAGGCCAAGATGCGCGACGGCTTCGAGCCGCTGCTGCCCGGCTTCGCTTATGCGCCGTTCGACGATCTCGCCGCGGCCGAAGCGCTGATCGACGCGCATACCGCCGGTTTCCTGGTCGAGCCGATCCAGGGCGAGGGCGGGATCCGTCCGGCCAGCCCGGAATTCCTCCAGGGGCTGCGCCGGCTGGCCGATGCGCACGGGCTGCTGCTCGTGCTCGACGAGGTCCAGTGCGGCTATGCGCGCACCGGCGCCTTCTTCGCGCACGAACATTACGGGATCACGCCCGACATCATGGCGGCCGCCAAGGGCATCGGCGCGGGTTTCCCGCTCGGCGCCTGCCTCGCCACCGAGGAAGCGGCCAAGGGCATGGTGATCGGCACGCACGGCTCGACCTACGGGGGCAATCCGCTGGCGATGGCGGCGGGCGAAGCGGTGCTCGACGTCGTGCTCGGGCCGGGCTTCATCGAAGGTGTCACGCGGATCGGCGACCGGCTGCGCCAGGCGCTCGAGCAGCTCCTGCCCAACCATGATGCGCTGTTCGAGGGCGTGCGCGGCAAGGGGCTGATGCTCGGCGTCAAGCTCAAGAGCGACAGCCGCCGCTTCGTCGCCCACCTGCGCGACCATCATGGGCTGCTGACCGTCGCGGCCGGCGAAAATGTCATGCGCGTGCTGCCGCCGCTGGTGATCGAGGAGCGCCACATCGCCGAGTTCATCGAGAAGCTTTCGGAAGGCGCGCGGACCTACGTGCCCGCTTCGGACGACTGATGCCGCGCCATTGCTCAACGGCGGCAATCTCCAGCAGGTCGAGACGGCGATCCGCCAGGCCGCGCG
>CAXSHP010000053.1:0-6601 GCA_964236935.1 uncultured Sphingomonadaceae bacterium
TCCGCCGCCTGCGCCGCGCGCTCGAGGAATTCGTCATCGAGGGCGTCAAGACGACGATCCCGCTGCACCAGGCGCTGGTCGCCGACCCCGAGTTCCAGGCGGGCGAATATTCCATCAAGTGGCTCGAGGAATGGCTCGCGCGCGAGGAAGCGACCACGGACGCGTGAAGGCCGCGATCCGGCGCATTCGCGCTGTTCCGTAGATTTGCAACCATCACCCTCGACGGATATCACGCCTAACGGCCGGGCTTGAACGCCGGAATTGCTCAACGGACGTGCGTTCTGCGCTGAATCAAGCCGCAATCATACGCAATATACGCAGATCCGGGGCAACCGCGCCCTAGGCTGAAATCATCGCATTGCAGGTAGCTTGGTCGCCGAACTTCCCGGAGATCTTAGTTGCGCGCGGCTTATTCTGCATCGACGGCCAGGCGGCGGGGTGATCCGCGCCGCGCGTTGGGCGCCTGCGCGAGTGCCATCGCTTTGTCGCTCGTCGCGGCCGCGGCCGACGCTGCTCCTGCCGGCAGCGACATCGCCAATACCGCGCAGATCGACGCGATCGTCGCCGGCGCCCCGCTCCATCTGCTGTCGAACACGGTGCATACCACGCTGGGCGAGTTGCTCGACGTGCGGCTCAGCCCGGTCGGCCCGCAGCCCGAGCAGGTCGCGCCGGTCGACACCGGCCATGTTTCGACCTTCACGCTCACCAATGCCGGCAACGGCCAGGAAGCCTTCGCGCTGACCGCGACCGTCTCCGGAATCGATGCGACGGTCGGCTCGATCTGGATCGACGGCGACGGCGACGGTCGCTTCGACGCGGCCCACGACACGCGCCTCCCGAGCGGCGGCGCGAGCCCGATGCTGGCTTCGGGTGCCGCGATTGCTGTGTTTGTTCTCAGTGATATAGCATCGACTGTTACGGCGGGATCGAATGGCACGGTCACTCTCACGGCGACATCGCGGACCGGCAGCGGCGCACCGGGCGCGGCCTTCGCGCAGGCCGGCGACGGCGGCGGCGACGCGGTCGTCGGGGCCACCACTGCCGCCGCCACCGCGGAGATCCGGCTGGCGGTCGGCGACATGGGCGCGACCCTGGTCAAATCGCAGACGGTCGCAACCGCGGGGGGCGGCCAGCCGGGATCCGGCTCGATCGTCACCTACACGCTCGAGGCGCGCTTCACCGCCGCCGTCGCCGGTGCGCGGATCGCCGATCCGCTGCCGGCCGCCACGACCTATGTCGCCAACAGTCTGCGTCTCGATGGCGCCGCGCTGAGCGATGTCGCTGACGGCGACGCGGGTGCCTTCGACGCAGTTTCGCGAACGGTCGCGGTCGCACTGGGCGATCCTTCCGCCACGACCGTCCGCACCGTCAGCTTCCAGGTCCGGATCAATTGAATGGAGACAGCCATGACATTTCGTAACGGCATTTGCGCCGCCCTCGCCGTCGCGCTCGCGGCCCCGGCGCTGGCCGCGCCGGTCCAGCTGACGACGCGGATCATGAAGGAGCAGCGCTCGCTCGCCGCCGACGGCACCGCGGGTATCCGGCTGGTCCCGGCGGTGAAGGCGATTCCCGGCGACCGGCTGGTCTACATCCTCGCCTATCGCAACAACGGCACCGCGCCGGTCGCCGATCTGGTGCTCGACAACCCGCTGCCGCCAAGCGTCGCCTATCGTGCGCCCGTCCCGGGCTCGCCGGTTCCCGAACTGTCGGTCGACGGCGTCCGCTTCGGCCCGCTCGCCACGCTCAGCGCCCATACGCCGCAAGGTGGCGTGCGGTCGGCCGGCCCCGACGACGTCCGCCACGTCCGCTGGCACGTCCCCGGCCCCGTGCCGGCGGGAGGGCAAGGCCAGGTGTCGTTTCGCGCGGCTCTCAAATAGCCGCCATTACTTCCACCATATTTTGATTATCGAAAGGTAAGATAATGTTCGGCAACAGGAATCTCCGCACCCTGCTCTTGGGAACCGCCGCCTCGCTGGCGCTCCCCGCGAGCGCCTATGCGGCGGGCACGGCCGCCGGCACGAGCATCAACAACACGGCCACGGTCAATTATACCGTCGGCGGCAGCGCGGCGGCGCCGGTCACGTCCAACACCGCGACCTTCCTGGTCGATCGCAAGGTCAACCTCACCGTCGCGGAGGTCGGCGGCACGCCCAACGCGGTGACCTTCGGCGCGACCAGCCAGGTGACGACCTTCACCGTCACCAACACGGGCAACGCGACGCAGGATTTCCGGCTGATCGCCGCACAGCAGGCCTCGCTGGCGGTAACCGCGTTCGGCAATATCGACAATTTCGATGCGACCAACGTGCGCGTCTTTGCCGACGCCAACGCCAATGGCACTTATGAGACTGGCGTAGATACAGTGGCTTACGTCGATGAGCTCGCAGCTGATACGACCCGGACCGTGTTCATCGTCGTCGACGTGCCGGCGACCGGACCGGCGTTCGCGATCGCCGGCGTGTCGCTCACCGCGGTGACCGCCGCCGGGGGCGGTGCCGCCGCGCTCGGTGCCGACGTCGCCGCGACGGCCGGTGCCGATTCACCGACCACGGTCGATGTCGTCTTCGCCGATGACGCCGGGATCCTCGACGGCGCCCGCGACGGCCGCGGCAGCGCGCTCGACCAGTACAATGTCGCCGGCGCCGCGGTCACCTTGGTCAAGACCGCGCGGATCGTCAGCGATCCCTATAATCTGCTGGTCAATCCCAAGGCGATCCCCGGCGCGATCGTGGAATATTGCCTGCGGGTGACCAACGCCGGCCCAGGCGCGGCCGCCGACATCGTGCTGGGCGACACCATTCCAGCGAACACCACCTACGTCCCCGGATCGATCTTCGCCGGCGGCACCGTGCTCGCGGGTGCGTGCGTGCTCGACGGCACGCCCGAGGACGACAACGCCACCGGGATCGACGAAACCGATCCCAACGGCGGCTCGTCGGACGGGACCAGCGTCACCGCCACCCTGCCGCTGGTGCTGCCGGCCGCCACCGCCACCGCGCGCTTCCGCGTCGTCCTGAACTGATCCTGCATTCGAGGAGCAACGATGTCCGCGCTCGTCGGCGCGGAACAGAGCGTCATGGCCATTTTCCGTCGCCTTTTCTGCCTCGTCGCAGCCCTCGCGGGGATCGTCGCGGCCCCGGCCGCCGCGGCGCCGGCGCAGCGCATTGAAAATCGCGCGACGCTGACCTTCACCCGCGGCGGCGCCGAGCGGGAGATATCGTCGAACGTCACGCGCCTCGATCTCGGCGGGGCGATCGCGCCGACGCAGCTGGATTTCTACGTGCTGCCGTCGAACTACGATCTCAGCGCGATCCGCTGCACGACCGGGCCGCCGCAGCGGATCACCGGTGCGCCGATCGCGGCGGGCGACTATGCCGCGATGCGCCCCGACGACGATTTCGGCAGCCCGTCGTTCGCCGCGGTGCTCAAGGATCCCGCCGGCAACGTCGATCCGGCGGTGCGCGAGACGGTTACCATCGCGGTATCGGTCTCGACCGGCGACGACGACTTCCTCGAGCTGACCGAAACCGCGCCCGACAGCGGCATCTTCGCCGCCGCCTTCACCTCCGATCAGGCCGCCTCGGCGGACAATGACTGCGCGCTGACCATCCCGCGCGGGGCATCGGTGCGCATCTTCTTCGCCGGCGATGCGAATGCGGCGCCGAGCAGCGACACGATCCTGATCGATCCCTATGGGCGAGTGTTCGATTCCGCAACCGGCGTCGCGGTGAACGGCGTGCGCATCACGCTGCTCGACGATGCCACCGGCCAGCCGGCGCAGGTGTTCGGCGACGACGGCGTCAGCGCCTACCCCTCGACCGTGATCAGCGGCGAGGATGTCGTCGATGCCGGTGGCTATCGCTACGATTATGGTCCGGGCGAGTATCGCTTTCCGTTGACGCCGCCGGGCAATTATCATCTCCAGTTCGTCACGCCCGACGGATATCTCGCGCCATCAAAGATCACGCAGGCCGCGCTGGCTAATGGACCGGATCGATCTTATGTTGTAACTTCAGCATCTTATGGGAATTCCTTCCCACTTACCTCGCCGTTACCGCTGCGTATCGACATTCCCGTCGATCGGACGCCGCTCGGCACCCTGCTGCTCGAGAAAACCGCCTCGGTGCGCGAGGCTTCGCCCGGCGACTTCATCCAATACCGTCTCCGTGCGATCAATCGCCAGCCGCGCCCCGCAGGCGCCGGAACGATCGTCGACACCCTCCCCGCCGGTCTGCGCTACAAGGCGGGATCGACGCGCGGCGCGCCCGAACCGGGCGTATCGGCCGATGGACGAACGCTTCTGTTCACGCTCGCCGGACTCCTCGCAGGCCAAGTGCAAGATATCTCTTACATCGTTGAAGTTGTTCCTAGTTCTCCCGTCGGGGAAGCCATCAACCACGCCGCCGCGCAATTGCCCGGCGGCGTGCCCGGAAACGACGCCAGCGCGACGGTGCGGATCAAACCGCTGCTGTTCAGCGATGCGCTGACGATCATCGGCCGCGTCACCGAGGGTGCGTGCGGCGATCCGGCGTACATGCGCAAGGGCGTCCCCGGCATCCGCCTACTGATGGAGGACGGCAGCTACGTCATCACCGATCGCGACGGGCTTTACCATTTCGAAGGCGTGCGGCGCGGCCGGCACGTCGTCCAGCTCGATGTGCGCAGCGTGTCGGCGGCGTTGGCGCCGCTCCAGTGCGATGCCGACACGCGCAGCGCCGGCAGCAGGATCTCGCGCTTCGTCGAGAGCAATGGCGGCGGCCTCGAGCGCGTCGATTTCCAGCTGCGCCGCACCGGTAAGGCCGACGATGCCGCGATCGACGCATTGCCGGTCACGATCGCGGACGACGCCACCGCGGCCGGCGGCAAGACCGATTGGCTGCGCGGCGTCACCCCTGGCATCGACTGGCTGTTTCCCGCAGCCGACCACAATCCCCGCGCGCCTGCGCTGCGCGTCGTGATCAAGCACCTTCCCGGCCAGCGTGTCGCGCTCACGATCAACGGCGCGCCCGCCGATCCGCTCGCGTTCGACGGCACCGATCCGGCCGGTGCCATGGCGGTCAGCCGCTGGACCGGGGTGCCGCTGCGCGAGGGCGACAATCTGCTCGAGGCGCGCGTGCTCGATGCCTCGGGCGCGGTCGCCGCGACGCTGCGCCGGACCGTCCATTACGCCAACACGCCGGTCCACGCCATATTCGTGCCTGCGCTCTCGCGGCTTATCGCCGACGGGCTGACCCGCCCGCGGATCGCGGTGCGGCTGACCGATCGCGACGGCCGGCCGGTGCGCGCCGGAACGATCGCCGCGTTCCGCGTCGATCAGCCCTATGTCGCGGCCCAGCAGGCCGATCTCGAGACGACGCGCCAGCTCGCCGGGCTCGAGCGGACCGACCCCACCGTGCAGGTGGTCGGTGACGACGGGCTCGCGTTCGTCGCGCTCCAGCCGACGACCCAGGCCGGCGCCGCCCGCATCGTCTTCCGCCTGTCGCAGGACGGCGTCACCCAGACGAGCGAGCTCAGGCCATGGCTCGCCGCGGGCGCGCAGGACTGGGTGGTGGTCGGCTTCGGCGCCGGGACGATCGGCTACGACACGCTCTCGTCGCGCGCCGAGCGGCTCGCCGGCGGCCGCCACGAGGTCGTCACCGACGGCCAGCTGCGCTTCTACGCCAAGGGCCGGGTCAAGGGATCGTGGCTGCTGACGATCGCCTATGACAGCGACCGCAAGCCCGACGCCGATCGCGGCCTGCTGTCGGTGATCGACCCCGATCGCTATTACACCGTCTATGGCGACGGCAGTGCCCAAGCCTATGACGCCTCGACCAGCCGTAAGCTCTATCTGCGGCTCGAGCGGCGCGAATTCTTCGCCTTGTTCGGCGATTACGAGACGGGGCTCACCGACACCCGGCTGACCCGCTTCAGCCGCACGCTCAACGGCGCCAAGGCCGGCTATCAGGGCAATGCGGTCAGCGCCACCGGGTTCGCCGCGCATTCGGACCAACGGTTCGCGCGCGACGAGATCCAGGGCAATGGCCTGAGCGGCCCCTATCGCCTGTCGGCCGGCCCGATCATCCCCAACAGCGACAAAGTGACGATCGAGACGCGCGACCGCTTCCGCTCGGAGAAGATCGTCGAGAGCCGGCTGCTCACGCGTCACATCGATTACGACGTCGATCCCGATGCCGGGACACTGCGCTTCCGCGAGCCGATCCCGACGCGCGATGCCGCGCTCAATCCGATTTTCATCGTCGTCGACTACGAGCTCGACGGGGCCGGCGACCGGCGGCTGATCGCCGGCGGGCGCGCCGCCGTGAAGCTCGCCGGGGACCGCATCGAGCTCGGCGCGACCTATCTGCGCGACGAGAGCCAGGGCCGCGGCGCACTCGCCGGCGTCGATCTCAAGGCCCAGGTGACGAAGACGACCGCGCTGCGCGCCGAGCTGGCGAGCGGCGGGCGGCGCGGTGTCAGCGGCGAGCGCGCGTTCCTGATCGAGGCCGAGCATCACGGCGCCGACGATGCCCGCCTTGGAGTGCGGGATCACCGCCGCGCCGATCATCTCCCAGCGCGTCGCACCGAGCGCGTACGCGGCTTCCTTGTCGGCTTGCGCGGT
>CAXSHP010000053.1:6611-14459 GCA_964236935.1 uncultured Sphingomonadaceae bacterium
AGCATCACGGCGCCAGGGCCGATCTGCTCGCCTACGTGCGCCAGCAGGACGAGGGCTTTGGCCTCGGCCAGCAGAATATCGGCGAGGGCGGCACGCGCAAATATGGCGCCGACGGCCGATTGAAGCTCAACGACAAGCTCGGCCTGACCGGATCGGCGTGGCGCCAGGAGGCCTTGATCGGCGCGGCGACGCGCACCGCGGGCGACGTGAAGCTCGAATATCGCGGCGTCGATGGGCTGCTTTATGCCGAGCTCGAGGGCGCGTCCGATCGCGTCGGCGGCACGCGCACCGACAGCCGCCTGCTCTCGTTCGGCGCGAACCACACATTGCTTAACCGCAAGCTCACGGTCAGCGGCGAGACGCAGTTCGCGCTCGGCGGCGACAAGGCCAGCGTCGATTTCCCGGTGCGCCACCAGATCGCCTTGTCGTACAAGCTGAGCGACGGCGTGCGCATCATCGCCAGCCACGAGATCGCCGACGGCGCAAAGTTCAACGCGCATTCGACCCGGCTCGGCTTCGACCTCACCCCCTGGGCCGGCGACAAGCTCGCGACGACGCTCAACCAGCAGGCGATCGGCGAGAACGGGCCGCGCAGCTTCGCCGAGTTCGGGCTCAGCCAGTCGTTGCCGCTCGGCAAAAGGTGGACGATCGACGCGACGCTTGACGCGAGCTCGACGGTCAAGGGCGCGATCCCGGTCGGGTCGGTGGTCAACCCGTTCCACCCGGTCGCGTCGGGCGGCTTCCTCGGGCAGGACCAGATCAACGGCGACTATCGTTCGGCCACGCTCGGCGCGACCTATCGCGCGGCGCTCTGGTCGTGGAACGGGCGGGTCGAGCTGCGCCGCGCCGATGCATCGGATCGCTGGGGCGTCACCAGCAACCTGATCCGCACGCTCGGCGCGGGCGAGACGCTCGCCTCGGGCGTGCGCGCCTATCGCGTGCGCCAGCGGGGCGGCGCGGTCGCCACGTTCGCCTCGGCCGACATCGCGCTCGCGCTGCGCCCGCTCGACAGCCGCTGGTCGCTGCTCGAGCGGCTCGAATTCCGCCACGAGCGCGCCGACGCCGGCGTCGCGCGCGGCAACACGCTCGGGGTGCCCGCGCTCGGCGGCGCCGATCAGCAGACCACGCGGCTGATCAACAATTTCGCGATCGCCTATCGCACCGGCGAGGAAGGCGAAGCCCATGCGTTCGAGGCATCGCTCTATTACGGCTCGAAATATGTCCGCGGCCGCTTCGACGACGACCGCTACGACGGCTATATCGACGTGACGGGCGTCGAGCTGCGCCGCGATCTCGGCCGCCGCTTCGATCTCGGCCTCGCCGCGAGCATGCAGCATGCGTGGCGCAGCGGCACCCGCTCGTTCAGCATCGGCCCCTCGTTCGGCGTGTCGCCGGCCGACCAGCTGTGGCTGTCGCTCGGCTACAATGTGACCGGCTTCCGCGATCCCGATTTCGAGGCGGCGCATTACACGCGCCAGGGGCCTTACGTCACGGTGCGGCTCAAGTTCGACCAGATCGGCCTCGGCAATGCGGCCGAAGGGTTGCGGAGCAGGTTCCGGTGAGGCGGGCGCTGCTCCCCCTCGCGCTGGCGACGTTGTTGCTCGCGGGTCCGGCGCAGGGTGCGCCGCTGACCGTAGCCAAATCGTCGACGCTGGTGTCCGATCCGATCGACGGCGCCGTCCTGCCCAAGCGGATACCGGGTGCGCTGATCGACTATAATATCCTGGTGACCAATCCGAACTCGGTTCTCACCACGATCGGCGGCGTATCCGTAAGCGATCACATTCCCACCGGCACGACGCTGTACGTCGGCAATCTCGGCCTCGCCGGATCGGGGCCGGTCGCGTTCAGCGACGGCGCCTTGCTCGGCCTGCTGTTCGGCAGCGGGCTGACCTACAATTATGCCGGGCTGGCGAGCACCACCGACTCGCTCGCTTTCTCGAACAACAACGGCGTGAGCTACACATATATACCGACGCCCGACGCCAACGGCTTCGACGCCAACGTCACCGATATCCGCGTCAATCCCTCGGGCACGCAGGATGCGGGCAGCGCGTTCAACCTGCGCTTCCGCGTGCAGGTGCGCTGATGGGTCCACAGAGCCGTCATCCCGGCGCAAGCCGGGATCCATGGATACGGAGCGACTCAAGTCGAGGGCGGACGCCGCCCAGGGATTCCGGCTTGCGCCGGAATAACGGCAGTTGGTTGCAGCGGGGCTAGCTTCGCGCGAGCGCGGCGAAGATCGCAGGGGCCTGCTCGGGCTGGCAGATCAGGAGATCGGGCAGATATGGGTCCGCGCGATTGTAAGCAAGCGCGGAGCCGTCGACGCGCGTGACATGCAGCCCCGCGGCCAGCGCCACCGCGGCGGGCGCGCAATTGTCCCATTCGTACTGGCCGCCGGTGTGGAGATAGATGTCCGCCTCGCCGCGCACGACCGCCATCGCCTTCGCGCCGGCCGAGCCCATTGCGATCAGCTCGGCGCCGAGCGCTTCGGCGACCCGCACGGCCTCGGGCGCCGGACGCGTGCGGCTGATCACCATCCGTAGCGGAGAGGCCGGCGCGGGCACCTGCGGCGGCGCATCGGACGAGAAGGTCAGGCCGAGCGCCGGCAGCGCGACCGCGCCGATCGCCGGCGCGCCATCGATCGCGAGCGC
Source organism: uncultured Sphingomonadaceae bacterium (assembly GCA_964236935.1). Taxonomy (GTDB): domain Bacteria; phylum Pseudomonadota; class Alphaproteobacteria; order Sphingomonadales; family Sphingomonadaceae; genus Solisphingomonas. Next base: position 9,266 of record CAXSHP010000053.1, read on the forward strand.
GACATGCACTGCCCAGTCGTCGCGCGCCTCGCTATATTCGCGCGTGCCGTCGAGCGGATCGACGATCCACACGCGGCTCGCGCTCAAGCGCGCGCGATCGGTCGGCCCCTCCTCCGAGAGAATGGCGTCGTCGGGTCGCTGGCTCGTCAGCGCCTCCGTGATAAAAGCGTTGGCGAAATGATCGCCGGCCTCGCCCAGCCGCTTGCCCTCGAACAGGCCCGAACGCAGCAGCGTCATCAGCAGCGCCCCGGCGCCGTCGGCGATGCGCCGCGCGAGCGCGGCGTCGGGCTCGGTCGTCATGCGCCGCCGACCAGATGATCGACGATCCGCTGCGCCGCTTCGTCGGGGGTCATGGCGGTCGTGTCGATGCGGATCTCGGGATCGGCCGGCGGCTCGTAGGGTGAGTCGATCCCGGTGAAATTCTTGAGTTCGCCCGCGCGCGCCTTCTTGTAGAGCCCTTTGACGTCGCGTCGCTCGGCTTCGGCCAGCGGCGTATCGATATGCACCTCGACGAACTCGCCCGCCGCCATCATGTCGCGTACCATCTGCCGCTCGGCGCGGAACGGCGAGATGAATGCAGTGATCACGATCAGCCCGGCGTCGGTCATCAGCTTCGCCACCTCGCCGACGCGGCGGATGTTCTCGACGCGGTCGGCGTCGGTGAAGCCGAGATCCCGGTTGAGCCCGTGGCGGACGTTGTCGCCATCGAGCAGGAAGGTGTGGCGGTTCATCCGCGCGAGCTTCTTCTCGACCAGGTTGGCGATGGTCGACTTGCCCGCGCCCGACAGCCCGGTCAGCCACAGCACCGCCGCCTGCTGGTTCTTGAGCGCGGCGTGATGCTCGCGGGTGACGTCGGTCGCCTGCCAGTGGATGTTCTGCGAACGGCGCAGGCAGAAATGGAGCATGCCCGCGGCGACGGTCGCGTTGGTCAATTTGTCGATCAGGATGAAGCCGCCGAGATCGCGATTCTCGTCGTATGGCTCGAACACGATCGGCTTGTCGGTCGAGAGATTGGCCACGCCGATCGCATTGAGTTCGAGCGTCTTGGCAGCGACATGCTCCATCGTGTTGACGTTGATCTTGTATTTCGGTGCCTGCACGTGCGCGGTGACCGTCTGCGTCGCGCTCTTGAGCCAATAGGGCCGGCCTGGCAGCATCTCCTCGTCCGCCATCCACACGATCGCCGCCTCGAACTGGTCGGCGACCTGCGGCGGGGAATCGGCGAGGCTGACCACGTCGCCGCGCGAGCAATCGACCTCGTCGGCGAGCGTCAGCGTGACCGACTGGCCGGCGACGGCTTCGTCGAGATCGCCGTCGAACGTCACGATCCGCGCGACCGTGCTGGTCTTGCCCGACGGGAGCACCCGGACCGCGTCACCCGGGCGGACGACGCCGCTCGCGATCAGCCCGGAGAAGCCGCGGAAATCGAGATTGGGCCGGTTGACCCATTGCACCGGCAGGCGAAACGAGCGCCACTGCGCGATCGTCGCGTCGACCTCGACCGTCTCGAGATGCGCGATCAGCGTCGGCCCGCCATACCACGGCGTGCGCGGCGACGGCGTGGTGATATTGTCGCCCTTGAAGCCCGAGATCGGCATCGCGAGGAAATCGTCGATCCCGATCGAGCTGGCGAAGGCGCGGTAGTCGGCGACGATCGCGTCATACTTGGCCTGATCGTAGCCGATCAGATCCATCTTGTTGACCGCGAGCACGATGTTGCGGATGCCGATCAGGTGCGCGAGATAGCTGTGCCGCCGCGTCTGGGTGAGCACGCCCTTGCGCGCGTCGATCAGGATCACGGCGAGGTCGGCGGTCGACGCGCCGGTCACCATGTTGCGCGTATATTGCTCGTGCCCCGGCGTGTCGGCGACGATGAACTTGCGTTTCTCGGTCGAAAAGAAGCGATAGGCCACGTCGATCGTGATGCCCTGCTCGCGCTCGGCGGCGAGCCCGTCGACGAGCAAGGCGAAATCGATCTCGTGGCCTTGGGTGCCGACGCGCTTCGAATCCGCCTCGAGTGCTGCGAGCTGATCCTCGAAGATCGTCTTGCTGTCGTAGAGCAGCCGGCCGATCAGCGTCGATTTGCCGTCGTCGACGCTGCCGCAGGTGATGAAGCGAAGCAGCGACTTGTGCTGATGCTGGAGAAGATAGGCATCGATATCCGACGCGATGAGGGTATCGGCGACATAGGACGTCATAGATCCTCCCCGGCACGGGGAGGGGGACCGCCGGCGCAGCCGGTGGTGGTGGAGGGGGATTGCGGCGAGGCGAGGCGCTCGCTGGGAGCCCCCTCCACCAGCCTGCGGCTGGTCCCCCTCCCCGTTCCGGGGAGGATCGGCGACCCCGCCATCAGAAATAGCCCTCCTGCTTCTTCTTCTCCATCGATGCATCCCCGGCGTCGCGGTCGATCGCCCTGCCCTGCCGTTCGGATGTCGTCGTGAGCAGCATCTCCTGGATCACCTCGCTCAGCGTCGCCGCCTCGCTCTCGACCGCGCCGGTCAGCGGATAGCAGCCAAGCGTGCGGAAACGGATCGAGCGCTCGACCGGCACCTCGCCCTCCTTCAGCCGGAAGCGATCGTCGTCGACCATCAGGATCAGCCCGTCGCGCTCGACCGTCGGCCGCTTCGCCGAGAAATAGAGCGGCACGATCGGGATGTTCTTGAGCTGGATATATTGCCAGATGTCGAGCTCGGTCCAGTTCGAGATCGGGAACACGCGGATGCTCTCGCCCTTCGCCCTGCGCGCATTGTAGAGCCGCCACAGCTCGGGGCGCTGGTTCTTCGGATCCCAGCGGTGATTAGCCGAGCGGAACGAGAAGATCCGCTCCTTGGCGCGGCTCTTCTCCTCGTCGCGCCGCGCGCCGCCGAACGCCGCGTCGAAGCCATATTGATCGAGCGCCTGCTTGAGCCCCTCGGTCTTCCACAGATCGGTATGGAGAGCGCCATGATCGAACGGATTGATCCCGCGCGCCTCGGCCTCCGGATTGCGATGGACGATCAGCTCGATGCCGCTCTCGCGCGCCATGCGATCGCGCAGCTCGTACATCGCCTTGAACTTCCACGTCGTGTCGACATGGAGCAGCGGGAACGGCGGCGGCGACGGAAAGAACGCCTTGCGCGCAAGATGGAGCATCACCGCCGAATCCTTGCCGACCGAATAGAGCATCACCGGACGCTCCGCCTCGGCCACCACCTCGCGCATGATGTGGATCGATTCCGCCTCGAGCCGCTGGAGATGGGTCAACCCGGGCGCGGGCGCGCGATGTTCGGGCGACGTCATGCCGATGCTGCTAGAGGCAAGACGCATCGATAAAAAGCGCTGCTTTCTTGGCTCAGCGCAACCGGAACTTTCCCTCGATCACGGTCACGCAGTTCCCGCCGAGCACCGCACGCTTCCCCGCGAGCGTGCAGCGGAGCGCGCCGCCGCGTGCGCTCGCCTGATAAGCGGTGAAGCTGTCGCGACCAAGCCGTGCGGCCCAGAACGGCGTCAGTGCCGCATGCGCCGATCCGGTCACCGGGTCTTCCGGCACGCCCCAGGCGGGCACGAACACGCGGCTGACGACGTCGACATCGTCCCCCGGCGCGGTCACGATCGCCATCAGCGGCAGCGCCGCCAGCGCGCGCAGATCGGGCGTGCAGGCACGCACCGCCGCCGCATCCTCCACCACCACGATCGCGGTCTCGCCATCGGCCGACAGCAACAGCTCGGCATCCGGCAATCCAAGCGCCTCGCGCAGCGCGGGGTGCTCCGCCGGCGCCACCTCGGTCACCGGCAAGTCGAGCGCATAGCCGTCGCCGTCGCGGCGGACCTCGAGCACGCCCGACTTGCGCGTCATAAAGCGTAGGCCGGCGCGATCGCCGAGCAGGATATGGCCCGATGCCAGCGTGGCATGCCCGCACAGCGCCACCTCGGTCGTCGGGGTGAACCAGCGCAGCTCGTAATCGGCGAGCGCGCCGTCGCCCGGCACCGTGAAGGCGGTCTCGGCAAGGTTGTTCTCCTCGGCGATCGCCTGCATCACGCCGTCGTCGAGCCAAAAGTCGAGCGGGATCACCGCCGCCGGATTGCCGGTGAACGGACGATCGGCGAAGGCGTCGACCTGCCAGAATTGCAGCTCGGTCATCCGCCGTCGGCCGCCTTGAGCCGCGCACGATAGGCGTGGAGCAGCGGCTCGGTGTAGCCGTTGGGCTGCTCGATCCCCTCGAATACCAAGGCGCGCGCCGCCTGGAACGCCAGGCTGGTCGCCTCGTGGCCGGCCATCGGACGGTAGCGCGGATCGCCGACGTTCTGCGCATCGACCTTGGCCGCCATCCGGCGCAGCGCGGCATCGACCTCGTCGGCGGTGCAGACGCCGTGGAGCAGCCAATTCGCCATGTGCTGCGACGAGATGCGCAGCGTCGCGCGATCCTCCATCAGCCCGATGTCGTGGATGTCGGGCACCTTGGAGCAGCCGACGCCCTGGTCGATCCAGCGCACGACATAGCCGAGGATGCCCTGGGCATTGTTGTCGAGCTCATCGCGCACCTGCTGCGGCGTCCAGTTGCGCCCCTCGGCGAGCGGGAGAGTCAGCAGCGGATCGAGCCCCGGCGTCGGCTGCGATTTCAGCTCGGCCTGCCGCGCGAACACGTCGACCGCGTGATAATGGGTCGCATGCAGCGTCGCCGCGGTCGGGCTCGGCACCCAGGCGGTGGTGGCGCCAGTCTTCGGATGGCCGATCTTCTGCTCGAGCATCTCGGCCATGCGATCGGGCGCGGCCCACATCCCCTTGCCGATCTGCGCCTTGCCCGAGAGCCCGCAGGCAAGCCCGATCTGAACGTTGCGCGCCTCATAGGCCTTGATCCAGGCCGACGCCTTCATCTCCGCCTTGGGCACCATCGGCCCGGCGCGCATCGACGTGTGCATCTCGTCCCCCGTGCGATCGAGGAACCCCGTGTTGATGAACACGATCCGATCCTTCACCGCGGCGATGCAGGCGGCGAGATTGGCCGAGGTGCGCCGCTCCTCGTCCATCACGCCGACCTTGATCGTATGGCGCGCGAGGCCGAGCAGATCCTCGACCGCATCGAACAGCCGATCGGTGAAGGCGGCTTCGTCTGGCCCGTGCATCTTCGGCTTGACGATGTAGATCGAGCCGGCGCGGCTGTTGACGAAGCGGCCTTGGCGCCTGAGGTCGTGCAACGCGATCAGGCTGGTGACG
>CAXSHP010000053.1:14469-15095 GCA_964236935.1 uncultured Sphingomonadaceae bacterium
CCCTCGGGCGCCTCCGAGCCGTCGGGCAGACGAAGCGCGGGGGTGGTCATCAGATGGCCGACGTTGCGGACGAACAGCAGGCTGCGCCCCGGCAAGGTCAGCGTCGTTCCGTCGGGCGCGGCATAGACGCGGTCCGGCTCGAGCGTGCGGACCATCGCCCGGCCGCCTTTGTCGAAGCTCGCGGCGAGATCGCCTTTCATCAGCCCAAGCCAGTTGGCGTAGGCCGCGACCTTGTCCTCGGCGTCGACCGCGGCGATCGAATCCTCGAGATCGACGATCGTGGTCAGCGCCGCCTCGAGCACGACGTCGAAGTATGGCCGAAGGTCCGCTTCAGTCCAGCGCGTCCAATCGGCTTCCGTCACCATCCCGGAAACCTTGCAGCTGACGTGGGGGCGCCGCGCGAGATCCCGCATCTCTTCTGCCCATTGCCGTATTTCGCCCTTCCGAATGTCCGGCTTGGCGATATGGTCGAGAACGAAGACCTGATCCGGGTGGCGGTCCACAAAACGCACTATCTCGGTGAGCTGCCGCGCGACGATCAGCACGTCATAAGCGAGACCTGTGTGCGCGAGTGCTCGCATGCCGCGGTTGAAGTCTGGTTCATCCAGAAAGCCCGGAGCCTCTGC
>CAXSHP010000054.1:0-1771 GCA_964236935.1 uncultured Sphingomonadaceae bacterium
TGACCGTCGCCGACTGGCTCTATCGCCTGTTCCCCGACGAGCCCGAGGGCAAGCTCTCGCGCCGGCTCAACGCGTTGGTCTCGGGCGAAACCTGCGCCGAGATCGCGCGCGAGCTCGGTATCGCGCGTCACCTGCGCCTCGGCAAGCAGGCGCGCGACGATGGCGCCGCCGACAGCGACTATGTGCTCGGCGACGTGCTCGAGGCGCTGATCGGGGCGCTCTATCTCGACGCCGGGTTCGATGCCGCCGCGGCGTTCGTCCGCCGCAACTGGGGGACACGCGTCGAGACACAGAGCAGCGCGCCGCAGCACCCCAAATCGGCGCTCCAGGAGCTGGCCGCCGAGAAGAACTACCGCCCGCCCGCCTACAGCCTCGTCAGCCGCAGCGGGCCGCACCACGCGCTGCGCTTCACCGTCGCCGTCGAAATCCCCAACCGCGGCCGCGCCGAAGCCGAAGGCGCGTCGAAACAGGAGGCGGAGACCGCCGCGGCCCGGGCATTGCTGGAGCAGCTGAGGTGATTTCCGTTCCCCACCCCCCACCGTTCGCCCTGAGCCTGTCGAAGGGCTCTCCTGCCGTCCTCTGCTCAGGGCGAACGGTATCGGGGGAAGCATTATGAACGAGCTCGCCACCCCCCGCTGCGGCCTCGTCGCCGTGGTCGGCGCGCCCAACGCCGGCAAGTCCACCCTGGTCAATGCGCTCGTCGGCCAGAAGGTCGCGATCGTCAGCCCCAAGGCGCAGACCACCCGCGTCCGCCTGCTCGGCGTCGCCATCTCCGGGGCGAGCCAGATCATGCTCGTCGACACGCCCGGCATCTTCGAGGCGCGCCGCCGGCTCGATCGGGCGATGGTCTCGGCGGCGTGGGGCGGCACCACCGACGCCGATCTGATCGCGCTGGTGATCGACGCGCAGGCCGGGCTCACCGCGCGCATCGCCAAGCTGGTCGAGGCGCTGGCCGAGCGGCGCGAGCCCAAGCTCGTCATCCTCAACAAGGTCGACGTCACCCCCAAGGAAGGCCTGCTCGATCTTACCGCGCGGCTCGATGCCGCGCTCGCGCCCGAGGCGATCTTCATGATCAGCGCGACCACCGGCGACGGCGTCGCCGATCTCAAGGCCGCGCTCGCCGCGCGCGTGCCCGAGGGTCCGTGGCACTTTCCCGAGGACCAGGTGTCCGACGCGACCGACCGCATGCTCGCCGCCGAGGTCACCCGCGAGCAGCTCTATCTCCAGCTCCACGCCGAACTGCCTTATGCCTCGGCGGTCGAGACCGAGCAATATGACGAGCGCAAGGACGGCTCGGTCGCGATCCACCAGCAGATCCTCGTCGCGCGCCCGACCCAGCGCGCGATCGTGCTCGGCAAGAACGGCGCGCGCCTCAAGGAGATCGGCACCCGCGCGCGCGAGGAGCTGGCGCGCCTGCTCGGCCGCAAGGTCCATTTGTTCCTCCACGTCAAGGTCAAGCCCGACTGGGAGGAGGACCGCGGCCTCTACAAGGAGATCGGGCTCGATTGGGTCGAGTGAGCTGCGGTCGCCGCAAACAGGCCGCTAGAGCACGCCATGATCGATCAGCACCTTGACCCCCAGCGCGATCAGCACGAGTCCGCCGCCGAGCTCCGCCTGCCTGCCGAAGCGTGCGCCCAGCCGCGCCCCGAACAGCGTTCCGACGAAGCACAGCGCGGCCGTCACCGCGCCGATCGTGACGCAGGCCAGCAGCGGCGGCACACCGATCATCGGGAGGGCGATCCCCGCGGCGGCGGCGTCGATGCTGGTCGCC
>CAXSHP010000054.1:1781-14658 GCA_964236935.1 uncultured Sphingomonadaceae bacterium
CGACAGCGCCTTGGGTTCCGTCGCGTCGTCAACCTGCAGCGCCGCGCGGATCATCCTCGCGCCGAGAACGGCGAGCAACACGAAGGCGATCCAATGCCCGGCGGCTGCGACGAACCCCGTGAACAGGCTGCCCAGCGCGAAGCCGATGCCGGGCATCACGCCCTGCGCCACGCCGAAGGCGACCGCGATCCGCAGGCCCCCCGCGGTGCCGAGGCGGGCGGAAGCGCCCTGGGCCAACGCCACCGCGAACGCGTCGGCCGCCAGCGCCAGCGCGAGCAGCAGCAGCACCGTCATCGTGCCAGCATCTCCGCCACCCACGCGGGCACCAAGGTTCCCGCCGGACCGATCCGCGTCTCGGCGAACCAGCCGCTGCCCGCCGACGGCTCGAGATTGAGCTCGAGCGTATCCGCGCCATGATAGCCGGCGCTCTGGACGAAGCCCGCCGCGGGATAGACCGCCCCGGACGTGCCGATCGATACGAACAGGTCGCACGCGGCGATCGCCTGCTCGATCGCCTCCATCGCATAGGGCATCTCGCCGAAGAACACGATATCGGGCCGCAGCGCCGGTGCCCCGCAGGCGGCGCAGGGGGGCCGGTCCAGCATATCGCCCGCGAACGGCGCCCGCGCCCCGCAGGCCTCGCACAAGGCCGAGCGCAGTGCCCCGTGCATATGCACCAGCCGCCTGGTCCCCGCGCGTTCGTGCAGGTCGTCGACGTTCTGGGTGACGATCAGTAGCTCGCCCGGCCACTCCGCATCGAGCCGGGCGAGCGCGCGGTGCGCCGCATTGGGCGCGACCTCGCTGAGCTTGCGCCGCCGCTGGTCGTAGAAATCGAGCACCAGCCGCCGATCGCGCGCGAGCGCCTGCGGTGTGCAGATGTCTTCGACGCGCTGGCCCTCCCACAGCCCGTCGGGTCCTCGGAACGTCGCCAGCCCGCTTTCGGCCGAGACCCCCGCCCCGGTCAGCACGACGATGTTGCGCGGATCCCTCACCGCGCCTTCTTGCCGATGTCGCCCTTGTCCTGCAAAGCCATTCGCTGTCACTCCTCATTGGAATGGGACCGCGAACCATGGTGGCGATCGGCATCCTCGGCGCGAACGGACGGATGGGCCGGGCGATCGCCACCGCGATCGCGCGCGACGGCGCCGCGCTCGCCGGCGGCTGCGACACCGGCGGCGATTATCCGCGCGATCTGTCCGAACTTGCGGCGCGCGCGCAGGTGCTGGTCGATTTCACCGCCCCTGCCGCGCTCGCCGATCATCTCGCCGCCGCGCATGCGGCCGGCTGCGCGATCGTCGTCGGCAGCACCGGGCTGTCGCCGGACGATCACGCGGCGATCGACCGGGCCGCGCAGACCATCCCCGTGCTCCAGACCGGCAACACCTCGCTCGGCGTCAATCTCCTCGCCCACCTCGTCCGCGATGCCGTGGCGCGCCTCGGCCCCGGCTGGGACGTCGAGATCGTCGAGATGCACCACCGCCACAAGGTCGATGCGCCGTCGGGCACCGCGCTGTTGCTCGGCGAGGCGGCGGCGGCGGGGCGCGATGTCGCCTTGGCCGACGTCGCCGTGCGCGGCCGCGACGGGATCACCGGCGCGCGGCCCGACGGCGCGATCGGCTTCGCGGCGTTGCGCGGCGGCTCGGTCGCCGGCGACCATCAGGTGATCCTGGCGGCCGACGGCGAACGCATCGAGCTCGGCCATCGCGCGGAGAGCCGCGACATCTTCGCGCGCGGGGCGGTCACGGCGGCGCTGTGGCTCGCCGGGCGCCCGGCGGGGCGCTATACGATGCGGGACGTGCTCGGGCTGTGAAGCGGGCGGACGTCTTCGAATTCTATCGCCGGCTCGCCGAAGCCAATCCATCGCCCGAGACCGAGCTCCGATATCTCAACCCCTACACCCTGCTGGTCGCCGTCGCCTTGTCGGCGCAGGCGACCGACGTCAGCGTCAACAAGGCGACGCGCGCCCTGTTCGCCGAGGTGCGCGATCCGCAGGCGATGGTGGAGCTCGGCGAAGAGGGCTTGCGCCGGCACATCCGCACGATCGGCCTCTACAACATGAAGGCCAGGAACGTGATCGCGCTCAGCCGCCTGCTGCTCGCCGAGCATGGCGGCGAGGTGCCCGCCGACCGCGATGCGCTCGAACGCCTGCCGGGCGTCGGTCGCAAGACCGCCAACGTCGTCATGAACGTCGCGTTCGGTGCCGCAACGATCGCGGTCGACACGCACATCTTCCGCGTGTCGAACCGCACCCGCCTCGCCCCCGGCAAGACGCCGCTCGCGGTGGAGACCGGCTTGGAACGGGTCACGCCGGCGCCGTTCCGCCGTCACGCGCACCACTGGCTGATCCTCCACGGCCGCTATGTCTGCAAGGCGCGCCGCCCCGAATGCTGGCGCTGCCCGGTGGCCGATCTCTGCCCCTACCGCCCTAAAACGCGACCGCCGGCAGAGGCCGGCCCTGCCCTCTTGCCAACTTAGGTTTGTGGCGCCCCTCGCTGGACAAACATAACGAATATGTTTCGCCCTTCGCGCTACTATAGAGCCGCCGTGCGCCACCATTAACCGACGAACACCGAACTGCGCCGCCACTCGTGCTTCGAGAGGAATGGCGGGACCGGCTGGCAGTAGGTAGTTCCGCTAATGATGTGGTTTGGCTGAGGTCATTCCTCGATCCGGCCGAGCCAGTCTTTCACCTGGTTGAGAGTTCGCCGTTCCTGGTCGGCCTCCATCACGAAAGCTTGCTCGATCCGGGCACCACGCGCGTGGCTGGCGAGCACGGACGGATTCTCGCCGACACCGTAACCGCCAGGCCCCAGTGGAGCACCTTGCCTTGACGCATCAGGTCCTTGATCGCGCCGGCGACGTCCTCGATCGGGACCGCCGGGTCAACGCGGTGCTGGTAGACCATGTCCAGATGGTCGGTCCGCAGTCGCTTCAGCGAACCCTCGACCGCTGCCTTGATGTGCTCCGGGCGGCTGTTGAGCGGATCGCCTGTAACCCGCTTGCCATCGGGATCGATGTTCCACCCGAACTTCGAGGTGATGACCACCTTGTCCCGGAACGGCTGCGCGGCCTCGCCAAGGATGAATTCGTCCTGGAAGGGGCCGTAGGCTTCGGCGGTGTCGAACAGGCTGACGCCCCGATCGTATGCGGCACGGATGATGCGGATCATCTCTGCCCGGTCTGGGATCGTCGTCTGGTAGGTCCGGTGCATGTTCTGCACGCCGAGCCCGACGCTGGAGACCTCCAGCGACCCGAGCTTCCGGCGGGCGCCGTCGCGCCGGGCCCCAGGCGGCGCGGCGTTGGCGACGGCCGCCGCCCCGAGCGAGGCAGCGGCGAGCCCGGCAGTCGCGACGCCCAGCAGGCCACGCCGGCTTACCTGTCCTGATTCTGCTTCGTCCATCACGATCGCCTCCTCGGTAAGGTTGGTGGCCATGGCCATCGTCCGCGGCCTAAAGCTTGCGGGTGCCGAGCCACTTCACCATCGCGGGGTCGCGATGGTCGAAGAAGCTGCTGGCCTTCCGGTCGAGCCCGGCGATCGCTGCGACGTCGTCCTGGTCCAGCTCGAAATCGAAGATCGCGAAGTTCTCGGCCATCCGCTCCTTGCGGACCGACTTCGGGATGGCGACGATCCCGCGCTGGCTCAGCCAGCGCAGCACCACCTGCGCGACGCTCTTGCCGTGCTTCCGGCCGATCCCGGCAAGCAGCTCGTTGGAGAACAGCCCGTTCTTGCCCTCGGCGAACGGCCCCCAAGCTTCGGGCTGGACCTTGTACTCCGTCAGGATCTTCTGCGCGTCGTCCTGCTGGTGGAAGGGATGGATCTCGATCTGGTTGATCGCGGGCGCGATCTCGTTGTGCAGGACGAAATCCACCAGACGATCGGGATAGAAGTTGCTCACGCCGATCGCACGGATGCGCCCGGCGCGGTGCAGCTCTTCCATCGCCCGCCAGGCGCCGTACACGTCGCCATAGGGCTGGTGGATCAGCCAGAGGTCGAGATAGTCGAGCTGCAGATTGTTCACCGAGCGCTCGAAGGCAGCCTTGGCGCCCTCATAGCTGGCATCCTCGATCCAGAGCTTGGTCGTGACGAACAGCTCCTTGCGATCGATCCCGTGGTTCTCGATCGCGTTTCCGACCGCCTCCTCGTTTCCATAGGAGGTCGCCGTGTCGAGCAGCCGGTAGCCGACGTCGATCGCATCGCGCACGCTGCGTTCGCACTCGGCGGGATCAGGCACTTGGAACACGCCGAAGCCGAGGCCCGGCATCTCAACGCCGTTGTTGAGAGTCACGGCGGGGACATTGCTCGTCATGGTCCGTCTTTCTATTGATCGGCAGACCGTTGGCCGTCTGCCGACATCTCTCAGTCGTTTTTCGGAAAGTCGGTGGCTTCGCTCGCGGTCTGCGCTTCGTCGATCTCCGCGAGCTGCGCGTTCAGACCGTTCCGCACGATCGTGACCGCGTCGCTGCCGAGCAGCAGACGCATCGGCAGTTTGGGTTTCGCAACGGTCTCGACGATCAGCTTCGCTGCGCGCGCCGGATCGCCCAGTTGCGTTCCGTCGGTACGATCGTTCTCCTTGCGGCGTGGCCCGACCGTTTCCGCATAATCCTCGATCCCGGTCCTGGCGCCCTTCAGCGAGCGACCGGCGAAGTCAGTGCGAAACGCCGCCCCCCCCAATTATCATGGATAGCCCACTCCTTAGCCCCGCTCACTGGCGAGGCTGCGAGCATATCCTTCACGTCGTCGTAAATCGCCCACGCTTCCGGCGCCGCTTCGATCCATGCGCCGTGGAGCCTGCCCGCATTGTAGGCCGCAAGGCATGCGACGTAGATGCGAGGCTGCTAGGTATTCTCGGTAAGGGTCGCTCCCATGTTCTCTTCTCCGTTGGGGTTGGTTTCAGTGGTCGTCTGAACCTTGCCCATGCGGCGAGCATCGGGGGGCAAGCGGAGTAAGCGGTTTCGAGCGGAACCAGCTGCACGACCAACGGTAGGAAGCTGGGGGTGATCTTCCCCCGGTTGCACGGACACCGATGATCGGCATGGGGCAGTTCGCTGCGGCTGCTCGGCTCCATCATGAAAGCGCTCAACCGGCGCTGACCGGCAGCAGGAAGAATGACATGCAGCGGCGGATCATCGGTCCCGACGAGGCTTATCTGCGCCGCGCTTCGCGTCACAGTGATGGCGTTGTCGTTGGACCCTTCGCCGAACAACTGGCCGACCTGGACGTCGAGTGCCTCGGCGATCTTCGACAGCGCACTGATGGAGGGCGTCTTCTGGCCCCGTTCCAGGCGGGAGAGATAGCCCTTGTCGAGCTTGATCTGCTCGGAAAGCGAGGCGAGGGTCAAACCCTTGCGCCGACGCGCCGCGCGGATGCTGCTAGCGACGACGGATGCCGGCGATCTGAGCATGGCGGGCGCCGCGGCCGAAACCCGTTTCGTTTCCCTCGCCCATCTCGATTTCCCGCCGCCGTGCGAGGGGTGCCCACCTCGCGGTGTCCCGGGTTTCAATCGGATCGCGTCGATGCGCCCAGGCCTGGGTCCGTGGTGATGGACCCGGCTCCGACTGCAACCTCATGCAGCAGCCGTCACGACACAGGTCCGCTCCGCTGCGCGGGAGTTGGCGGGCGCGACTCGGCTCAGGTCGGACCAACCGTCATCGGCAGCGACAGGAAGCCGCGGGCGATCGGCGTGCGGTGCCGCCGGACGTCTCCTTCGACGATATCCCAGTCGGGCAGCAGTCGAAGCATCTCTTCGAGACAGATGATCCCTTCGAGCCGGGCAAGATGATTGCCGAGGCAGAAATGGATGCCGGCCCCGAACGCCAGATGCGGGCGAGTCCATTTGCGGAGGATATCGAAATTGTCAGGATCGTGGAATGCCGCGGGATCGCGGTTCGCCGAGGCCATGATCGGGACGAGCGTGGCTCCTTCCGGTACCAGGCAAGACCCGATCCGCACCGCGCGCTTGACCGACCGGAAGATCATCGGCGTCGGGGATTCGATCCGCAGCGACTCCTCGATCGCGTTCGGAATCCGCTCGGGCGCGTCGCGCAGGACCTGCCGTTGGTCCGCATTTTGCGCCAGCAGCCAAGCGGTGTTGCCGAGGAGGCCACGCGTGGTCTCGAACCCGGCGACGATGAGCTGGAGCAGATAGGCGATCAGCTCCGCGTGGGTGAGCCCGCTGCCGTCTATGCGCGCCGCAAGCAGGCGGCTGGTGATGTCATCCGCCGGCTCGGCCCGCTTCCGGTCGATCAGCTGTTCCGCCAGGGCATAGATGGCATCGGCAACGTCGCCTTGCAGGCCGCTCTCGGCATCGAACGTGCCGAAAATCCGATCCGCAAGTTGACCGAACTGCCGGCGCATCTCTTCGGGAACGCCGAGCAGCGCGCAGGTCACCCGGGTCGGAACCTCGGTCGCGAAATCCTGGATGAAATCGAAGCGCGGGCGGGTGGCGAGATCGGCGAGCAGCTCCCGGGCGGTGTCCCGCACCAGCGTGGAGATGCGACATAGCCGCCCGGGCGTGAAGTTGCTCGTCAGGATTGCGCGCAGCGCGTCATGCCGCGGCGGATCCATCGTGGCGATCATCGGCAGGAACCCCGCCGACATACGGGTTACGTTCGAATAAGTCTTGGCATCCCGAAACATCGCCAGGCAATCGTCGTGCCGCGCGACGAACCAGAGGTCGTGCCGCGGATTGTGAAACACGGGAGCGTTTTCCAGCAGCATCCGGTAACGCGGATAGGGGTCGTCGTGAAAGCCGGGCTCGAAAGGATCGAAGTCGATCACGCTGTCCACCTGCATGCCAGCCCCTTTTTGCTTCGCGGCGTCTCCATCCGAAAACGATGGCGCGCCAGCCGATGCTATGAGGCGATCGCGCGATCGTCAGCAATGGGCCAGGGTAGTCGCGCTCCTTTCAGAGTAGCGCCGCGCCGTTCCGGGGTAGGCGAACTTGATCGGCCGGACGACGGGACGTTAGAGATGGTCATCGGCAAGAGTGAAATCATGCGCCCGAAAGGTCTTGAAGGGCATGTCGTCGCCGCCAGCGTAGCGCAGCCGCGCTGGCAGGAGATGTACGGCCGCAAGGTCTTCAGCGCGATCGTGCGCGCGCCATCGCCAGCGCCGCTGTACTTCGGGCTGGATGGCCCCCTGGGCAATTCCACCGCCGTCCACACCGAACAGGTGTTCGCCTTCTTCGCCGAACTTTATGATTATTGGGCGGCCGAGCTCGGCGTCGAGCGGGCGCAGTGGGGCGATTGCCATTGGGGCGAGAATCTGATGCTCTCCGGCCTGCGCGAGGAGGATCTGCATATCGGCGACCGCTTCGAGGTCGGCGAAGCGATCCTGGAAGTCACCTCGCCGCGCATCCCCTGCTTCAAGCTTTGCTGGCGGATCGGCCAGCCGGAGGATTTCCTGCCGGTGCTGATCGAGCGTGGGCGCACGGGCTGCTACTTCCGCGTGGTGAAGCCGGGCAGCATCGGAGCCGGCGATCGCCTGCGGCGCACCGCCGTCTTCCCCGAGCATGTCAGCGTCCTCGGCCTGTCCGGCATATTGTTCGACCGCAACCTCGAAGATCTCGACCTACTGCGCCGGATCGCCGCGATCCCGGCGCTGGGCGATCAGGCGAGCGGCATGATCCGCAAGCGCATCGCTTTCCTGACCGACGAGCGACTCCCGAGGCTAAACCGCTGGCACGGATGGCGCGCGTTCGAAATCGACCGGATCGTGCCCGAGGCGCGCGACGTCCGCTCCTTCTATCTGCGTCCGTGCGACGGCGGCCCGATAGCCGGCTACCGCGCCGGGCAGTTCCTGACGGTCCGGCTTCCGTCCGCGGCCGGGCATACCGTCCGGACATGGAGTATCTCGGACTATGACCAGACGAGCGATGTCTACCGGATCACCATCCGGCGGGAGCCGTCTGGGATCGCCTCGTGCTTCATGCACGATCAGGCAAAGCCGGGAACATTGCTCGATCTACGCCCGCCCACCGGCCGTTTCGTGCTGGATCGCAGCGGCTTCATGCGGACGGTGCTGATCAGCGCGGGCATCGGCGTAACGCCGCTACTCGCGATGCTTAAGGCCCATGCGGAGCGCGGCGCGGAAGCGACCCCGCTCGCATGGTGGCAATGCGTCCGCTCCGGCGCCGATCACGCCTTCGCGGCGGAAATCGAGGCAGCGCTCGCCGATCTGCCGCAGGTGGAGCGACGGATTTTCTACTCGCAGCCACGCGAGGAGGACGCGATCGCGCGCGACTATGACGTTGCGGGGCGCATCGATCGTGAATCCCTCCGGCGCCTGGTGACGGAGGATTATACGCTGAGCCCGTTCGGTCGGCAGATCCAATTCAGCGGCGACAACAGCGAGTTCTATATCTGCGGCCCGACCGCCTTCGAGACGGCGGTCCGCGAACAGCTGCTCGCATATGGCGTAAGAACCGAGCAGATCCGGCACGAGAGCTTCGGACCTGCGGGAGCGCGCACCGCTGCGCCGACGCCGGAGCGGGCGGAGGTCCGCTTTCGTCGCAGCGGCCTTTCCGCGACGTGGCGCAAGGACGACGATCTGACGCTGCTGGAATTGGCCGAGCAGGCCGGTATCGCGGCGGAAAGCGGCTGCCGGTCGGGAACGTGCGGAACCTGCGCCGCGGGCATCCTCGCCGGCGAGACAGGCGCCCTGTTGGACGGAGCCATCGATCCGGGGCCGGGACGAACCTTGCTCTGCTGCACGCAACCGATCAGCGACATGGTGGAAATCGATCTTTAGCTTTGGACGGCAGAAACAGCAGCAGCACCAGGCGGCAGGCGATGCTCAGTCCACAAGATCTTCGATTGGCCGGAAATCCTCGTCGATGCCGAACAGGCGCGGCCCGAGCACCTGCAAGCTTTCCGGCCGGCGCAGCATGGGATCGGCGGCATAGCCGAGCACCTTCCCCGCTGACCATAGGCCAGCATCTCCGCCGTGAGCGGCTCGCCCGATTTGCGGTCGAGGATCGTGATGAGGTCGGGGACGATCGTGACCGTCTCACCATTGATCCGCGCCACGACATATTCGTTGCGGATTTCGACGGTGCAGACGTCGGACGATCCGGACGGCGCCTGGCAGCGCCGCCGCGCATGTGCGTCATCGGCAGCTCGGTGATCTCGACGATCTCGACCCGGTCGCCGTCGGCGCCGGCGCGGATCGCGGCCGCCCGTGCGTCGCCTTTGGCCATCTCCAGCGCCTTTTCCCGACCGAGCGTGGGCACATCGTAGAGCTTGTCGACCCGGCCGCTGACCTGCGCGATCGCCGCGCCGACGGCGTTGGCGACCGCCGCATGCTCCGGCCGCACGATCCGCGACACGCCCTTGAGCCGGCGACTGACGATGATGTTGCCCCCCCCGACAAGCAGCAGCGGCAACGGCGCGGCGCTGACCTTGATCTGGTCGATCGCCGCCTCGATCTGCCGTGGATGCTGTCGAGCGCGCCGTCCACCGTCGCGTGAGGCAAATTGGCGACGCGGGCGGGATCGCCGATCGCCGCGTGGCCGGCGCGCACCGCGACGTCACTGGCGGGCAGCGTCAATCCGCCGAATACCAGCCCTTCCCCTTTCCCCACCCGCCGCAGCTCTCATCAAACGCATCCCGGAGGCGCTGGACGACCGCGCGGATATGCTCGGGCAGCCGCTACTCCAAAAGCGCTTATTCTACTCCACTCTTGGGTTCACGCCTGCAACCGCCCGGAGCATCATCATGTTTATAAATAGAGCATCAGGGGGTTCTCGTGGGTCATCGCAATCAAGGCATTCGCAGAGTTGTTCCGGCACTGGCCCGGATTTGCTCATCGCTCGTGGCGGTGGGCACGTCCGGCGCGGCGATGGCGCAGGACGCGCCGCCCACGCCACCGGCCGCGGCGGCGGCGGGCGTCCCCGAGCCGGGTGAGATCGTCGTGACCGCCCGCCGGCGCCAGGAATCGCTCCAGAAGGTTCCGGAATCGGTCACCGTGTTCACCGCGCAGAAGATCGAAGATGCGCGCATTCGCCGGCTTGACGACTTTGTCGCCCAAACCCCCGGTTTCGAGATCCACTCCGGCGAATCCGCCGGCGTGTTTCGGATGAGCATCCGCGGCATCACCCAGACCAACCAGGGCGACGCCCCGGTCACGATGGTGGTGGACGGCGTGACGCTTCCTTACGCCAACAGCTTCGGCAAGGCGCTGTTCGACGTGCAGCAGATCGAGGTGTTGAAAGGTCCACAAGGCTCGCTTTATGGTCAGAACGCGATCGGCGGCGCGGTCCTGGTGACGACCCAGCAGGCCACGGACGACTTCCATGCACGACTGACCGCCAGTCACGGCAGCAAGGACACCAGCGAGATCATCGCGTCCGTCAGCGGCCCGATCGTCAAAGACAAGCTGCTGTTCCGCGTGGCGGGCTACCTCAGCCATGACGATGGCGACCTGCACGCCGTTTATTATCCGAACGGCCGCAAGTTCGACCGGGAATCGCGCCAGGCGCTGCGCGGCGACCTGACAATCCACCTGTCGGACGATTTCACCGCGGTGATCGCGGCCGATGTCGGCCACACCTTCTTCAACGGCAACCCGCTGGTCATCAAGACGCTCAGCCCGGCTTCAGGCATCCCGAACGTCACGACCGCGCAGCTCAACAGCACCATCGTCATCGGCAAGCCGAACCAGACTTCGGACCGCATACCTCATACTATGCAGAACTATTGGGACGTCTCGGCCAAGCTCGACTACAATCTCGGTTTCGCGACAGCCACCTCGGTGACGGCCTATCAGGTCGTCAACGAACGGGAGACGCAGGATCTCGACGTCTCCTATATTCCGTTCCTGTACGGCAACCTCAACAACTTCATCGACGCCTTCTCTCAGGAGATCAGGCTGTCGTCGAACTCGACCGGACGTTTTCATTGGGTCGTCGGCGCATATCTGCTGAAGACGAATCGCGACTACAACATCGATCCGGTCTACGCGAACCTCACCTTGCTGACGACGGGCGACACCAACCCCGCCGCCGCGGTCTACGTCCCGTTCGCGCAGACGCTGCAGAAGCAGAATCTCGATTCCTATGCGGTGTTCGGCCAGGCCGAATGGGACGTGACCGATCACCTCCAGCTCACGCTCGGCGGCCGCTATGACCGCGACCCGCGCACGAACGTCACCTCGGGCTTCACGCCCGTTGGGCCACTCACGCCGCTCAACCAGAAGCGCACGTTCCGGCAGTTCCAGCCCAAAGCCTCGATCCGCTATTCGTTCACGCCCGACGCGAACATCTATGCAACGGCCGCGCGCGGGTTCAGGCCCGGCGGCTTCAACAGCGGTACGAACGCCACCGTCGTACAAGCTTTCCCATCCGAGACGACGACGAATTATGAAGTGGGCACCAAGTTCGCCTTGTTCGATCGGCGCATCGAAATCGCCGCGGCGGCTTATTACACCGACTATAAGAACCAGCAGCTGAGCCTGGTCAGTGTCAGCGGAAGCGGCACCGTCAGCCAGGATAATTTCAGCGTCGACAAGACCCGCATCAAGGGTTTCGAAGTGAGCGTGATCGCGCGCCCGTTCGATGGCCTGCAGCTCGATGGCGGCTTCGCCTACACCGATGCCAGGATCAAGAAGTTCGGCAGCTCGCTCATCGGCAACGCCTTCGATCCCAGTTCCTACGTCGGCAACATCGTGCCGCTCACCTCGAAGACGACGCTGAACGGCAGCGCTCAATATTCGGTGCCGCTGACCGACAAACTGACGGCGATCGCGCGGGTCGATGCGCAGCATTACGGACCGCTCTACTGGCAGCCGGACAACGTCGCACGGCGCGCGCCCTTCGCGCTGGTCAACGTCAGCCTGTCGGTGCGGACCGAACGCTGGGAGCTGCGCGCCTACGGCACCAACATCTTCAACAAGCGCTACGACACGCTGTATGACGATAACCGGTTCGTCGGTGCGCCGGGCGGCTTCGACTTCGCCAACATCTCGCGCATCGGCCGCTACGGCGTCGAAGGCACCGTTCGTTTCTGAACGGCCGCGACAGGTCGCGCCAATGGCCGGCCGATGAACTTGATTACAGACGTCGTTACGATCGTCAGGAATCGCGAATCGGGGGCCGCTTTGCTGTCCCCAGCCCGCCTGGCGTCGCCAGACTTGCATTTCACTAGGTGAAAGGTTCTTATCCCATAGCGACCGTGGCATCGCCCATGGCGATCGAGCAAGCCGCGGTCCACCAGCCGGGAGGACCGTTTACGGCCAGCGACCTCATGAAGCAGCGTGCCGGCCGGCATGATCCCGAGCCGCACTCCGACGGCGGGATGCAGTATCCGCCGCGTCCCGCGCGCAGCGATCTGAGCCGTCTCACGCCACCGCGGCGCACCGGCCGGCTCTGCGAACGTCGTGAACTGCTCGGCAGTCTCGACGACATGCTGCAGACCCGTGTCACGCTGATCGTCGCACCGGCGGGCTACGGCAAGACCACGCTGATCAGCCAGTGGTGCGTCCGGCTCGGCGAACAGCAGGTCCCCGTCGCATATTACTCGGCGTCCGCGCGCGATCGCGATCCCGTCGTCTTCCTGACGATGATCGCACGCGCGCTGATACACGCCGGCATCGAAACCGGCGGCCGGCTCGACGAAGGCCAGATGCGCGAGGATATCGATCTAGACGAGATCCTCCTGGGGCTGGAACTTGCCGGCCAGCGGCTGGTCCTGATCGTCGACGATTTTGAACAGGTGAACGATCCGGCGGTCACCGCGCTGATGACGCGGTTCATCGACGCCGCGCCGTCGGCGGTGCATCTGGTAATCGCCTCGCGCAATTTCCCCGCCATCCCGCTGTCGACGTTGGAGATCGAAGGTCAGCTGCGATTGATCGACACCTACCAACTGCGCCTCCGCCGGG
>CAXSHP010000055.1:0-8402 GCA_964236935.1 uncultured Sphingomonadaceae bacterium
CACAAACTACCTTAGGAACTCAGGCTATGTGCAACCCACGTGAGAAATGCCCTAGGTTGCTACGCTTCGTTCCACGCGAGTGCCATCCCGCTCGCAATGATTGACGTCATCTTGCGGCATTTCGCTGTTCGGCACGACATGCTTGCCCGCCACGGCACGACGCGGGTCTACGCTACTCCCACCGCCATCCCGTCGCGTTGTGGATCGGCCCCGCCCTCCAGCACGCCATCGAACATGGAGATTCCGTGAACCCCCGAGAAGGCGTAGCTCAGGGGCGAGCGCTTCACTTTATAGCCCATCGCTTCCATGTCGGCCTGGACGTCGTAGGGGATACGATTGCTGATATCGAGGACCGCGCTGGTCGCCACGAAGCGCGGTGCGCTGATCGCTTCCTGAATGTCCATGCCCCAATCCAGCACGTTCAATATCACCTGGAGCACGCCGGGAGCGATCCACGCGCCGCCGGGCGCGCCCAGCGTCAGGACCGGCTGCCCGTCGTCAAGCAGGATCGAGGGGCACATCGAGGAGAAACGACGTTTACCCGGCGCGATCGAGCCCGGCCGCCCGGGGCGGGGATCGTACACGCTCATGGCGCCATTGAGCATGAAACCGGTGCCCGGTACGATCACGCCCGACGGGTTGCCGAGCGTATGCGTGAGCGACACCACCATCCCATTCGCGTCGACACAGGAAATATGCGTCGTTCCTCGCGGATCGCCGGCGGGCATGCGGGGAACGTCTGTCCGCTCGCCGCGCCGAATCTTCTCGGCGCAGGACGCGATATATTCGTCGCCGAGCAGGCGATCGAGTTGCGGGTCCACAAACCTCGGATCGCTGATGTGAGCATCTTTGTCGCGCGTCGCGATACGCATCGCTTCGGACACCACCCGAATGTATTCCGGCGTATTGTGGCCGAGCGCCACGAGATCGAAAGCTTCTAAAATACGAAGCATCTCCGCCAGAACCGCACCCCCGCCGGGCGGCTTATTGGTCGCGAAGGTCAGCCCGCGGTACGTCGTGAAGAGCGGCGTCTGGATTTCCGGATCGAACGAAGCCAGATCCTCGGCGCTCAGCAATCCGCCATGCTGCTCCATGTCTCGCACGATCCGTTGCGCGAGCTCACCCCGGTAGAACGTCTCAATCCCATCCGCGGCGACGATTCGCAAAGTCGTCGCCAAATCCGGATTGCGGATGACATCGCCCAGACGCTTGTAGCTGCCATCGCTGTTCAAATAAATGCGGCGACCGTCCTCGGTGACCCCAAGCTTTTCGCCGTAGTTCATCCGGCCATATTGTCGCTCGTTCTGAGTGAATACCATGGTCACATGCGGTCGCACGACCCAGCCTTCTTCGGCGCGATCGATTGCGGCCTGGAACAGGCCGTTCCAAGCCATTCGTCCGAACTGGTCGTGAGCCCGGGCGAGTACTGCGAGAACGCCCGGTATGCCGACGGCGGCGTGGCCGCATTCGTTCACGAAGTCACGCAATATGAAACCGAACCCGTCGGTCGTTTCCCCGATCACGCGGTCGGCCCACATGGTTTCGGTGGCAGCGGCAGGGCATCCGCCCTGGCCATCCATCACCTGATGCGTGCCCGTTGCGGGATCGAAGATATGGAGAAAGCCAACACCGCCGAGACCGCACATGAGCGGATCGACCACACCTTGGACCATCGCCGCGGAAATCACCGCATCGATCGCCGATCCCCCCTCCTGCAGCACCTTGGCGCCCGCATCTGCCGCCTCGGGCTGGGGCGCGGTGATCATGGCACGAGCAGCGGGGAGCCGGTACACTGGTCTTTGCATTGTCTTTCCCGGGATGGAGTAAGCTATCCGAATTTCCGGCAACCTATCTGCTCGAAACTCTATCGGCAACCAGCTGACATGCCAGATGCGGTTTTTTATCGGCGTGGGAGCTAGAGCATGATGCCTTCGGATTGGCCAACTTGTTACCCCGCGAAGGCGGGGGTCCAGACCGGGTCAAAGATGTTTGTCAGAGGCTGGACCCCCGCCTTCGCGGGGGAATGATTCAGACCGATGTCATCCCCCCGTAAAAAAATCCGGAGCGCCCGCGCCCGTCCCCGAGCTGATGCCCGCACCTCCACCTCAGGGCGTCGGGTAAATCGGTGCGGGTCTTCCGCCGTCCATCCTTTTCTGGCATGTCAACGACAGAAGGAGAGGCCGATGCGCTTATCGGATGGCAACCCAGTTCAGCCTCGGCCCGTGGGCGTTACGCCCGACCCGCTTCACCGGGCATGATCGACCGCCCCACCGCCGTAGGGGAAGAACGGTACAGATATGTCGTCGTGCTGCTGCTGACGTTGGTCTACTCGGTAAACTTCCTTGACAGGCAGGTGGTTGCCACCCTCGCCGAGCCGATCCGCCGGGATCTGCACATCACGGACACGCAGCTTGGCGTTCTTTCCGGGCTGGCCTTCGCGCTCTTCTACACGACCTGCGGATTTCCGATCGCGTGGCTATCGGACCGCTTCAAGCGCGTCTGGATAATGGCGGCCTGCTGTGGCGTCTGGAGCCTCTTCACCGCCGCCTCCGGCCTCGCGACCAACTTCTGGCAGCTGGCCATCACGAGGATGATGGTCGGCGCGGGGGAGGCGGGCGGCTCGCCCCCGGCGAATTCTCTCATCTCGGACTATTTTCCACCGCAAAAACGAGGAATGGCGCTCGCGCTCTATTCGCTCGGACTTCCGCTCGGCAGCATGATGGGCGTGGCGCTGGCAGGGCACGTCGCCGTGTCGCTTGGATGGCGATACGCCTTCTTCATCGCGGGCCTGCCCGGGCTGATTCTGTCCCCATTGATCTTGTTGGTCATTCGGGAACCGGAGCGCGGGAGGCTGGACCCCCTCGATCCGGGAAGCGAGGGCCACGCCCCGGCACCCCCGGCGCTTCAGGTCATCAAAGCGTTCGTAACCAATCGGACGTTGATCTCCGTGGCAGTCGCTGCGGGCTTGTCTTCGTTCGTCAGCAGCGGGATGCAAAACTGGAATGTTCCGCTCCTCATCAGGGCGAAGGGCATGACCCTTGGCCAGGTCTCGACATTCTATGGTCTGGTGATCGGAATAACCGGAATAATCGGAATCTTCGGGTCCGGTTGGCTGGCGGATCGCCTCAGCAGGCGGGATCGCAGGTGGTACGCCTGGATTCCCGCAATCGCTTTTGCGCTGAACCTGCCGTCATTGGTCGGCTTGATATGGGCACCCAGCTGGCCGTTGGCGCTGATGTTTATCGGCGTACCCGCAGCGCTGAACACCTCCTATATGGCGCCGGCTCTCGCCGTCGTCCAAAATACGGTTCCGCCCGCGCAGCGGACGATGGCGGCCGCGGTGCTGATTTTCATCATCAGCCTGATCGGCGTCGGCGGCGGTCCGATCGTGTTGGGCATGATCAGCGACATGGCCAAGCATGATTACGGCGAACGTTCACTCCTGATTTCTTATATTGCCCTGGGTCCGATCATTCTGATCGTGATCGGAGCACATCTGCTGTCGGCGAAGATGATCGGACGCGAGACGCGCCTACGCGAAGCCGATCGCACGCGAGCGCTTTGGACTGACCCTATGGCGGGTTGATTCTCGGCCCCGGCCTTCGCCGGGGAACGACTCAACCGAGATGAAATCGATTCGACTAGAACGAGACCCGCAGCGACGCGCGCACCTGCCGCGGCTCGACCGGGTGCAGATGGTAGTCGTCGACGCCGCCCGCCGGCTCGCCCTGGAGCCGGGACGTATAGAAATAGGTGATGTCGTTGTCCTTCGAGCCGAGCAGGTTGAGGACGTCGATCCCCAGCTTGGCGCGCCCGCGCCGGTAATAGCCGCCGGCATTGACGAGCGTCGTCGGCTGCGACCTTGCGCTGCCGTCCTCGATCAGCGGCGCGGCGCCGAAGTGGCGCAGCCTGAGCGAGCCGGAAAAGCCGCTGCCGAAATCCGCCACCGCGCCGGCCGACACGACGTTGTCCACCGAATTGGGGATGCGCGACTGCCCCGGCGCGACATGGTGGAACCGCGCGCGGGTGAAGGCCGCCGATCCGTCGAGGGTCAGCCAGTCGGTCGGGCGCCAGAACAATGTCGCCTCGGTGCCGTAGCGGCGCGTCGCATCGTTGGGCTCGGTCGTGCCGCCGTCGCCGGAGAACACCAGCTCCGAGCCGAGGGTCAGATAAAAACCGACGAGCGAAGCGCTGAACCGCGGATATTCGATCCGCCCGCCGAGCTCGGCGCCGCGCGCCTTGACCAACACCTCGACCGGGTCGGCCGGCGTCCCGCTTTTCGGGTCGACGGTGATGCTGGCGCCGCGCACGTCATTGGAATGGAAGCTCTCGCCGTAATTGGCATAGAGCTCGAGATGGTCGGTGGCGCGCCACGCGAGCGCCGCCTTGGGGCCGAGGATGCCGTCGCTGCCCTTGCCGGAATTGGCGCTCAGCGTCTCTGCGTGGACGTCATAGCCATAGAGATCGCCACGCAGGCCGAGGACGAGCCGCAGGCGCTCGGTCGGCGATGCGGTGCCCTGGGCGAAGAGCGCCCCGCTATATTCGTCGACCTTGTCCTGCCGCACCGCGGCCGAGCGTCGCCCGGCGATGCTGTGATAGAGACCGATCCTGCCGATATGGTCGTAGCGGGTGTCGCCGCCGACCTCGAAGACCACCGGCACGGCGGCGATCGTCGTATCGATGCTGTGCCGTATCGACCCGCCGAACACGCCGCGCTGGTCGCGCTGCTGGAATTCGTCGCCATCGACGGGATCGTCGAGGAAATAGGTGAAGTTCGAGGTCAATCGAAACTTGTAGTAGATGCCGTAGGCGGTGATCTCGGTCGCGCCGAGATGGGCGTTGGCGGTCAGGCCGAGGCGGGTCGTCTCGCCGCCGAGAGCGGGATCGATGTTGCCGAAGCGGCCGATCAGGCCATTGTCGATCGCGCGCCGCGGCACCTGGTCGGTGGCGTGCCAGGTCGCGCGATAGGCGGTCAGCGCGAGGTTCCAGCCGTGCTGCGCGGTGCCTTGCGAGAATTTGACGAGACCGTTCGCCTTCTTGAGCTTCTCGTTCAGATCCCACGGGCCGTTCGACAGCGTCCCGTCGAGCGCGATCAGGATGTCGCCGTCGCCGACCGCGCTGCTGCCCGCGGCCAGCGCGCGATAGTAACCAAAGCTCCCGCCCGTCGCCTCGACGAACGGGCGGGCCAGCCGGTCGGCGGTCGTGAACCGGACCGTGCCGGCGGCCGAGAAATCTCCGACATCGGCGAAATAGGGCCCCTTGCGATAGTCGATGCGCTCGACCAGCTCGGGGATCAGGAAGTTGAGATCGAGATAACCCTGGCCGTGGCCGTGGGTGCGCATGTTGATCGGCACGCCGTCGACGAAGCCCGCGAAATCGGTGCCGTGATCGAGGTTGAAGCCGCGCAGGAAATATTGGTTGGCCTTGCCCGTGCCCGAATGCTGGGTGGCGATCACGCCGGGCACATTCTCGACCAGCTCCCCGACGCGGCTCAGCGGCCGATCCTCGAAGTCCTGGTAGCCGACGACGCCCTGCGAGCCGGATGTCGCGAGGCCGATCTGCGCGATCGCGCGGCCATAGACGACGATCTCGGGCGAGGCCGCTGCCTCGCCCTCCGCCGCGACTTCAGCGCCAGCGGCTTGCGCCGCGCACAACGCGATGAGCGCGGCGCTGCATCGGATCATGTCGGTCCATGCGATCACGACACCATTCTGTATGAAGTGTTTCGGAAAACTGCATACGCAGCTAATTGTGACGCGCGCAAGAACGGACACTCGCCGGGGGGATATAATGCTGTAGGCAGGACCGACGTCGGACACGGAGCGAAGATGCAGAGGATCACGATCTCGCTCGACGAAGAGCTTGCCCAGGCGTTCGACGCGCTCGCGCGGGAGCAGGGCTATCAAAGCCGTTCGGAAGCGGTCCGCGATCTGGTGCGCCGGACGGTCGATGCCCGGCGGCTCGACACGATGGGCGACGAGACTTGCGTCGCCAACCTGTCCTATGTCTACGATCACCATACCCGCGATCTCGCGCGCCGGCTCACCGACCTGCAGCACGATCACCATGATCTGGTGATCGCTTCGACGCACGTCCATCTCGACCATGACACCTGCCTCGAAAGCACGCTGATGCGCGGCTCGACCAGCGCCGTCCGCACTCTGGGCGGCCGCATCCAGTCGGAACGCGGCGTCAGGTTCGGCGCGATGAACCTGGTGAGCGCCGCCGCGACGGAGATGAAGCCTGCGCGCGTCCCGGACGATCCGGACAAGGAGCATCCGCGCGAAGCTACAGATGAGCGCCAGGCGTCGGATCGTCGGCGGTAAATTTTCGCCGGGCTGGTCGCGGAACGCATCCGCGCTAGCACCTGTCACGTATCTCCTGCATCGGGCTCGATGAGCAGCGCTGAGGCGCAACGCTCGAGCCACAAAGCATCGCCCTTGATTTAGCGCTGGACAAATCGAATTGTTGCGTCTAACGCATTGTTTTATAACGAAAAATAGAAATAAGCCTGGTTCGCTCAGTCCGAAAAGGGATAGTGCATGCGTCATTATGCGGTTAGTCGAGCGACATTGGCAATCACGGGCTGCGCGCTTGTCGCGGCCGCGGCCGGACCAGCGTGCGCGGACCCGCTGCAGACGATCGGCGCGAACAACACGCTGGTGACGGTCGACAGCGCGGCGCCCGGAACGGTCACCAGCAGCGTCGCGGTGACCGGAATCGCCGCCGGCACGACGATCGGCGGGATCGATTACCGTCCCGCCTCGCCGCGCGTGCTCTATGCGATCAGCAACGTCGGACAGCTCTACGCGATCAACCCCGGGATCGGCACGGCCACCGCGATCGGCACGCCCGCGCTGCCGACGATCAGCGCGATCGGGACCGATTTCAATCCGACGGTCGACCGCATCCGCGTGGTCACGCAGATCGGCCAGAACGTGCGCATCAATCCCGATACGGGCGCGCTGGCCGCGACCGACGGGACGCTCGCTTATGCCGCGACCGATGCCAACGCCGGGCAGATCCCGACCGTGGCGGGCGCCGCTTACACCAACAACGTCGCGGGCGCGACGACCACCACGCTCTATGTGCTCGACACCCGCGGCGGCCTCGCTCCGGCGCGGCTGGACACCCAGGGCAACGCCGCGGCCGGGGTCTCGCCGAACAGCGGCGCGCTGTTCACCGTCGGCTCGACCGGCGTCGCGAGCGCGACTTCGGTGGGCTTCGATATCTCCCGGACGGGCGTGGCCTACGCGACGCTGACCGATCCGACCACGTTGGTGACCTCGCTCTACACGGTTGACCTCACCACCGGCGCGGCCACGCTGGTCGGCGCGATCGGCGGCAACACCACCTACAACGGACTCGCCGTCGCGCTTGCGCCGTTCACGTCGATGGGCGCCACCGCCAACCAGGCGGCGGTCGGGCTGGCACTCGACAGCTTCGGCGGACTGCCGAGCGCCGGCGTGCTCGCGCTGTTCAACGGCATCGACGGCGTGTCGGGCACGCCGGGCGCCCAATCGGCCGCGCTCGAGGCGCTCTCGCCCGCCGCGTTCGGCAACCTGCCCGATCTGTCGCTCAACGCGGTCGAGACGCAGGAGACCAACGTCCTGCGCTACACGCGCGACCTGCGCGGCAACGCGACGATGCCGGACGGAACCACGGCGACGCTCGACGAAGCGGGGCGGATCGGCGCATGGCTGCTCGGCGGCTTCCGCTTCGGCCATTACGACCAGGCGATCGATCGCCCGCACGCCGACAGCGACGAATATCACTTCCTCGGCGGCGTCGACATGCGCTTCACTCCGTCGATCGCGCTCGGTGCCTTCGGCGGCTACAGCAAGACCGACGCGCATCTTTCGCCCGACAGCGCGCGCAGCCATCTCGCGAGCTGGTTCGGCGGCGGCTACGGCACGGCGTCGGTCGGCCCGCTCTACGTCGACGCGTGGGGCAGCTATACCGATCTCGACTGGAAGCTGGCGCGCGGCGTCGCGATCGGCTCGTTCAGCGACCAGACCAATGCGCGCACCGATGGCCGCATCTGGGCCGGCGGGGCGGCGACCGGCCTGAGCTACGCGTTCGGCCGCGTCGAGATCGAGCCGTTCGCCGCCGTGCGCTACGCCGACATCCGCATCGACGGCTTCAGCGAAAGCGGCGGCGCTTCGGCGCTGGCGGTGAGCGAGTTCAACCGTGTCTCGTTGCGCACCAACGCGGGAGCGCGGGTCGGCACCAAGTTCGAGCGGATGGGGGCGACGATCCGGCCCCAGCTGCGCGCGAGCTGGTATCACGAGTTTCTCGATCAATCGCGCACGATCGGCGCCGCCTTCCTGGCAAGCGGGATCTCGACGCCCTTCTCGTTCACGACCACGCCGCTGAGCGGGGATTATTACGACCTCGGCGCC
>CAXSHP010000055.1:8412-11866 GCA_964236935.1 uncultured Sphingomonadaceae bacterium
CCTGGCTCGGGCTGGACGTCTGGATGTTCGAGGCCGCCTTCAAGCGGCGCTGGGGCACCACCAGCGAGCAGACCCTGGTGCGCCAGACCCACCTGGCCACGCTCCCCGCCCCGCTCCCTGGTGCCGCGAGCGCACCGTACGACCTCGGCGCCGCGCTGAACATCGCCGGCCACGGCCCGTTGTCGCTGGTCGCCGATTACGACCTGCAGCTCGACGACGATCGCCAATATCATGCGTTGACCTTGGGGGTTCGCGTGGCGCTTTGATCGACACCGGCAACCTCATCGGCACGGCGCCCCTCCCCTCGGGCGCGACATCGGCCTCAGCGAGGCGGCTGCCGACGCTGCAGCGGCGCCATCTCGTCCTGGCGCCAATTCTGGCGGCGCATGCGGCGCTGCTCGGCTGGATCGCTGCCGATCGTCTGAACGCGACGCCCGCACGTCCCGAAGCCGCCCTGGCGGTGTTCGACGTGCTGCCGACGCCAACGCCGGCCCCGTCGTCCCCGACCCCGATGGTGCCTCTGCCGGTTTCCGAGATCGTACCGCCGCCCCTGGTCACGCCGCCGATCGTGCCGCTGCCCGTGTCGCTGCCGCCGGCAGCTGCGACAGCACTCCCGGCGCCAGTAGCGGGCAGCTGCGATCTCACGGACACCGTGCAGGCAGCCCTCCGCGCCGATCCGACGGCTCGATCGGCGCTCGGCGAAATGCCTCCGCAGGCGCATTCGGTGGCCAACGCGGTGATGCTGTGGGACGGCCGCTGGATCGATGGCGGCAAGGCGCTGGACCGGATCCGGACGATCGTCCTGGCAACTTTGCGCGCCGCATCGGCCGATTGCCGGGAGGCGACCCAGGCCGGGCCGCGGCTGATCGTGATCGCCGGACACCCCGATTTCGTCCTTGCCCTCGGATCGGGACGGTGGCGCTGGGGCGACCTCGACACCCCTCGGGATGCGCACACCGACCCGACGCCCGCTGCCCGCCTGGCAATGCAATGACCGCCTTTGATCGACCGTTTTGTTTAACAGGAGAATTCCGATGAATATCAAATCCAGATTATTGGCGACGGCGCTGACGGCGCTGTGCCTGTCGAGCACCGCGCTCGCTTCGAGCCATCGCGAAGCGCCCGGCATTACCGAGCGCCCCAAGGTCGACAATACCGACGTCTATGCGTTTCGCAGCTACGAGCCCGGCCGTGACCAGTTCGTCACGATCATCGCCAACTTCCAGCCCGACCAGAGCCCCGGCTCGGGACCCAATTATTTCACCATGGACCCCGACGCGCTCTACGAGATCCACATCGACAACGACGGCGACGCCAAGGAGAACCTGACCTACCAGTTCAAGTTCACCAACACGCTGAGGGACGGCACCGGCATCAAGCTGCAGGTCGGCGACAAGAATCTGCCGATCGCGCTGCGGGCCGCAGGCCCCGCGTCGGCGAGCGACCAGTCGAACGTCGGCGAACTGGAGAGCTATACCGTCACGCAGATCACCAATGACCGCCGCATGGGCGCGCGCAGCGGCGTCAGCGCGGGAAGCACGAGCACCTTCACCAAGCCGATCGACAATATCGGCAACAAGACCATCCCTGATTATGCGACCTACGCGAACCAATATATCTACACCGTCAATTTCCAGGGTTGCCCGACCGCGGGACGCGTCTTCGTCGGCCAGCGCGCCGAGGCGTTCGCGGTCAATCTCGGCGAAATCTTCGATCTGGTGAACTTCGTGCCGATCGAGGGCGACAGCGCGCCGGGCGCCGGCGACGGCGGCGGCTTTGCCGGCGGCATCACGCAGAACCGCGCCAACGACGATCTCGTCGGCAAGAAGAACGTCACGTCGCTCGCGATCGAGCTGCCGATCTCCTGCGTCGTCGGCACCGGCAACGGCGTGATCGGCGTGTGGTCGACGGCCAGTCTGCCCCAGGCCGAGATCCGCGATCCGACCCCCACGTACGAGATGCCGGCGATTCAGGGCGGCGCCTACGTGCAGGTCTCCCGCCTCGGCATGCCGCTCGTCAACGAACTGGTGATCGGGCTGAACCAGAAGGATCTGTTCAACGCGGCACGGCCGATGGGCGACGCCGCGCTGCAGGATTATGTCACCAACCCGACGCTGCCCGCGATCCTCGACGCACTCTTCCGCGCGCCGGTCAATGCGACGCTCGGCACCAGCTACACCAATATCGCGCCCAACAATTTCCCGCGGGCCGATCTGGTCGCGACCTTCCTGACCGGCATCAGGACGCTCAACCAGATGGCGACGGTCACGCCGTCCGAGATGATCCGCCTCAACACCGGGGTCGCGCCCACCCCGCGCGCGACGCAGAGCACGTTCGGCGTCGCGGGTGACGACCTCGCCGGCTTCCCCAACGGCCGGCGTCCCGGCGACGACGCGGTCGACCTGACGTTGCGCGTCGCCATGGGGCGGCTCTGCTATCCGGTGCCGATCAACCACGTGCAGACCGATCTCGGCCTGTGCACCCCCGCCAACGCCCCGGTCGGCAATGCCGCCTTCACCGACGGCGCCCCGATCAGCGCACGCGATCTGCAGGATCAGTTCCCCTATCTGAACACCCCGATCCCCGGATCGCCCCACACGGTGCGCAATAGCATTGCCGCCGCTCCCGCCGCGCAGTGAAGGGACAGACCATGAAGCCGATCATCCGCAACCTCGCCGTGGCAGCGATCCTGCCCGCCGTTCTCTCCGCCTGCGGCGGGGGGGGCGGGGGCGGCAACAACACGCCCGCACCGCCGGCCACGTCGGCAAGCTTCCAGGATAAAGTCGGGGCGAGCTTCGCCACCGTGTTCAACGCGAGCAATACGTCGGATCCGGTGGATCCCACGGCGGCCAGCGTGCCGCCGCTCGACCTGATGGGGAATGCGGTCGACAATTGAGCGACCAAATGGGTAATGGCGGCGATGCTGGCGAGCGTCGCCGCTATTGCGGCCGCGGTGAATAGCCGAAGGTAAGGCTCGAGAATGTCGTGTCGAAATCGGCCTTCGGATTGTCGCGGATCGGCTTGGTCCAGATCACGTTTATCAGCCAGGCGCCATGATGCGGCACGCTGAACGCCGCGCGTCCGGCACGATCGCTGAGATGCATTTCGACCGGCCGGGTATCGAAATCGAGGTTGGTCAGCTTCACCAGCGCGCCCGCGAGCGGCCGTCCTTCGTACACTATGCGCACCGGCAGCGTCTGGCCCGGCTTGAGCCGATAGGGATCGCGCTCGGGCACGATCTCGAGCGACAGGCCGATCGGGCGGGTGACCTGCGGTTGCGGCCCGGCGGCGCGACCGACCTGGACCAGCGCCTTGACGCGGCGGCTGTAGATCTCGCGGCCGTTGCTCTCCGTCTGCCCGGTGCGCTGGCGCAGCAGCAGCGCCGGGGTGAGCCCTTCCTGGGTCGCATAGCTGTTGTAGCGCAGCGCGGGCAGGTCGCTTTCCGCCGGGGTGG
>CAXSHP010000055.1:11876-14285 GCA_964236935.1 uncultured Sphingomonadaceae bacterium
TGCATCGCTACCACATAGGTGCCCGGTTTGGAGAAAGTGAGCACGCCGTCGACGCCGCCGGCCTCGCGCAACTCGGCGCGATGATCCTGCGGTCCATCGGGGCCGAAGCTGCGCAGGAAGACGACGCGATTGAGATCGACCGCCCAGCGCTGCCGCACGGGGCCATGCCCGACCAGGACGACGAACGGCGCCTGCGCGGGCGCCGGAAACTGAAACCCTTTCGTCTGCAGCCAGAAATCATGCGCGACCGCCGGCGACACCGCGCCCACGGTCAGGACCGCCGCAAGAAACCTACGCATGCTCGTGTTCCTCTTCGTTTCCGTGCCGGTGCGCGATCGCGCCCTCGATTGACGACGATTCGCCCGCCACGCCCAACTAGGCGCATCGACCACAGATGCCTTCGGCTTCTTCGCGAGGAAAAGCCATGAGCCCCGGACAACGCGCACGGCTGGCGATTATGTTCTGGGCGGTCGCGGCGCTCGCCGCGGGACCGGCTTCGGCGCATTTCGACAAGAATCTCGCCGGCGGCTTCTCGGCGGGGTTCCTGCACCCGCTGTCGGGGCCCGACCATCTGCTCGCGATGGTCGCGGTCGGCGTGTGGGGCGCGTTTCTCGGCCGGCCGCTGATCATCCTGTTGCCGGTGATCTTTCCGACGGTGATGGCGTTCGGCGGGGCGATGGGGATGGCGGGCGTGCCGATGCCGCCGGTCGAGATTGGTATCGCCTTGTCGGTGCTGCTGCTCGGCGCCGCGATCGCGTTCGCGGTGCGGCCGCCGGTGTGGGCGGCGGCGCTGCTGGTCGGCGTGTTCGCGATCTTCCACGGTTATGCGCACGGCCGCGAGCTGCCGTCGATCGCCGATCCGATCGCGTTCAGCGTCGGCTTCGTGCTCGCCACCGGGCTGCTCCACATTGCCGGCATCGGCCTCGGCCTGTTGAACGATCGGCCCGGCGGGATCGTGATCACCCGCGGGTTCGGCGTCATCATCGCCGCCTGCGGCCTGTGGTTCCTGGCCCAGGCCGTCGTATGAGGGGCGGCGCTCTCCCGGCCGGGCTGCTGTGCGCCGCGCTCGGCCTGCTTCTCGCCTTCGCGCCGCGCCGTGCGATCGTTCCCGCGCTGCTCCTGCTGGCCCTCACCGCGGCAATCGTCTCGCAATTGCCTATCAAGGAAGCGTGGATCGAGACGGTCTTTGCCGGCTGCTGGGCGAGCGTGATCCTGATCGCCGCCGCGCTCCATCTGCCGCGCGGCATACCCTTTTGGCTGGCGCTAGCGCTTGCCGTCGACGCGGGCCTGTGGGGCGGCGCGGTCGTCGGCGGCGAAGGCGCGCGTGACGATCTGCTGCGCTCGCTGTCCGCCGTATTGATCTGCGTGCCCGCGCGTTGGGCCGTCGCACGCGGCTGGTCGATCGCGGTCAAGATCGTGTCGAGTTGGCTCGTCGCGGTCGCGCTGCTCGCGGCGCTCCTGCCGATCAACGCGACGCCCGGTTATGTGCCCGACCACATGGAATGACGCGAATACGGTCGCCTCGACCCGGCTTCGCTAGCAGCGCGCGAAGTCGGGCGTCCGCTTCTCGCGAAACGCCGCGAACGCTTCGCGCGCCTCGGCGGTATGCAGGCGCGCCTCGAAGACGGTCATCTCCTCCGACATCCGGGCGAGATAGGCAGGCGGATCGCGCATGAGGCGCTTCGTCGCCGCGAGCGAGCCGGGTGCGCGCGTCGCCAACGTCCGGGCGGCCTGGCGCGCCATCGCCAGCACCGCTTCCCGAGTGCCCGCCGCGTTAGCGAGACCGAACCGCACCGCCTCCTCCCCCGACAGCGTCCGCCCGAGCGCGAACATCTCGAAGGCGAGGCGATAGCCGATCGCGGCCGGCAGGAGCGTCGATGACGCCGCCTCCGGGACGAGCGCCAGATTGACGAACGGGGCCGCGATCCGCGCATCTTCGGCGACATATACGAGGTCGCAGTGCAGCAGGAGCGTCGTGCCGACACCCACTGCCGCGCCCTGCACGGCGGCGACGATCGGTTTGGTGGCCGCCGCGAATGCGTGGAGCATGCGCTTCACCTGCTCCATCCCGGCGCCGCCGCCCTGCGACACGGCAGCGAATTCGTCGAGATCGTTCCCCGCGCAGAAATCGTCGCCGCTGCCATGCAGCAGCACGACGCGCACCGACGGGTCCCGCTCGGCGAGGTCGAGCGCGTCGGCGATGGCGCCGTACATGCTCTCGGTCAGGGCATTCTTTTTCGCCGGTCGCGTCAAACGAACTTCCAGCAGCGCCCCATCGCGCGTCGCTTCAACCGTCATGCCGCTGGCTCCGTCGTTCGCGTTTCGATCCATAGACCACGGCTCCGGACATGCGCCTGGTGGGCGGTGACGGGCTCGAACCGCCGACATCCTCCGTGTAAAGGAGGCGCT
>CAXSHP010000056.1:0-522 GCA_964236935.1 uncultured Sphingomonadaceae bacterium
CGGCGCCGGCATCCGCACGCCGCAATATCTGACCAGGGCGGCGCGCGAGGCCGCCGGCGCCAAGCCGCTGTCGATGGAAGAGGCGATGCCGGTGACGTTCACCGAGCTGGCGCGCGTGTTCGACCTGCTCGAGACGCATTACCGCGACATGCAGGACATCGAGTTCACCGTGCAGCAGGGCAAATTGTGGATGCTGCAGACGCGTTCGGGCAAGCGCACCGCCAAGGCGGCGCTCAAGATCGCGGTCGACATGGCCAACGAGGGGCTGATCTCCGAACCCGAGGCGGTCGGCCGCGTCGATCCGTCCGCGCTCGACCAGCTGCTCCACCCGACGCTCGATCCCAAGGCGGTGCGCGACGTGATCGCGAAGGGCCTGCCCGCGTCGCCGGGCGCGGCATCGGGCGGCGTGGTGTTCGACGCCGAGACCGCCGAGAAGCGCGCCGAGATGGGCGAGGACGTGATCCTCGTGCGCGTCGAGACCTCGCCCGAGACGTCCACGGCATGCACCCCGACCAGGGACTC
>CAXSHP010000056.1:532-14173 GCA_964236935.1 uncultured Sphingomonadaceae bacterium
ATCCTGGTCCGCACCGAGACCAGCCCGGAGGACATCGGCGGCATGCACGCCGCGCGCGGCATCCTGACCGCGCGCGGCGGCATGACCAGCCACGCCGCGGTGGTCGCGCGCGGCATGGGCCGGCCGTGCGTCTCGGGCGCGGGCAGTCTCTCGATCGACGCCAAGGCGAAGGTGCTGCGCGTCGGCGGGCGCGAGGTGCGCGAGGGCGACGTCGTCACGATCGACGGCACCACCGGCGAGGTCATGGCGGGGCGCGTGGCCACGATCCAGCCCGAGCTATCGGGCGATTTCGCGCAGCTGATGGTGTGGGCCGACAAGGTCCGCCGGCTGCGCGTGCGCGCCAATGCCGAGACGCCCGACGATTGCCGCGTCGCGCGCGAGTTCGGCGCGGAAGGCGTCGGGCTGTGCCGCACCGAGCATATGTTCTTCGAGGCGGCCCGGATCGCCGCGGTGCGTGAGATGATCCTCGCCGAGGACGAGCAGGGCCGCCGCGCCGCGCTCGAGCGGCTGCTGCCCGAGCAGCGCGCCGATTTCGCCGAGATCTTCGCGATCATGGCCGGACTGCCGGTGACGATCCGCCTGCTCGATCCGCCGCTCCACGAGTTCCTGCCGACGCGCGAGGAGGAATTCGCCGAGGTCGCTGCTAACGCCGGGGTTGGTGTGGAAGCGCTCAAGCGCCGCGCCGCCGAGCTGCACGAGGTCAATCCGATGCTCGGCCACCGCGGCTGCCGGCTCGGGGTGACCTATCCCGAGATCTACGAGATGCAGGCGCGGGCGATCTTCGAGGCGGCGGTCGACGTCGCCGTGGCGAGCGGTGCGGCGCCGATCCCCGAGGTGATGGTGCCGCTCGTCGGCACGCGGCGCGAGCTGGAATTGATGAAGATCGTGATCGACCAGGCGGCCGAAGCGGTGTTCGCCGAAAAAGGCCGGCGGATCGAATATCTCGTCGGCACGATGATCGAGCTGCCGCGCGCCGCGCTGCGCGCGGGCGAGATCGCCGAGGTCGGCGAGTTCTTCTCGTTCGGCACCAACGATCTCACCCAGACCACATTGGGCGTCAGCCGCGACGATGCCGCGCGCTTCCTCACGGCCTATGTCGACAAGGGCATCTATGCGCGCGACCCGTTCGTCAGCCTCGACGTCGAGGGTGTCGGCGAGCTGATCTCGCTGGCGGCCGAGCGCGGCCGCGCGACCCGCCCCGCGATCAAGCTCGGCATCTGCGGCGAGCATGGGGGCGATCCCGCCTCGATCGCCTTCTGCGAGACGATCGGGCTCGATTACGTCTCCGCCTCGCCCTATCGCGTGCCGATCGCCCGGCTCGCCGCGGCGCAGGCAGCGCTCAACGAAGCTTAGACTCGTTTTCCATCGGATCGAATCATCGTCATCCCGGTGAAATCCGACAGCAACGGATACGGCACGACTGAAGCTGAGAGCGGACGCCGTCGATGCATTCCGGCTTTCGCCGGAATGACGACCAGGGTCTAAGCCTAACCGTTAGGCGAGTAAGGCGCGGCAGTGCCGTCGTCGCGCCGTACGACGGCGGGCTCGGTCACGACCGGTGCGACGACCGGCGCCTGGCGCTCGAGCTCGGCGATCCGCTGGTGGGCGACCGCGAGCCGTTCCTCGATCGTGCGGCGACGCGCGCGTTCTTCGGATGCCTCGAGCTTCCAGCGCCGTCCGCCGCTGCGCGAGGCGAGCCCGAGCAGCCAGCCAAGCAGCAGGACGAGCGCCAGGATCGCCCATTGGTTGGTGGTGAAGCTCATCGCATCCGTCTCCCGTTCGGAGACAGAACGACGGGGAGGGCGCGCCGTTCCGAGCGCTCAATGCATCAGCGCGTCGGAGATCGAACAAGCAGCCGGGCCGAGGATGACGATGAACAGCACCGGCAGGATGAACATGATCAGCGGCACGGTCATGATCGCCGGCAGCCGCGCGGCTTTCTCCTCGGCGCGCATCATCCGTTCGTTGCGGAATTCGGCCGAGAGCACGCGCAGCGCGGAAGCGAGCGGCGTGCCGTATTTCTCGGTCTGGATCATCGTCGTGACGACGCCGCGCACCGCGTCGAGATCGACGCGCGCGGCGAGGTTCTCGAACGCCGAACGGCGATCGGTAAGAAAGCCCAGCTCGATCGAGGTCAGGGTGAATTCGTCGCCCAGTTCGGGGTAGGCGCGGCCGAGTTCCTTGGCGACGCGGGCGAATGCGGCGTCGACCGTGAGGCCGGCCTCGGCGCAGATCACGAGCAGGTCGAGCCCGTCGGGCAGGCCCTTGCGGATCGCCTTGGTGCGCTTGGTCACCATGTTCTTGACCGCGATGTCGGGCGCCTTGTAGCTCAGGATCAGCGATCCCGCGACGAGGCCGAACTTCTTGAGCGGACCCCAAGCCGGAAACCAGCCGAGCAGATAGACGCCCACCGCCATGATGCCGCCGATGACGATGGGCGCGACCATGCGCCCGAAGATCACGGCCACCGCCGCGTCCTTCGAGCGGATGCCGGCCTGTGTCAGCCGCTTCTGGGCGGCCTTGAGCTGCTCCTCCTGGAGTACCTTGAGCACGGACAGGAGCGAGCGCATGCTATCGGTCGCCTTGCGCTTCGGCACGATCGTCGCGGCGCGGCGCTTGGTCGAGGCGGTGATGCCGGCCTTGAGCTGCTCGCGCCGTTCGTTGAGCGCCTTGACGCGCTTGATCATCGGATCGTGCGCGGTGGTCGCGGTGTAGATCGCGAACAGCACCGCCATCGTGGCAAGGGCGGCGAGGAAGGTCGCCACCATGATCACGTCGATGCCCAGCAAGGTTGGTCCGGCGGTTGCCATCGCTTGTCCCGTCAAATCTCGAAATTGATCATTTTGGCCATGATGAATGCGCCGATCGACATCCACACCATCCCGCCGAGCCCGGCGATGATCAGGCGCTGCTCGTGGAAGAAGCCCTGCATGTAATTGTCGTTGATCATGTAGATCAGCGCGAACACGATGAACGGCAGCGCGCCGATGATGTAGGCCGACGCCTTCGATTCGGACGACATCGCCTTGATCTTGAGCTTCATCTGCGCGCGCTTGCGCAGCACCTCGGCGAGGTTGGAAAGCGTTTCGGCCAGATTGCCGCCGGTCTCGCGCTGGATCGCCAGGCTGATGACGAAGAACTGGAATTCGGGCGTGCCGAGGCGATCGGCCGTTTCCTGCAGCGCCGCGTCCATCGTGCGGCCGATCTTGATCTTGTCGCCGATCGCGCGGAATTCGACGCCGACCGGCCCCGGCACTTCCTGACCGACGACGTTGAGCGTCTCGGAGATCGGCAGGCCGGAGCGCAGGCCGCGCACGAGCAGCTCGATCGCGTCGGGCAGCTTGGCGGTGAACTGGCCCACGCGGCGCCCGATCAGGATCGAGATCGTCTTGTGCGGAATGCCGAGCCCGATGACCAGCGCGACCAGCACCGACAGCGCCAGCGGCAGGCCCTTGAACCACATCAGCGCGACGATCACGATCACGATGCCGAACGAGACCATGCCATATTGGCCGAGCGTCCAGGTCCGCCCAGTCTGGTCGAGCCGCTGGCGCAGCAGCGCCGGCTTGGGCAGCAGCCGGGTGAAATAACTGTCGAGCTTCGTATCGCCCTGCATCGCGATCCCGCGCTGCTGGGTCGCGACCTCACCCGACACGCCGTGCCGTACCCTCAATGCTTCGAGGCGGCGGCCTCGCGCCTTTTCGGCGGAGGGCCCGGAGAAGGCGAGCAGCAGCAGCACGCCGACTCCGGCGATCCCGGCCACGAAGATGATGATGGGCAGTATCTGCATGATCGGTGCCGGCGCCTCTAGGATTCCAACGCGGTCGCGGGCCGGTCGCGGCCCGCGATCGCCGTCATTGCTTCGCCTTGCCCTTCGTCGGGAGCAGCGACTTGAGATCGCCGATCTTGCCGAACAGGGATTTCTTTTCGCTCTTGGCCTCCTCGCCGCCGGCGCCGTCGAGCGTGCGGATCAGCCGCTCGATCAGTTCGTGCAGCGTCTGGCCGACCTTGCTGCCCTTGGCGACTTCGGCGAGCGGCTTGCCCAGCTTCGCCGCCTGCGCCGCAAGCTTCGGATCATAAGGGACGACGAAGTCGACCCGCCGCTCGATTGAATTCTCGAAATCCTTGCGCGTGATCTCAGGCGTGCCGCCGGCGACGACCTTGTTGGCCACCACCGTCACACGGGTCTGCGGCGCGTTCGACTTGAGCCATGCGAGGATGCGGATCGCATCGCGCGCCGCCGCCAGCGTGAATTCGGTCACGACCACCGCCGAATGGACGTCCTGCATCAGCTCGGGATGCTGGACGACCATCGCGCGCGGCAGATCGATCACGGTGCACTCGAAGGCGATGCGCATTTCCTCCTGGAGCTGGCGGAAGGCGGATCCGTCGCTGATCAGCGTGCGGTGGATCGGCGCCTCGGCCGACAGCACCGACAGCTTGTCGTTCGCCTTGACCATCGCGCGCTCGATGAACAGCCCATCGATCCGGCTGGGATTCTCGATCGCATCGGTCAGGCCGCGGCCGGGCTCGAGGTCGAGCGACAGCGCGCCGGTGCCGAAGTGGATGTCGAGATCGAGGAACGCGGTCGAGCGGCCCGCCTGTTGGCCGAACAGCCAGGCGAGCGAACTCGCCAGCGTCGAGGCGCCGACGCCGCCGCGCACGCCGATGATCGCGCTCATCAGATGCGGCCGATCGACCGCGACTTCCGCCGTCCTCGGTCCGGCCAGCGTCATCTGCGCGTGCGTCAGCGCATCGCGCAGCTGGTCCGCGCTGAACGGCTTGAGCAGATAATCCTGGATCCCGCTCGACACGAGGTCGCGATAGAGGCGGACGTCGTTGACCTGACCCGCGGCGATCACGACCGTGCCCGGCTCGCACACTTCGGCGAGCGTGTTGATGTCGTTGAGCGGATCGCCCGATTCGGACAAATCGACGAACAGGATGCTCGGGCTCGCCGCGACCGAGAGCGTCTGGACGGCGTTGCGCAGCCCGCCCTTGTTGATCTTTTCGGGCGGCCAGCCCAGCTCGACCGCGACCGCGCGCATCGTCTCGGCGACCGCGTCGTCGCAGACGAACGCGGTGAACGGGTCGCGTGCCGTCGCCGCGCGCGCGTTGAATGGAGCGTTCATAGTTTGCCTCCCGTGGAGTCGGCCTTCAGATCGCCTTTCCCGGTCGGCTCGGCATCGCGGTAGCTCTTGATCGCCTTGGCCGTGCTCAGCGGATCACCCGATCCGTCGGCGATCTGACCTTGGACCAGATCCTCCGGATTGGCGACCATCGCGGCGAGATTGCTGTTGGTAGCGCACCCATAATTGGACATCGTCGAGCTCGCGAACTCGGGCTGCGACTTGCGGCTCCAGTTCGAGCAGTCCGGCACTGCGGCGCTCGACCGGCTGACGATGACGCGCAGCTGGCCCGGCGCCGGCGTGCCGGCCACGACCGGGACCTCGCGGCTGAGCAGCAATCCGTAGCGCGCGGCGATCTTGGCGATCTCGTCGCGGCTGCCGGTTGCGCCATAAGCCGACGGCGCGTCAACCGAGATGCGGTCGCCATAGCCCAGGCGGAGCGAATCGAACCAGCCGGACAGGCGCTGTTCCTCGCCCGGCGCCAACCCGGCCCCGCCGGTGCTCAGATCGAAGACGTAGTCGGTCCGGCTGACCACCGGCTGGTTGACCGATTCGAGCCCGCGATTGACCGGGCCGCAGCCCGACAGCGCGAGGCCGAGCGCGACCGCGGTCAGCGGCAGGGGAGCGATACGACGCATGATGCGGGTCTCCATGAGCGCGATCCTCAATTGAACGAGAAGCCCGGCGCGGCCGAAGCCTCGGCGGTCTTGGACAAGGGTTTGGCCCCCGGGCCGCGCGGTGGGGCGGCCGCGGCGGCCGGCGGGAGGACGCCGGTGTCGGGCTGCGCCGGCACGGCCGGGACGGGCGGCGCCATGCGCGGCTTGGGCCGCTGTTCGCCGCTCTTGCCGTCGAACGCCTGGTTGCCGATGATCCGCTGGAAGTCGGTCGGCGCGCGGTAGCCGTCGGTCGGCAGCGCGATCTGGCCGGCCGAGACCGGCTTGACCAGATAGGGGGTGACGATGATCACCAGCTCGGTCTCGTTGCGCTGGAAGCTGTTCGAGCGGAACAATGCGCCGAGGATCGGCAGATCGCCGAGGCCGGGCGCCTTGTCGGTGCTGTTGTTGTGGGTATTGCTCAGCAGCCCGCCGATCATGAAGCTCTGGCCGGAGCCGAGCTCGACCGTCGTCTCGGCGCGGCGGGTGGTGATGCCCGGAATGGTGAAGCCGTTGAGGATGACCGAGCCGGCGTCCGACAGCTGCGATACTTCCGGACGGACGCGCAGCGAGATGCGGCCGTCGCCGAGCACCACGGGGGTGAATGCCAGGCTAACGCCATATTGCTTGTACTCGACCGACACGGCGCCCAGCCCCTGTGACTGGGGGACGGGGATTTCGCCGCCGGCGAGGAAGCTGGCGGTCTCGCCCGAGAGCGCGGTCAGATTGGGTTCGGCCAGCGTCGTGACGAGACCGTCGGTTTCGGCGAGATCGATCTGCGACAGCAGGTCGAGGCCGAAGGCGTGGCCGGCCAGCCCGATCGCGGTCTTGGCGCCGTTCGCCAGACCGCTGAAAGTATAGTTGGTGCCGCCGGTGATGAAGCGGCCGGTCGACGGATCGAACGGCAGGCTGACCGAGCCGGCGGGCAGCCCATAGAGTCCGGACGCGTCGAGCTTCGGAAGCGTACTCGTATCGATCGCGCCGATCGTGCCCGGCGAGCGGCCCTGCGCGATGCCGAACAGGAAGCCTCCGGTTCGATCGCGGCTGGTCAGGTTGACGCCGATCTGCTTCATCAGCCCGCGGCTGACCTCGGCGATCTTGACCTGGAGGTTGACCTGCATCGGTGTCGCCGTCTTGAGGCGGCTGAGCACCTGCGTATCCTTGCCGACGAACGCCTGGACGAGGCGGCTCGCCTCCTCCACGTCCTCCGGGGTGGCGACCGTGCCGGTCAACAGCACGAGGCCGTTCATCGGCGTCGCGACGATCACCGCATCAGGCATGGCGAGCCGCAGCATCGACTGGACGTTGTCGAGGTTGGTGCCGACCCGCACCGTCGCCGAATAGACCACCGCGCCTGATTTGGAGGTCGCGGAGACGGTCGTCTCGCCGGCCGCTTTGCCGAACACGTAGAGTTGGGTGGGCGAGCGCACCTGGACGTCCGCGATCGTGTCCGAAGCGACGAACAGGTCGCTCATCGGCGTCTTCAGCTGGATCAGCTGGCCGCGTCCAACCGACAGGGTCAGCGTCGCATTCGGACGCGCGCCGGTTGGCGCGGCGGCCGAGATCGGCTGCGTGGCGGCGGCGAGGCCGACGGCGATCACCGTCGCGAGCGCCATGCCGAGCACGCTCCTGGGCGCGCTCTGGCGGATGAAGGACTGCATCGTCATCTTACTTACCCCCCACCGGAACTGCGGTGATTGCATTGCCTCGGGCGACCCGCACGACCGGCCCGTCGACGACCGCCGGCGCACCTGCGACCGGCGTGGCGCCCGTAGGGGCGGCGGCGGTCTTGGCGGGCACGGTGCGGCGCTGGAAGCGCGACACGTCGGCGCCGACGGTGAAGGTCGTGTTGGTGTCGACCGGGCGCGACGCGATCGCGAGCAGCATGCGCTTGTCGGCCTTCGGATCCTGGCCCTCGGGCACCGTGACCTCGCCGGCGGCGATCGCGCGCTCGAGCTCGGCGGTGTTGTCGGCGATCGGGCGAAGCGCGAGCGACAGCTGGCCGATGGTCTGCGCCACCGCGATCTTTTCGGAAATCTTGGGCGTCGCCTCGATCGTCACGGTCGAGAAGGTCGTGACGTCGGTCTTGCCCTCGTCGTTCTTCTCGTTGGTCGTGCGCTGGTCGGTGGCGAGCACGCGCAGGTTGCGCACGATCGTCTCGGTCGCCTTGAGCGGGGCGCCGTCGCCGCCGCCGGGGACTTCCTGGGTCAGCATCAGATCGACGCGGTCGCCGGGGAACACGAAGCCCGCCACGCCCGATTGCGCCGAGACCGACACGGTCGCCGCGCGCATGCCCGGCGACAGCGCCGCGGCGAGGAAGCCGCGATCTTCGGGCTGGACGAGCGCGCCCTGGGTGATCGGCTGGCCGGCGGTGATCGCATAGCGCACCACGGCGCCGCTGAGCTTGCTCGGATCGATGCCGTCGCCCTGGATGTAATAGGCCTGCTCGACCAGATCCTTGGGCCACGGCTGATAGCGGAAGCTGGTGGGCGTGATGATCGTGCCGACCGGGAGCGGCTGCGTCGCGACGAGCACCTGAGGCCCCGTCACCACCGTCTGCGTGGCGCCGGCCGAAGTCACCGGGCTGCCGCTGAAGATGTTCTTGGCCATGACCGCGGTGATTGCCGCGATGATCAGTGCGCCAACCAGCAGCGCTATCTTTTTACCGTCCATGACGTCGATCGCCCCCTTAGGCCGATTTGGAACTCGCGGGACATTTCAC
Organism: uncultured Sphingomonadaceae bacterium; assembly: GCA_964236935.1. GTDB lineage: Bacteria > Pseudomonadota > Alphaproteobacteria > Sphingomonadales > Sphingomonadaceae > Solisphingomonas. Next base: position 9,037 of record CAXSHP010000056.1, read on the forward strand.
CCAAAATGGTAAATATATCGTTCGTAACTCACCCACAGGGCGGCGAACGCGATGGCCAGTCCGTAAGGTATCTCGGGCTGGCCCGGCGCCTTGTGCAGCCGGTGAAACAGCAGGGTTCCCAGCGTCACCGCGCCGCCGGCCACCGCCATCAGGAAGAGCATGCGCAGCAGCGGATCGAACGGCAGCCATAGCGCCAGCGCGGCGATCAGCTTGACGTCGCCGCCGCCCATCGCGCCGAGCGCGAACAGGCCGAGGAAGATCGCGAACACGCCGGCGAACAGCGCCAGCTGGATGGCGAGATCGGGCCATAAGGCGAGCCCCGTCGCCCACCACCATAACGGCGCCAGCAGCGCGACCGCCGCGTTGAGCGAATTGGCGATGGTGCGCGTGCGCAAATCGGTCCACGCCGCGACGCACAGCAGGATCGCGAGCAGCGCGAGCAGGATCGGGCCGAACGGGGTGATCATGACGAGAACCCTAGACGGCGTGGCTTAGCAAAAAGTAACCATCACCCGATGTCCGCCGCTTTCCCGCCCGCCATGGTCCGCCGATGAGCGCGGTCGACTTCGCGATCGTCGGTGCCGGCATGGCGGGAGCGAGCCTTGCCGCCGAGCTGGCGCCGTTCGCCTCGGTCGCGCTGATCGAGGCCGAAGCGCATCCCGGCTACCACGCGACCGGCCGCTCGGCGGCGTTCTGGACCGAGAGTTACGGCGGTCCGGACGTCCATCCGCTGACCAGCGCCTCGGGCCCGTGGCTGGCCCGCCCGCCCGCCGATTTCGCGGATCGCGGCTTTCTCCACCATCGCGGCGCTATTCACCTCGCCGATGCCGCCGGGCGGCCGGCGCTCGCGGCATTGGCGCGCGACTTCGCCGGCCTCGCGCTCCATGCGCTCGATCGTGCGGCCCTCGCTGCGCGGATTCCCGGCCTTCGTCCCGCGTGGATCGAGGGGCTGGCCGAGCCGACCACCGCCGACATCGACGTCGCCGCGCTGCATCAGGCGTATCTCGGTGCTGCCCGCCGTCACGGCGTCCGTCTCGTCGTCGGCGCACGCGTCGCAGCGGCAGAACGGGCACGCGGACGCTGGCGGGTCGACGCCGGCGGCGAGGCGGTCGAGGCCGCGGTGCTGGTCGATGCCGCCGGCGCCTGGGCCGACGATATCGCGCGTCTCGCCGGCGTCGGCCTGCTCGGCATCCGGCCATACCGCCGCACGATGCTCCAACTCCGAGTCGCGCCGCTGGTCCCCGCGGCGATGCCGCTCATTCTCGACGCCGCCGGACGCTTCTATTTCAAGCCCGCCGCGGGCGGCCGGCTATGGCTCAGCCCGCATGACGAGACCGATGCCGCTGCCGGCGACACTGCGCCCGAGGAACTCGATATCGCGCTGGCGATCGATCGGCTCGGGCATGTCGTCGATTGGCGGGTCGAGCGCGTCGAGCGTGCCTGGGCGGGGTTGCGGAGCTTCGCGCCCGACCGGCTGCCGGTCTACGGCTTCGATCCGCGCGCAGCGGGTTTTTTCTGGTTCGCCGGGCAGGGCGGGTTCGGCATCCAGACCGCCCCGGCGGCGGCGAAGCTGGCGGCGACGGTGCTGCTGGGGAAGGCACCCGATCCGATGGTGGAAGGGATCGACATCGAGCGTTATTCGCCGGGGCGTTTTTCGGTGAAATAACAACGGAGTTTCAGCGGGTGATGACGTTCCCCCGCGAAGGCGGGGGTCCAGCTCCAAGCCAAAGATTCTTCGTCCGGTCTGACCCCCGCCTTCGCGGGGGACCAGGTGGCAATCAACAGCCATCAGGCTCTGACTAATTAGAAATCCCCAACGAGATCAGTGATTCAGCGAGCCCGCCCGATCGCCACCGCCGCGTCGCTCGCCAGGCGGTCGGCGCGTTCGTTCTCCGGGTGGCCCGAATGGCCCTTGACCCACTTCCATTCGATCCGGTGCGGCGCGCAGGCGGCGACCAACTCCTGCCACAGCTCCGCGTTCTTGACCGGCTTGCGATCGGCGGTCTTCCAGCCGTTCTTGCGCCAGCCGTGGATCCACTTGGTCAGCCCGTCCATGACGTAGCGGCTGTCGGTGTGGAGCGTGACGCGGCACGGCCGCTTGAGCGCCTCGAGCGCGCGGATCACCGCGAGCATCTCCATCCGGTTGTTGGTCGTCAGCGCCTCGCCGCCGGAGATATCCTTCTCGGTCGCCCCCGAGCGGATCACCGCGCCCCAGCCGCCGGGGCCGGGATTGCCCTTGCACGCGCCGTCGGTGAAGATCTCGACTTGGGTTAGCTCCGCCTCGCTCATCGGCCGAGCAGCTCGGCGCTGTCCGCCGCGGCGTAGCGATCGAGCCGCCGGAGAAAGGCGAGGGGGTCCTTGCGCGTCACCATCGCGTCGGCCGGCGTGTTGAGCCAATCCCACGCCCGCGTCAGCAGGAAACGCAGCGCGGCGCCCCGGCACAGAGCGACGAATCCCGCGCGCTCCGCCGGCGACAGGCCGAAGCTTTCCTCGTAGCCGCCGACCAGCGCGTGGGCGAGATCGGCGCGATAGCGGGTCCCGTCGTCGGCAAAGCACCAGGCGGCGTGGGTCACGGCGAGGTCCCAGGCGCGCACCTCGGTGCAGGCGAAATAGAAATCGATCACCCCGGCGACGTTCTCGCCGAGCATCAGCACATTGTCGGGAAACAGATCGGCGTGGATCACCGCGCGATCGAGCCCGGCCGGCCAGGCGCCGTCGAGGTAGCGCAGCTCGTCGGCGACGCGGGCCGACAGGCCAAGGGCGATGCGATCGAGATCGCTGCCGCAACGCCCGGCGAGCGCGCGCCAGCCGTCGCAGCCGAGGCTGTTGGGTCTGGCCCAGCTGAAATCGGTGAGCGCGCGGTGCATCCGCCCGAGCACCGCGCCGGTCGCGCGCGCCTGTCCGGGCGTCGGATGGCTCACCGAGACGCCGCGCAGGAATTCGATCAGGCAGGCCGAGCGCCCGGCGACCTGCTGCACCTGGCGGCCGTCGCGATCGCGCAGCGCGCGCGGGACGGGCAGCCCGCCGTCGGCGAGGTGATCGAGCAGCGCCAGGAAGAACGGCAGGTCGGCCACGTCGACACGTTTTTCGTAGAGCGTCAGGATGAAGCGCCCGCCGGTCGTGTCGATCAGGAAATTGCTGTTCTCGACGCCCTCGGCGATGCCCTTGGCCGAGACGAGCCCGCCGACCTCGTAACGGGCCAGCAGCGCGCCCATCTCCTCGGCGGATACCGACGTATAGACCGCCATGGCGGAGGGTTACGCCGCCTCGAGGCTGCGGGGCAGCTTGAACACCATGTTCTCGACGGTTTCCTCGACCTCGCTCTCGGTCACCGCGTAGCGCGTTGCGAGCAGGTCGACGACCTCGCGGACGAGCAGCTCGGGTGCCGATGCGCCGGCGGTGATGCCGAGCGTGCGCACGCCCTCGAGCCAGGTGAAATCGATCTCGCCGGCACGCTCGATCAGCCGCGCTGGCACGCCGCCCCGCGCCGCCACCTCGACCAGGCGCAGCGAGTTGGACGAATTGGGCGCGCCGATCACGAGCACCGCGTCGCACTGCGCGACAATCGCCTTGACCGCAGCCTGGCGGTTCGACGTCGCGTAGCAGATGTCTTCGCCGCGCGGCGCCTGGATCGAGGGGAAACGCTGGCGCAGCAGCGCGACGATCTCGGCGGTATCGTCGACCGACAGGGTGGTCTGCGTGAGAAAGGCGAGATTGCCGGGATCGGCGGGCGCCAGCGCGGCCGCGTCGGCGACGGTCTCGATCAGCGTCATCGCGCCGGCGGGCACCTGTCCGAACGTGCCGATCACCTCAGGATGCCCGCGATGGCCGACGAAGACGATATGGCGCCCCAGCTCGACCAGTCGCTCGGCCTGGCGATGGACCTTCGACACCAGCGGGCAGGTCGCATCGACCCAGGTCAGCCCGCGCTCCTCGGCCTTGTGCGGCACCGCCTTGGGAACGCCGTGCGCGGAGAACACGACCGGCAGCCCGTCGGGCACCTGATCGAGCTCCTCGACGAAGATCGCGCCCTTGGCCTTGAGGCTGTCGACGACGAAGCGATTGTGGACGATCTCGTGGCGGACATAGACCGGCGTGCCGAATTTCTCGATCGCGAGCTCGACGATGCGGATCGCGCGATCGACGCCGGCGCAGAATCCGCGCGGCGCGGCGATCAGCAGGCGCAGCGGCGGGAGCGGAGAAGCATCGGGCATGGCGCGCCTCTACGCGATTGCTTGCCTGCGCGGAAGGCGCTTCCTATGATCCGCGCGTCTTGCCCGGCCTCATGCCGGATCGACCGATCGTTGAGGATTCTGCCTGTGCCGAGCTTGCCGCGTCGTACGTCCATCGCCTGTCTCCTCGCCTGCGCCGCGCTTTCGGGCTGCGCCAAGGACAATGAGCTGGACGAGACGGGCGGCATCCGCATCACGCGTTCGGCCTGCCCGGCGGTGGCGGTCCCCGCTTATACGGGCGACGTCACCTTGTTCGACCCGCCCGCCAGCCGCGATGCAAGCGCGATCGACGTCGTCGCGACGCTCACCGATCTGCGCGGCACCTGCGCGGATACCGCCGGCGCGAATCTGGCGACCGGCGCCACCTTCCGCGTCGATGCGCGGCGCGCCCGGGCTAATGGCGCGCGCGAGGTCGTGCTGCCCTATTTCGCGACGGTGATGCGCGGCGGCACGATGGTCGTGTCCAAGCAGCTCGGCCGGGTCGCGCTGCGCTTCGCCGACGGCCAGCTGCTCGCCTCGACCACCGGATCGGCCGGTGCGACCGTGGCGCGCGCGGCGGCGACCCTGCCGGCGGACGTCAACACCCAGCTGACGCGCAAGCGCAAGCCCGACGATGCCGACGCCTCGATCGATCCGATGTCGGATCCGGCCGTTCGCGCGGCGGTCGCGCGCGCCAGCTTCGAGCTGCTGGTCGGCTTCCAGCTGACCGACGATCAGCTGAAATATAACGCGACGCGCTGAGCGCGCATTGACTCGCCTCGCGGTATTCGCCACTCCCTGAACCGTCGTCGGCGGTCGTTCCGCTGCATGACCGCGCGGGAGAGCGCTCCGGCCGGAGGAAACTCGGGTACGGGGCCGCCGAAGGAGCAACCGCCCCGGAATCTCTCAGGCAACCGGACCGCGCG
>CAXSHP010000057.1:0-9480 GCA_964236935.1 uncultured Sphingomonadaceae bacterium
CCGCTGCGCATGGTTGGGGCAACATGACCGCGGAATTGAAGCGGGTGACCAACAAGGGAGCGGGAACGTTATTCGTCTTCGCTCTGCCCAAGGTTTCGTGAGGCGATTAGGCGGCATTGGGTTGAACTAGGAGATAATGGCGTCAGTTTCGTGAGTAGAATGTCGTTAGACTCGTGAGTAGATTGTCATCGATGGATGCGTCGATGTTGGCGTGCTGAGATACCAAAATTGTGTGGCGCTTCCTCGAGTATTTGCGGACTACTTTCCGCCGCGAGCCGTTGCGACGCGAGAACCGAAGGCCAGGACGCGCTGAGCGTCGACATGATTGTGGTGTCCCGCTCCATTGCCATAGCCGCGACTAGGCTAAGAAGGCTAGGTCCAAACGATCGTACCACCGGCGGCACGATGCTCGTCCTCGATCCATTGCGCCAGCGTGTCGAGGTCAATCTGCTCAGCGCTTGCGATGCCTCGCTCGACTATTCGTGGGAGCATCGCCGGCGTAGGTTTTGGCAGGAATGAGGGCTGCTACAGGCGTCTTCGGACAAGGCGACTGAGGACAGCGAGTACTTAAGTCTCACGCAGTCAATAGCTTATGGTTAACGATGGCGAAAGAGAAGTAGAGTCGTCTTGGCGACGTACTCGGTTAAAATCTGCTTATCTTCGAAGCTGTCTTGACGGTTGCAGTTGCTCGGGCCGAATATGGCGCGGGTGCTATTCCGATTCTGTGCGCGAGCGGCGATTACTCGCGTGCCTGACGCGACGGAGATTGGTCGACTTAGCTCCGTATGGATGTCGGTGACATTTCTTGCCAACGCTAGGAGACAGCCAATGCCTACGACTCATGGTGTTCCGCCTCGCGGGATCGACGCGACACGTTCTCCGCTGTTCGAAGGGCGCTTCGGACGGATGTTCCGCAATCTGCCGCCGGCGACGTTCGGCGACAGCGACGCTGCGAACCGCGCCAATCTGCGGCTGCTCGCCGAGGCGATGAACGGCGGCGACGATACCGCGCAGGACGGGCATGACGCCGAAGAAAGCGGAATCCCCGCGCTCTACACCTATTTCGGCCAATTCGTCGATCACGACATCACCTTCGATCCGGTGAGCACGCTGACCAAGGCGCTCGACCCCGACGGCTTGGTCGATTTCCGCACACCCAGCTTCAACCTCGACAATCTGTACGGACGCGGCCCGTCCGATCAGCCCTACATCTTCGACGGGCAGAAATTCCGGCTGGGCGATGTCCTCCAGGGCGCCGGCGTTCCGGACACCCACGACCTGCCGCGCTTCCACGGCCGGGCGATCATCGGCGATCCGCGCAACGACGAGAACGGCCTCGTCTCTCAGCTCCAGGGCCTGATGCAGCGGATCCACAACCGGATCGCCACCGAAAACCCGGATGCCGAGTTCGACGAGCTCCAGCAGTTGTTGCGCTTCCACTATCAGTACGTCGTCCTCCACGATTTCCTTCCCCGGATCATCGCGGCGCCGGTCCTCGATGCGCTCAAGACCGACGGCCGTTACGATCAGAAGAAGCTGCACTTCTTCCACTGGCGCCGTGAGCCGTTCATGCCGGTCGAATTCTCGGTCGCCGCCTATCGGCTGGGGCATTCGATGGTGCGGCCCGGCTATCGGCTGAACGACGACAAGCTCGTCCCGATCTTCGCCGCTTCGGCGCATCCCCACCAGCCGTCGTTGACCGGCTTCCGCAAGGTGCCCCACGGTTTCGCGCTCGATTGGGGGCGCTTCATCGATATCGACGAGCGCGCGGGCGGCGGCGAGGCGCCCGCCACCGACAATGACACCAAGCGCCGGCTGCAGTTCGCCTACCGGCTCGACACGTCGCTGGTCGGATCGTTGCACAGCCTGCCGTCGTCGGTCGCCGGTGATCCGCCGCCCGCGCTCGGCGAGCGCAATCTGCTGCGCGGCTGGCTGCTCGGCCTGCCATCGGGGCAGGCGGTCGCGCGCGCGATGGGGATCGAGGCGCTGACCGACGACCAGATCCTGATCGGCAAGGCGACGGGGGAAGACACGCTGACCCCCATCACCGACATCAGCCCGGAATTCGCCGACAATTGCCCGCTGTGGACCTATATCCTGGCCGAATCGGCTCGTACTTCGACCGACGTACCGCTTCCCATCACTGGTGGCGGCACGCGCTCGACGCCCCAGCTCGGCGCAGTCGGCGGCCGCATCGTGGCCGAAGTCTTCCTCGGCCTGCTGTCCGGGGACGGCCTGTCCTATCTGTCGCTCGATCCGCTGTGGACGCCACGCCCCGGTGGCAACCTCAAACCCGACTTCGCGCTTCGCGACCTGGTGAATTACGGCCTTGGGTTCGGAGACCCCCTGATTTATCGTTGAGCCCGAGGGCGGCGAGCTGGCGGCGCTCGATGGTGTCGGTCGACGCCGCCAAGCGCAAGGAGGGGCCTCATGTCGAATGTCGCCGGCAAGGCGTATGCGATGAACGTGCTGACGCCGATGCCGCCGGCGCGGACGTGGATCAATCGTTTCCTGTTCTTCGTCGCCCGCGCAGTGCCCGAGACCCTGTCCGGGTTGCTCGGGCTTTCGATCATCCATTTCGCGCGATGGGTCATCATCCGTCGCAAGGACTGGCCGGATCTCGGTCAGCCGCGGGCCAATCTGCGCAACGACTACATGCTGTTCATCAGCAACTTCAACGGCACCTGGGATCAGTATATCGACGCCTTCGCCGACGGCATCCCTAACGGGCTCGATCTCTTCTGGTATGCGAGCACGCGCTACCCGCATTCGATCCCGATCACCGCGTTCAAGAACTATATCCGCGCCAATCAGATCGACACGGATTATTACTACAATGCCACGCCCGGCGCGGCGCAGCGCGACATCAAGGCGGCGTTGCGCGTGCGCCTCCAATTGCTCGATCTCGCCGGCAGACACGCTTCGTTGTCGCCCGAAGCCTTCGCCGCTGCTTACCGTGTCGCGCTGGTCGCGGTGCAGAACGATCTCGGCAGCCACGGTTTCGCGCCGGTCGCGTCGAACGATACCGCCAACGCCGACATCCATCGCCAGCGCTTCGTCGAGCAGCGCAAGGGCTAGCGGAGACAGAGGATGCCCAACCGGGACGGTGGCCATTATTTTCTGACGGCGCTGACGCCGATCCATGCCGATCCGTGCGAGGGCACTCAGGGCATGATCACCTCGCCGACCGCCGCGGTGCGCGAGGCGCTGGCGACGCTCCCCACCGCCGCGCAAAGCAAGGCCTCGATCGACAGCGGCCGGAGCAGCCCGTTCGCGCGCTGCCATCGCACGCATCTGGCCCGGCTGGTGGTGATCGATCAGCCCGCGTTCAACGGCCGCACGCCCGGAAATTCCCTGGTCGACGCGCTCCGCAAGACCGACTTGCTCGCCCCTGGCCCGGTGGATACGCTCACCCGCTCCTGGGTACTTCTGGCGGTCGATTTCGATCCGGGCGACGGCCCCGCTGACGGCCTGCATGATTATCTGGCCGGATTGTGGGACGTGATGAGCGACGAGCTGCGATCGGTCTATGCGCATTGCTACGGCTTCACCGACAGCGTCCGCGACCGCGGCGGCTTCGCGCGATACATCATCCGCTGCCAGGTCGAGACGACGATGCCGTTCAACGATTATGGCACAGTGCCGCCGGTGCTGCCGACCCTGCCGGTCAAGGGGATGGCGGCGCTGGCCGCGATCTTCATCATCGCGGCCACCATCCTGGGTGGACGGGCCGGGATCGGATGGGGCGTGCTGGCCTTTCTCGGGTCTGCGGCGATCGCCCTCGGAGCTGCCTACCGCTTCGTCGCCGTGCGAGGATCCAAGCCGTTCCCGACGGCGCCGGGCTCCGACCTGCGGACGGTACTCAAGGCGCTATTCCTTCAGCAGCAGTTCGCGCGCTTCGCGATCGCTCAGCAAGGGGCAGGCGCCGACGAACTATACGCGGCGTTCGGCGCCTTCGTCGCGACATATCGGCCCGGCGACGTCGCCGGGCCCACGCAAGCGCCGGGGGTGATCCGCTCATGAGCGCGCCCCGGACCATTGCCGCCGATCTCGATCTGGCCGACATCCAGGGTAATATCCTGACCGCCTACGGCCGGCTGGGTTTTCCCAAGGCCCGTTTCCTGTTGCTGAGCGTGCGCGATGCCGCGACCGGCCGTGCCTTCGTCGAATTCCTGCGTCCGCGCGTGACAACGGCGCTGCGTTGGCCGTCGAGCAAGCCGAACCGCCCGACGGGCAAGGTCGTCGTCCCGCGCCCCGATGTCGCGGTCAACATCGCGTTCACGTTCCGCGGGCTGCTCGCGCTCGGCCTGCCGACGCGGACGCTGCGTGGCATGCCCGACGACTATATCGACGGCATGGCGGCGCGCGCGCCGATCCTGGGGGATGATGCGGCGGGGAATTCGTTGGACGCGTGGGATCCGGTCTGGATCCGCCCCGGCACGCCCGATTGTCCGCATATCCTGGTCATGCTCAACGCGCGGATGCAGGCGGACGGCGCGGCCGTCCCCGCGCTGGCGACGCTGACCGACACGATCATCGGCTTCTGCGAGCAGTCGGGCGGCGGCATCGCGCTGAGCCGCGGCCATGGCGGCGGTGATGCGCGCTGGCAGGATCTCTCGGCGATCGTCGCACAGGGGCCGGACGGAAGCGCGGTGCCGACGCCGCGCGAACATTTCGGCTTCGTCGATGCGATCGGCGATCCCGCCTTTCAAGGTCAGGTGCCGCACGACGAGGAGCAGGCGCGCGCGGTCGGCCAGGGCAAGAGCGACGGTGCGGGTAACTGGTCGCCGCTCGCCACCGGCGAGTTTCTGCTCGGCTGGCCGGACGAGGCGCAGGAAATTCCGGGCGCCGCCATGCCGCTCGCGTTCAGTCGCAACGGCACGTTCTTCGCCTACCGCAAGCTGCACGAGGACGTCGGCGCGTTCCGGCGCTGGACCGAGACGACGGCGGAGGGCCTGGCCCGCGCCTGGGGGATCGCCGATCCCGACGCGGCGCGCGAGACATTGATGGCGAAGCTCGCGGGCCGCTGGTCCGACGGCGTGCCGCTGATGATCGCGCCGACCTTTGCCGAGTGGGAGGCATTCAACCGGAACTATCCCGCTCCGGCCGACGGATCGCTCAATGCCGAGCGATCGCGGCGGCTCACGGCATTCGGCTATCGCGAGGATCCCCAGGGCCTGAAATGTCCGGTCGGCGCACACACGCGGCGGATGAGCACACGCGACATGCTCGATCCGCATGCGAGCGATCCCGATCCCAGGCATCGGGCGGGTTCCGCGCTCAATAATCGCCGGCGTATCCTGCGCCGTGGCCTGCCTTATGGCGGCATCGAAGACCCTGCCGGCGAGCATGGCATCGTCATGCTCGCGATGTGCGCGTCGCTCGCGCGCCAGTTCGAATTCGTGCAGCAGCAGTGGCTCAATTACGGGCTGGATTTCGGTCTGGGCAACGACACCTGCCCGCTCGTCGGCAATCATGGACCCGACGCCCGCTTCGTGATCGCCGCCGATCCCGACGCCGGCGTCCCGCCGTTCATCGCCAGCGGGATCCCCCAGTTCGTCAGCACCCGCGGCGGCGACTATTTCTTCATGCCGAGCATGACGGCGCTGCGCATGATTGCCATGGGTGTAGTCGATCCGACATGAGATCGCGTGCCGAGCGAACATGATTGAGCTCGCCGTCGGCCGCTGTCATTGGCTCATCGAGGCTTGCAATGAAACGGATTGTGATCTGCTGCGATGGCACCTGGAACGAGCCGGACCATAACGAGAGCGGGAAGCGGTGCCCGACCAACGTAGTGAAGCTCGCCAGCCTTATTCCGCCGCTCGGCGCGGACGGGGTCGAGCAACGCACTTTCTATCACAATGGCATCGGATCGATGTCGTCCCGGAGCAAGCGGATCATCGACGGTGCCACCGGCTATGGCATCAGCCGCATCCTGCTCGCGTGTTACACTTGGCTGGTCCGAACTTACCAACCAGGTGACCAGATATACCTGTTTGGGTTCAGCCGCGGCGCCTATACGGCGCGCTCCCTCGCCGGCTTCATCCGCAACTCCGGCATTCTTCGGCCCGAGAATGAAAGCGTCGTCAACGAATCGTTCGCGCTCTATCGGTCGCGGGACGGCAGCCGCTCGCCACGTGCCGAGGCGTCGCGCCTTTTCCGGCAGAACTACGCCTGGAGCGACGTCACGCCCGTCCAGTGCATCGGCGTTTGGGACACGGTCGGCTCGCTCGGCGTGCCGAACACGATCTTCCAAGGCATTTTGAAGCATGTGTTCCGCGTGAACCGCGAGTTCCATGATACCGACCTGTCATCGACGGTCGCGTTCGCCTACCACGCCATTGCAATCGATGAGCGCCGCAAGCCGTTCCTGCCGACGTTGTGGACGTTGCCGCCGGCGCAGGCGGCGGGCGGTCAGACGTTGGAGCAGAGCTGGTTCCCAGGGTGCCACGGCGATGTCGGTGGCGGTAATCCTACCTCCGACCTGGCGGCGATCACCCTGGACTGGATGGTGGATCGTGCGCGGCACGCCGGTTTGGACGTGAGAGACCCCAAGCAACTCGGGCCGCCCAACTTCCCGACGCACCATCCCGATCCGCTCGGCCCGGTCCTCGAATCGCTCACGACATTCTATCGATTGTTCGGATCGGGCGAACGCAATATTTGTGGGGCCAACGGCGCGGGCGTGACCAACGAGACGCTGTCCCCAACTGCGAAGGAACGCTGGGCAAGGATGCCCGCTTGGCGGCCGGCAGCGATGGTGGACTTGAAAAAGCGCCAGCCAACCGCTTTCGAGCCTCCCTTGCGGCATCCATACCGCTCGCAACATTGAGCTGAAGGAAGCTTCCCACCCCGATCAATTTCCTGGGTTGATAAGGACAGGTTTCAGATAGTTTTTGGCGGCTCGCGCCCGGGATTCATGACGAGCACCAGCCGCCGCTCACCCGAGCCCGCGATCGGCGGTGAGCGATGCACGAGGGCACGTTCACCTGCCCACGAGTGTCCCTTGAACAAGGCGATATCCCCGGTATCGAGCTGATGTATCGGCAATTCGGCAAGCGCTGCTCCCGCAGCCAGCGCATCGGCGGCGGCTTGATCGAGCCAGTGGGTGCCTGACCCGCTATAGGTCGTGATCAGCCGCACGCTTACGAAGTCGACGTGAAACTTGCGACAGGCATCGGTTTCGACGATTTCGAGGCGGACTTCGACGAGCCGTCGGTCGACGATTTCGGCAAAGTGGGCAGCCAGCGACGCAATCTCGGGCGAGAGCGCGGATATCGCGGCGGCGTCGTATCCCGCCTCCCGCAGCGCCCGCTTGAGCTGGTCGTCGTGGCCGGGAAGCGCCACAACGATGCGGATATCCTCAAGCAGCGCCAAGTCGAGCTTCGAAATCGCCGCCGCGACGGCATCGGGAGTCTCGCGACGCCACACGGCAAGCGTGATGGAAGGCAAGAGGATGGCGCTCAGAACTGGGGCGTCGTGCCCCAACGCGACGTGGCTCGGCACGGCGCTGTCGTCCCGCAACCTTTCCAGCAAAGCTGTCTGCATCACGCGGCCACGGGCTCAGGGACGCCCCAAGCAGGGAAGGGATCGTCCATATCCTCCCACAGACGTGGCGTGAACGCTCGCGTGGGCACCAGGCATGCGTCGAGCTGCCGGCGCAACGCCTGCTCGTCCATGCCGATTCCAATAAACACCAGCTCCTGCCTGCGGTCACCCCACAGCGAATCCCACTTGGCGCCGACATGACGGTCGAAGGCGTCGCCGTCCGGCCAACGTTCCCGGGGCACCGCCGCCCACCAGCGCCCGAGCGCGGAGGTCATCGTCTGCGCGCCCGCTTGCGCCAGCTCACCGACCCAGTTGGGACGCGTCGCCAGCCAGAAATGACCCTTGGCGCGGATCACGCCGGGCCAGCTCAATGTCGAGAAGTCGTAGAATTTCGCCGGGTCGAACGGCCTCCTCGCGCGATAGACGAAGCTTTCGATGCCATATTCTTCGGTTTCGGGACGGTGGCTGGCGAATCCGAACAGCTCCTTCGCCCACAGGGGATGGTGCTCCGCCTCCTCATGATTGAATCGCCCGGTGTTGAGGATGCTGTCGAGCGCCACGCGGCCCCAGTCCGTCTCGACGATCGCGGCGTCGGCGTTGAGCGAAGCGACGAGCTTTCGCACGATCCCGAGCTGTTCGGGCGAGACTGCCCCCGCCTTGTTGACGACGATGACGTCGGCGAACTCGATCTGCTCGACCAGCAGCGCCACGAGGCTCCGCTTATCGCCCTCGTCCGCCGTCTCGCCGCGATCGGCGAGAAAGTCCTGGCTCGAATAGTCCTTGAGCAGATTCGCCGCATCGACGACCGTGACCATCGTGTCGAGACGGGCAACGTCGCCAAGACTCTCCCCCGCCTCATCCTCGAACGAGAAAGTGGCGGCGACCGGCAATGGCTCGGAGATGCCGGTGCTCTCGATCACGAGATAGTCGAAACGACCATCCTCGGCGAGCGTGCGGACTTCCTTGAGCAGATCCTCCCGCAAGGTGCAGCAGATGCAACCATTGGTCATCTCCACCAAAGTTTCCTCGCTGCGGGTTAGATCCGCTTCCCCGCCCCGTACGAGGTCCGCGTCAATGTTGACCTCCGACATGTCGTTGACGATCACGGCGACACGCTTGCCCTCGCGATTGCTCAGGATGTGATTGAGCAGCGTCGTTTTGCCAGAGCCCAGGAATCCGGAGAGGACAGTCACCGGGAGACGCGGGTCGTCGACGTCGGTCATATAAATCTCCAATTGCGATTCGTGATATAATGTATCATAGCATCGAGATGGTCGAGCATTGCAATATCCGGCGTAAAACCGGCATCGCTGGGCGTCGTGGTGAGACCCGGGAAGACTGGTTCGAACGAGCCGCGATGAGCGCGTCGTTGCTTTGTCTCATTCACTGCCTGGCGCTTCCCTTGATCATCGCCGCGCTTCCGGTGCTCAGCAGCATCCTGACGGTGCCGGAAAGCTTCCATGTCTGGGTTTTGGCATTCGCAGTGCCCGCGAGCGGGGCTGCGCTGATTGCGGGACGGACACAGCATGGAGAAGTGTGGCCGCTCGCGCTCGGCGCGCTGGGGCTGATCCTGCTGGCGATCGGAGCGATGGTTTTTGGCGAGTCGGCTGGCGAAACGCCGATCACGGTCGCGGGAAGCCTATTGTTGGCTGCGGCACACATTGGGAATTGGCGGCTGCGGCACGAGCATTCCCATAAGAGTGAAGCGAAAGCCTCTCCCTGAAGCCGTACGTCTCGCAGCGAGGCTCAGAAGGCAAGCCGACGCAGAACGGGTTCGTTGAGAACTCGATCCTGCGACTGCGTCCGTCTGATCCGCAGATCAGGATGCCGTGATCTTGTAGCGCACATATTGTTTGTCGATGCTGGGTTGAAGGCGCCGCGCGACCGCGAGATCTTTGGCAGCCTCTGCCTTCCGGTTGAGCTTTGATA
>CAXSHP010000057.1:9490-11385 GCA_964236935.1 uncultured Sphingomonadaceae bacterium
GCGCATGAAATGACTGTCCGCCCGATTTGGCGATGCGCCCAAGGCCGCGTCGAGGTCGGCCAGCGCCTCTTCGTATTTTCCAAGCCGATACCAAACCATCGCTCGGCTATCGAGCGGTTCACTTGTGTCCGTGCTAAGTTCGATGGCCGTCGTGCAATCCTTCAGGGCGCTTTCGAGCGATACCTGATGCGTCCCCTTAGTCCAACACCGCCCGTTCAGAAACGAGGGCGACCCCGGCTTATCGACGATCAGGCTGTCATAGAGGGCAAGCGATAGAGCGGGGTCACCATATTCGCCAAGCAAGCTGGCTTTCGATTCCCGATATGCGTCACGCAGATTGCCGCCAAGCGCGATGCGCTGATCGAGCAACGCCACGGCACCGGCGAGATCGCCGCGTTCGGCCTGTATATCGCTGACCTGATCGATTGCATCGCTCGATGACGGGTCGAGGGCACGCGCGGCTTCCGCATCTGCAAGCGCAGCCTTCGTATCGCCGAGTTCGTACGATGCAGTTGAACGCTGGAGATAGAGATCGACTGACGGTGCAAGTGCGATTGCCTGTGTCAGATCGGCCACGGCGCCGCGGCGATCCCCTATGCCGTTTCGAAGCGAAGCGCGGCTAGTGTAGCCGCCTATCTCATCGGGATCGGCTGCTATCGCCTTTGCCAAGTTCGCCTCGACCGCCTTTATCTGGGTCGCGCCAGGTGGATCACCGGCCGCAATGTCCCAGCGACGGCGCGTATCGACGGGTGCGACGACGCGAGGGGCACGCGCCTTCGCGGTCGCAATCGCATCGCGCTCCGCAGGGATTTGGGCGGCGTCGATTTCTCCGCCGATCAATTCGATCCGCTCGTCCAGCATGAACATTCCGTTTGCCAACCGTGCGTCGCGAACGACGTCATACCCGGCGATGTGACCTTTTAAATCGGGTTCTCCCTCAAGGCTGAAGCCGCGCCCACCCTCCGGCAGACGCACCCGCAAACGATAACGCATTCCCGCCGGCTGATTGACCAACACGGGAATGGACGCCCATTTTGCCTTACTGCGGTCCGGATTGAAGTTCACTTGCCCGAGCAGCCAATCGACCGCGCGCTTCTGGCGACGATCCTCGGTTGTCCACGTCGTACTCGTCACGCCGTGTGCCTTGAGTGTGATCGTTCCGGTAACGGGATCGGAAGCGATCGATGTGTCCGTGAACTGGCTTTCTCCCGTGAACCCTTGCAGAAACTGCCCGACGGCTTCGCGTTGCTCCTTCTCTCCCAATTGGCTTTTGACCATTGTCAGCATCGCAGCCGGTTGCCCGCGGACGACGGCCGTCGCTGCGAACGTACTGGGAATATCGACGCTGGCGCTCTCGTCCGCGTCGACGGTCAGATCGATTATCGGCCGCGCATTCGCGTGCGTCGCAATCTTGACGAGCGCGGCCCCGCCGGGGCGTACGGGCAAGACATATCCTACGGCGGGCGTATCATGGATGTCTGCCAGCCTCGAACCGGATCCGGTCCCATCCAGAAACAATGTTTCGTTGTCGATCGTCGCCTTGACGAAGATGTGATTGAACGCGGCTGCGCTCGGCAGCCGATCAGGCACGAAATCGCCCGATCCGATGGCGGCAAGAACCGGCTCGGCCTCAATCCCCATCGCTCTGAGCAACGACAGCAGCAGTAATGTCTTCGCCTTGCAGTCGCCGTAGCGAACCTCCCATGTTCGGGCAGGCTTTTGCGGAACATAGTTTCCGCCGTTCATGCCGACCGCCAAATAGCGGATTTTCTCTTGCACGAGTTCCAAAGCACGCTCGGCTCTACCGACCTTGGACGAATCCGCTTTCATGATGGCATCGACTTCGGCGGCAAGCGGCGAGCCGGGAGCGATGCTATTTGCATCAGGGCCGTAGA
>CAXSHP010000057.1:11395-14055 GCA_964236935.1 uncultured Sphingomonadaceae bacterium
ATGTCTTGGAAACGTCTGCCCAATCGGCGAACGTGGCGACCTCGAGCATCGGCAGATGGCGATACCGACTTGGGGCGTCCTCCGGCATCTCGGTCTGCTTGGGTGCTGGTACAGCCAGGTCGAGCGAAGTGTATTCGCCGTCGCGTGTTGGGGAAGCTGTGATGCCGGTGGCCTGCATCTTCCAGCGCGGCGGGGTTGCAGTGGGCCACGACACGCGAGCGCGGGCGAACGCCACGCGGGCGGGGAGAGCGAGGACGGGAATCACGGTTTGGACACGCCCGCCCAAGACGTCGTCCTTCGCTGTGGTGGACGCGCGCAAGCGCAGGATATCGCCCACCTGCAGCCCTTCGACAGCGAGGGTCGCCGTGAGAATGCCGGTCAGCTGGCGCTGTTCAAGCCACTGCTCACGCCGCAGCACGGTGAACTTCTGCCCCTGTGCCAAGAGATCGATCCGTTGACCCGTCCGCCAGATGGAAAGCTCATGAACGATGAGATCGCCTTTGTCCGGCGCCCAGGGCAAGGCCAGCGTTGTCGCCTGCGCCAACATTTCGGGTGACGCTATACGCGTCGCGACGTCCATATAGGACCATAGTCGTCCATTCTCGATGCGCTGCTGAGCGTCGAAAATCACGAGCGTCGGCGTCTCGGCACTCGTTTTTGCGACACCCGGCATTACGGCGGGAACGACCCAGGCAGGCGCAGGCTGATACAAGGGGGTGTCGCTCGCATGGAGCGGCGTTGTCGCCACACCACTGAACGACGCCATCGCAACAAACATAGCAGTTCGCACAGATTCCCCCTCCTTCAAGCCGGTATCGGCAGACGAGCGACATAGCTAAACGAGTGAGATGCGTGCGGATACCTTGCTCCGGCCAATCCAAGCTCAGGGTAGGCGAAATTTCGCATTGGACAAATGCGCCGCCCGATCGCGCAATGGTGCCTGAACGAACGACGGGTTTCGGAGAGCATGACGGGGGGGGGGGCAGAGCGTCTGAGATCGGGTGCTGTTGTACCAGCATTGTCCAGCGGTGCGTTTTCGCATGGGCGCGCCCCGCTGATCGCCGATGCATCCTGCGGATCAGAGCCGTACCTGTCGCCCCAGCCCCAGACCGGATGATTCAACAGCGAGGACAGACATGAAGACGATCACCATAGCGCTCGCCGCGGCGATGCTCGCCGCCACCGGCGCATCGGCGCAGACCAAGGCGGCCGATGCGACGGCCTTGCAGAATTACCGCACCGCCGAGCGTATCGGCCGGCAGCATCTGCGCACCTTCGATAATCTCGACTACGAGGTATTCTCGAATCAGAAATGGGATCGGCTCAAGGAGAGTCATGCCAAGAACATCGTCGTTTACTGGCCTGACGGCCATGTCGAGCGCGGTATCGACAAGCACATCGACTCGCTCAAGTACATGTTCACCTACGCGCCCGACACACGGATCAAGCAGCATCCCGTCAAACTCGGCCAGGGCGAATGGACGACGGTGGTCGGCGTGATGGAGGGCACCTTCACCAGGCCGATGACCATGCCCGACGGCAAGGTCATTCAGCCGACCGGCAAGTCGTTCAAGATTCCGATGGCGACGGTCGGCCACTGGAACAAGGCGGGCCAGATGAGCGAGGAATATCTGTTCTGGGACAACCAGACGTACATGTCCCAGCTTGGCATCGGCGGCTGATCCGGCGAGGTTCGCCGGCGTCGCCGGCGGATCTCTCTCGTCGAACTCGCTTCCACGAAAACGCATAGCCGGCCTGCGACGATCGCCGATGGCGGATCGGCGGCGCAGGGGCGACATAGGTTGCGACACCGATCAACGGAGTGATCCTCATGCTTCCCGCCCTGTTCGTCTCCCACGGCGCGCCGACCTTCCCGCTGACCGACGCGCCGGCACGCACCTTCCTCGAAGGGCTGGCGGAACGCCTGCCCGAGCGGCCACGTGCGATCCTCATCGTCTCCGCCCATTGGGAAACGCGCACGCCGAGCGTCACCACCGGCGACGTCAACGAGACCATCCACGACTTCTACGGCTTCCCCAAGGAGCTGTACGACATCCGCTATCCCGCACCGGGATCGGCCTGGCTGGTCGACCGCGTCGCGGCGCTGATCGAGGACGCGGGCGGCACCGTCACCCGCGAGGCCGACCGCGGCCTCGATCATGGCGCGTGGGTGCCGCTCAGCCTCGTCTATCCGCAGGCGGACATTCCGGTCGTGCAATTGTCCGTTCAGACGCAGGCCGGGCCCGATCATCATTACCGGCTGGGCCGGCTGCTCGCCCCGCTGCGCGAAGCGGGCGTGCTGATCGTCGGCTCGGGCAGCTTCACCCACGATCTGTCGAGCTTCCGTGAATATCGCGACGCGCTGCACGCGGCGGCACCCGCCTGGGTCGACTCCTTCGCCGACTGGATGAGCGATGCGATCGACGAGGATCGCGTCGCGGACCTCATCGCCTATCGCGCCATGGGGCCGAACGCGGTGCGCAACCATCCGACCGAGGAGCATCTGCTGCCGCTGTTCGTGGCGCTCGGCGCCGGCGAAGGCGGGACGGCCGAGCATCTGCACCAGAGCACGACGCACGGCGTGCTGCGCATGGATGCCTTCGCGTTCGGGACAGCGGCGTGAGCCGGCCCCTGATCGTGGCGCTTCACGGCGTCGGCGC
>CAXSHP010000058.1:0-10510 GCA_964236935.1 uncultured Sphingomonadaceae bacterium
GTCATCATCCCGCGCTTGGCCCGGTCGCCGATGACGGCGGCCAGCGGCTGCGCATCCATCATCCCGCCGCCCGAACGGTGCAGGATCTGGTTGCCGATGTCGCGGCAGCGTTCGCCATACGGCGAACGGTAGATGCGCGGCGATCCGTGCAGGCGGTAATAAGCGAGACCTGGCCAGCCGCCCGGCGAATCGGCGCCTTCGACCGGCGGCGGATCGGCCGCGGCCCGCGCGACGCATAGGCGATCGAGCAGAGCGGTCGCCTCGACGTTGAACCAGCTCGCGTGGCGTGGCTCGAACACCAGCGGCGCGGCGAGCCGCTGGCGCAGCAAAGCGAAGAACGGCTCCGCAGCGTCGGTGAACGCGAAGCTCGGCGGCAGTTGGACGAGCAGCGCACCGAGCTTCGCGCCCAGCCCGGCGACTTCACCGGCGAAGCGTTCGATCAGCGCCTCGCAGCCGAGCAGCCGCTGGTCGTGCGTCATCGTGCGCGGGCATTTGACCGCGAAGCGGAAGTCCTCGGGCACCGCGGTGGCCCAGCGCTCATAGGTCTCGCGGCGATGCGGACGGTGGAACGACGAGTTGATCTCGGCGACAGTGAAGCGCCGCGCATAGCGTTCGAGATGGCTGCCGGCCGCACCGAATTGCTCGGCGAAGACCCGCGGGATGGTCCACCCGGCGGTGCCGATGCGGATCACTTGATCGCGAGCTCGCTCGCCAGCTCGGCAGGGCGCAGCTCATGCTCGAGCTGCTCCATCCGGCACTGGTGCGGCGCCTTGTCGGGCCGCCAGCGCAGCAAGCGCGTGCCGTGGCGGAAACGATCGCCGGTGACCTGATCGTAGCGCACCTCGACCACCAGCTCGGGGCGCAGCGGCTGCCATTCGGCCGAGCGATCGGTGCTCCACCGGCTCGGCCCGCCCGGCGCCTTGCCGGTGAAGCCGGGCGCCTCGACCAGCGCTTCGACCTTGGCGGTGAGCTCGGCGCGCGCATTGTCGGCGATCGCCGAGGTGAAGCCGACGTGGTTGAGCAGCCCGGCATCGTCGTACAGGCCAAGCAGCAGCGATCCGACCGCGCGGCTGTCGTTCTCGTAGCGGAAGCCGCCGACGACGCAGTCGGCCGAGCGGTGCTGCTTGACCTTGAGCATCGCCCGCTCGCCGGGGCGATAGGCCTGATCGAGTCGCTTGGCGACGACGCCGTCGAGCGCGCCGCCGCTGCGGGCGAGCCACTCCTTGGCGGCGGCCGCATCCTCGGTGCGCGGCGAGAGCAGCAATGCGGAAGAGCGCTCGGCGCGATAGAGCCGCTCGAGCGCGGCGCGGCGTTCGGTGAGCGGGGCGTCGAGCAGCGGCCCCTCTCCCGCCAGCAGGCCATCGAACAGCATCAGCTGCGCCGGCGTCTCGACCGACAGCTTGCGAATACGGCTTTCGGCGGGATGGAGCCGCATCTGCAGCGCATCGAACGACAATATCTCGCCGATCGGCAGGATCAGCTCGCCGTCGAGCACGAAGCGTGTGGCCATCATGCCGCGCAGCAGATCGAGGATTTCGGGGAAATAGCGGCCGAGCGGCTTGCCCGACTTCGACATCAGCGCGACCGCATCCCCCGCGCGATAGGCGAGGCAACGGAAGCCGTCCCATTTGGGCTCGAACTGCCAGCCGGGCTCGGCCGGCAGCGCGGCGACGAGCTTGGCCTCCATCGGCACGAGACCGGGGAGCAGCGCGAGCGCGGCGGCCTCGCTCATGTCGCGCCGCCGGTGCGCGCGGCGATGATCCGCGTCACCGCCATGTCGGCGGTGACGTTGCCGATCGTGCGGAACAGATCGGGCAGCGTCTCGACCGCGAGCAGCAGCGGCAGCAGATCGAGCGGCACGCCCATCGCCAGGCTGATCGGCGCGAGCGCGGTGAAGAACGAGACCTGGCTCGGCAGCCCGACCACGGCGAGGCTGCACAAGGCGGCGACGCCCGCGCCGACCAGCAGCTGACCCACGCCCAGCGGAACTCCCGCCGCCGCGGCGACGAACACCACCACCGCCATGTTGGCGGCCGGGCTGGTGACGCGGAACAGCGAGACCGCGAGCGGCAGCACGGTGTCGCGCACGGCTTCGGGCACGCCGAGACGATCGCGGCTGCCCGCGAGCATCGCCGGCAGCGACGCGAGCGACGATTGGGTGCTCAGCCCGACGATCTGGGCCGCGGCGACGCCGCGCGCGAACCGGCCGAGGCCGATCCCCCCGGCGGCGACGGCGAGCGCATAGGTGGCGACCAGCAACGCCAGCTGGACCAGAATGACGATCGCGACATAATGGAACAGCGCACCCGCGACGCCGAGCCCGGCATTGGCGCCGACCGCGAGCGCGAGTGCGAACACCCCGAGCGGCGCGACCCATAGCACCCAGCCGACCATCACCAGCATCGTCTCGACCACCGCATCGAACAGGCCGACGATGCGCGCCTGGCGCTCGTCGCCGATGCGCGTCGCGGCGAAACCGAAGATCAGCGCGAACACGACGATCGGGACCATCTGGCCCTCGGCGGCCGCCTTGACCGGATTGGTCGGCACGAACCCGAGCAGCCATTCGTCGAGCGGCGGGGTCGGCGGCACCGCGGCCACTGCACCGACCCCCAGCGCACCCGGCGCGACCGGCCACAGCTGGAGCAGCAACGGCGTGAGCAGCGCGCCGAGCACTGCCGCGAAGAGCAGCAGCACCGCGAACAGCCCGATCGCCCGGCCCGCGAGGCCGCCCGCCGCCACCGTCCCGGCCGCGGACGCGATACCCACCACGAGCATGGAAAACACCAGCGGCACGATCGTCATCTGCAACGCGTTGAGCCAGAGCCGACCGATCGGCCGCACCGCCGCGAGCATTTGGGGCGCCCACGCTGGGCTCGCGGCGGCTAGCATCGCCCCGAGCAACAGACCGGCGACGAGCGCGATGAGGATGCGGTAAGTGTTCGACATGCCACTGATCCCCCGACATTATCACGTGGCGCCTCAACGCCGCTAAACGCAATGCGTCGCACCTTTGCCGATCGAGAAAAACCCGTGCTCAAGACCGACGCCGCCCGCGACGCCCTGATCGAGCTGCTGCGCAGCCTTGATGCCGCCGGCTACGACTTCGTCACGCCGACGCCCGCGACGCACGCGCGCGTGATCGCGCGGCGCGATCGAGCTCGCCCCAACGGATTGCGCGACGTGTTCGGGTGGAGCCTGCCGTTTGCGCAAGGGACGATCGACGACAAGCTGGTGGCCTTGCTCGACCGGGCCGGGGCGCTCGAGCGGCGCGGCGACTTGCTCGCCAGCCGCCTGCGCGTATCGCGGGTGCGCGGCGCGCTGTTCCTCCACTCGGCTTTCCCGACCACCGATCGGGACGCCGTATTCCTCGGGCCCGATACCTACCGCTTCGCCGATTTCGTCGCCGCAGAGACTGCGACGCTGTCGCGCGGCGCGCGGGTGATCGACATCGGCGCCGGCGCGGGCGTGGGGGGCCTGATCACCGGGCGCGACCATCGAGAGGTGCGGCTGACGCTGGTCGACATCAATTGCGACGCGCTGTGGCTGGCGGCGGCCAATGCCGCATTCCATCGTGTTGCGGCCGAACTGATCGGGGGCAGCGGGCTCGCCGGGCAGTCGGGCCCGTTCGATCTGGTCCTCGCCAACCCGCCGTTCATCGTCGATCCGGACAAGCGCGCCTATCGCGACGGCGGGGACATGCACGGCGCGCGCCTCTCGCTCGAATGGACGCTCGCGGCCGCGAAGCAGCTGGCGCCGGGCGGACGGGTGTTGCTCTACACCGGGAGCGCGATGGTGGACGGCCGCGACGCCCTCCGCGCGGCGCTAACCGGACGGCTGCCCGGCCTGAATTGCTCGCTCGACTATCGCGAGCTCGATCCGGACATCTTCGGCGAAGAGCTTGACGGCGCGGCCTACGCCGACGTCGAACGGATCGCTGCGATCGGCGCGATCGTAACCCGCCACCGGGCGGGCTGAGGCGTCGCTCAGGCGATCTTGAGGCCTTCCTTGTTCATCGCCACCGTGAGCTGCTTGTTCTGCGCATCGCTGAGCTGATCGCGCAGGCTGGGGAAGATCTCATTCTCTTCCTCGCGCATATGCTCCTCGATCATCGCGCGGAATTCGGCGACCTTCGGCAGCCAGGCGGGATCGTCCTTGGGCAGGACGGTGAGGTCGTAGAGATATTGCTTCACATAGCCGTGATCGTGGTTGAGATGATCGGCGGCGGCGGTGGCGCCATGATCGCGCATCGCCGCATAGACGGCATTCTCTTCCTGCATCGCATGCTTGGCGAGGGCATGTTTGAGCTGCATCAGCAGCATCGATCGCTTCGTCGTCTGGCTATCGTCGCTCTTGCCGAGCAGGTCGAACACGGCGAGCGTCGCCTTGTGCTCGGCGGCGAGCGCCTCGTCCCAATTACCGGCGGCGAGGGTCGGCGCCTGGACGATCGCCTTTCGCACGAAATTGGCGGCGAGACCCACGGCGAGGCCGGCGGTGGCGCCGATCGCGAGCGAACGGTTGGACTGTTCGGTAAGCATGACGAAGCTCCTGAAATGCGGTCGTCTCAGAAATACTTCAACCGGATCAATGGTTCCGCGCGATCGAGGAATCGTTGGCCGAAGATCGCGGGCGAGCTATGACCGGGCGCGGAGCCGGAGAAGATGGAAGACAAGACCGTTCTGCTGCTGGTCGCCGACCGCGACGCTCTGCCCGAACCCCCGATCAGCCTGGTCGGCCGACTGAGCATGGCGCTGGCCGCGTCGCGCGCGCGGATCGAGCGCGGCCGCTGGCTGCTGCCGTGGGCGCTGGCCGCCTCGATCCTGGCGATCGCGCTGCTGGTCGAGCGGCACGGCGCCGATCGACCAGCGGTTCCCATCGTGGCGGAGCACCGCTCGCCCCCCGCCCCCGCCCCGATCGATCTCGCGCCGCCGCTGCCGCCCGCGCTCGCCGGCGCGCCGCCGTCGCTTGTCGGGATCGTCGGCCGCCTGCCCGACGACGCGGTGGCGCTGGTGCGCAAGCCCGACGGACGGACACGGACTCTGCGCGTCGGGGCGTTGTTCGACGGCTGGACGCTCGCTTCCCTCGACAGCGACGAGGCGGTGTTCGAGCGGCGCGGCCAGCGCGTAACGGTGGCGCTGCCGCCGCCCGTCGATCAGTAGATCCCGCGGATTTCCAGGCCGAGCCGCGGTCCCGGCGGATCGAGCAGCAGATTGCCCTTCCGATCGAGGGTCGATTCGGCGTCGCGCAGCCGATCGTATTTGGCGTCGGTGGCCGTCGTCGCCGCCGCGCGATCGCGCAGGATCGTCGGCCGCAGGAAGACGAACAAGGTCCGCTTGGTGTGGCTCCGCTGACGGCTCTTGAACAATTCGCCGAGCACCGGCACGTCGCCGAGGATCGGCACCTGGCTGCGCGTGTTGAGGCGATCGTCGGTGATCAGCCCGCCGAGCACGATCGTCTCGCCATTGTCGGCGAGCACGGTCGTCTGGATGCTGCGGCGGTTGGTGATCAGATCGGCCGCGCCGGACACGCCGTTGGTCAGCGACGATACTTCCTGGCTGACCTCGAGCCGCACGACGTCGCCCGAATGGACGCGCGGGACGACGCGCAAGGTGATGCCGACGTCCTGCCGCTCGATCGTCGTGAACGGGTTGAGCGTGTTGCCCGAGGTGGTGAAGCTGCCGGTGCGGAACGGCACGTTCTGCCCGACGACGATCTCGGCGGGCTCGTTGTCGAGCGTGGTCAGGCTGGGCGTCGACAGCAGGTTGGCGCGCGTCGACTGGCCGAGCGCCTGGACCAATATGCTGAAATTATCGGTCACGCGGACGTTGCCCGACAGGCCGTTGGGCAGGACCGCCGCGGCGGCGGGTGCGCCGATCGCGGTGAGGATACTGCTCAACGGCAGGCCAAGGTTGGTGAACGAGGTCGCCGCGCCGTCGGCCTGGTCGACCGCGGCGGCACCGAGCCCGAGCTGGATGCCGAGCGCCTCGGCCTGATCGCCGAGGATCTCGACGATCGCCGCCTCGATCATGACCTGCGGCCGGCGCACGTCGAGCTGGGTGATCAGCGGCTCGATCGACGCGATCTGGCTGGGCGTGCCGCGCACGACGATCGCGTTGAGCTCGGGAGCGGGCTGGATCGCGAGACCGTCGACGGCAAAGCCGTTCGCCTGCGTCGAAGCGGGCGTGCTGGCCGGCAGCGGCGCGGGTGCGGAGAGGTCGGCCTGCGCGCTATTGGGTGACACGAGCGTCGAGCCGGTGCGGTCGAGCGGCCCGGTGCCGAAGCGCGAGGCGCTGCCTCCGGCGAGGCTGCGCGCGACGGGATTCGTCACCGCGCCCGGCGCGCCCATCAGTCCGCGCAGCACCTCGGTGACCGATTCGGCGTCGGCATTGCTGAGGCGGAACATGCGCGTCGTCGGCGCCGCGCCGCCGGGGCGGTCGAGCAATTCGGCAGCGCGCCGCGCCTGCGCGATGCCCGCGGGATCGCCGCGGACGAGGAGCATGTTGCTGCGCTCGTCGGCAGCGACCTTGGTGCTGTCGCCGAGCACCGCCTGGAGCGCGGTGGCGACGTCGCGCGCGCTGGCGTTGTGGAGCACGATGCTGTCGAACGTCGCGCCGCCGCCGCTGTCCATCGAGCGCGCGAGCCCTTCGATCCGGCTGACGTTCTCGGCATAATCGGTGACGATGATCGCATTGGGCCCGGTCACCGCCTGGACGTCGCCGAACGCGGCGACGAGCGGCCGGAACACGCGGGCCGCGACGTCGGGCGACAGGTTGCGCAGGCGGATCAGCCGGGTGACCAGCTCCTGCGCGCCGACCGAACCGCCGGCGATGCGCGATCCGCCGTCGCGCACCGCGCTCGCCTGCGGCACGATCCGCCACGCCCGCCCGCTACGCACCGCGGCGAAACCATGGACGCGCAGCACCGACTGGAACAGATCCCACACGCCCGCCACCGACAACGGCTCGGCGGAGGTGACGTTGACCGTGCCTTGACCGACGGATCGAGGATCAGGGTGCGCCCGGTGATCCGCGAGATCTGCTCGGCGACGTCGGCGATCTCCACCTCGCGCATGTTGACCACGACATCGGCGACCGGCGACTGCGCGGCGAGCGGCGCGGTGACGGCGGCGAGCGCGGCGGCCATCGGGAAAAGACTGAACCGATTCACGAAGCTTCCTCAGCGCGCCGGGAAGGACAAGGTCATGCGCCTGCCGCTCCGCATGATTTCCAGCCGCCCCTCGCCCGAGCGGATGGCGGCGTCCAATGCCCGGCCGTCCTTGTCGACATTGCCAGCCACGCTGCCGTTGACCTTCTCGATGAGATCACCCGGCAGCAACCCCGCGATGCGGGCGGCCGCCGACGGATTCGCCCCGATTCGGTAGCCGCCATCCGTAATCGCGAGCCCCAGCGAGTCAAGAAACGCGCTGGGAGCGCTCGAGGCAGGAGGCAAGGCCATGGCGGGGGGCACGGCGATACCCGGCGACGCGGCGGTGGACGGCGGCGCGCCGGCGGGCGGCGGCAAGACAGCAGCGGGGGCCGCACCGGCTGCGGGAATCGGCATCGACGACCCTTCGCGCCGCGGGAAGCCCAGCAGCTCGGTGCGACCGCCGACGCGCAGCAGGACATGGTCGAGCGCGATCGTGTCGACGATCGCGCCGCCGGCGATCGCAGTGAGACAGCCTCCGCGACTGAAGCCGGCGATCGCCTGGCCGATGGCCACCGCTTGCGGCGGACCGCCGCCAGCCGAGATCAAGGCGGTCGACGCCGAGCGCGGCTCGGCCAGCAGGATCGCGCGGAGCTGAAGCCCGAGGCTGGTCGGCGACGCAGCCACCGGGGCGGTGCGGCCGAACGGGGCGAGCGCGAGGATCGGGGTGATATCGAGCGGCGGCGCCGCCGTCGCCGTGACGGGCGCGATGCCGCGCGACCCGCGGCCGGGATCGCCGGCGATGCGCCAGGTCAGCCCGGCGAGCGCGACCGCGACCGACACGACGATCAGCCCGATCGCCACGTCGATCGACCGTTCGACGCGGCGCGGACTCATGACGCGATGAAGCCGGTCAGCGCCACGGCCGGACCGCGGCCCTCATCCGGGCGGACCTCGATCGCGACCTCGCGCAGATCCGGATCGGGATTGGCACGCGTGGTCACCGTTACCCGCCACGTCCGGCCGAGCATCGCGACACTGGGCGCGCTCGCCGCCGGATCGGCGAGGCGCAGCTCGGCGAGGCGGTTCTGCGCGACCCAGGTGGCGGCCGCGCGCTGCTCGAGACCGCCGATCGCGTCGACATGCGCCTCGGACGCGCGGACCAGGCCCGCCGCGCCGATCGCCAGGACGAGCAAGGCGATCAGCGCCTCGAGCAGCGAGAAACCGGCCTCGTTCACGCCGGGCCGGCCACGACGTTGAGCCCATCGTAGGTCACCGTCCAGGCGCGGTCGCCGCGCGCGATTCGCGCCGAGATCGGGGGACCGGCGGCGTCGAGCGCGAGCGGCAGCGGCGCGGCATCCCGACCGGCGTCGAGGGTCATCCCGCGCGGCAGATCGTGGCGGGCGAAAGCGGCGCCGGCGACGTCGGCGCCGACGAAGGCATAGCCATGCGGGTCATGCGCGAATGCCAGCGGCGCATCGCGCACCATCGCCTCGTCGGCGGCGAGACGCAGCTTCGCGGCGAGCTGGCGCGCCTCGGCCTCGACGGCATTGCCGCGATCGGCCGAACCGAGCCCGAGCGCGACCGCGCCGGCCGCGACGCCGATGATCGCGAGGACGACGAGCATCTCGACCAGGGTCATGCCAAGCTCGCGTGCGCGGGGTGCCCCGGCGACCACGCCTAGCGCCTGCGTTCGGCGAGATCGGCGTCGAGCCCCTCGCCGCCCGGCTTGCCGTCCTTGCCGTAGGACAGCAGATCGAAGCCGCTCCCGTCCGCACCAGGGGTCTTGTAGACGTAAGCACGGCCCCACGGATCGGTCGGCACCTGCGGGAGATAGCCCTCGGCCGACCAATTGGCCGGGACCGGCGACGCGGTCGGTTTGGCGGCGAGCGCGGCCAGGCCCTGCTCGGTGGTCGGATAATCGCCATTGTCGAGCCGGTACATCTTGAGCGCGGCCGAGATCGTCTTGAGATCGGTCGTGGCCACGGTCACCCGCGCCTCGTCCGGCCGGCCGATGACGTTGGGGACGATCAGCGCGGCGACGAGCGCGATGATCGCCAGCACGACGATCATCTCGACGAGCGTCAGCCCCGCTTCCGATGGGGCGCCGGGCGCGCGCCGCGCCCGCATCGGGATCGTCATGTGGCGAAGATAGTTTGGAAACCCGCGCATCGCCGCTACTATAGATGCCTCGCATGGAAACGCCATCTCGACCGACGCCGCTCTACGCGCCCATCCTTCGGCTTGGCGTCTCTTTCGTGACGGCCGGGCGCGCGGCCGGGCCGGCCGGAGTGTGGACGCTGGCCGGCGGCGAGATCGTCGCGGTCGAAGGCTATGACGTCGGCGCGGCGACCTTGCTGGTGCCGAGCGAGCAGGTGCTGATGCTCGCGGTCGACCTGCCCTTGGCCGGGCGGCGCCAGCGCCTCGCCGCGCTGCCGTTCGCGATCGAGGACGCGCTGGCCGAGCCGCTGGAGGCGGTCCACGTCGCGCTCGGCGCCGAGATTGCGCCGCAGCGGCACCTCGCGGCGGCGGTGCGTCACGAGCTGATGCGCGCCTGGACAAATCAGCTCGAGGCGGCGGGGCTCGCGCACGCCGCGCTGGTGCCCGACGCGCTGGCGCTGCCGGTGCCGCCGGGCGGATGCTGGTCGGTCGACCTGACGGCCGGGCGGGCGGTGGTGCGCACCGACGACGCGACCGGCTTCGCGATCGCCGCGGGCCAGCTTCGCGCGGCATGGGTCGCGGCCGGCCGGCCGGGGTGCATCCGCTACGGGGGGGTCTTGCCCGAGGGCATGACCGTCGCCGAGGCGGCGGTCGACGAGGCCCCGCTGGCGCAACGCCTGCTAGCGCCGGCACTGAACCTGCGCCAAAGTGCGTATGCCGCGCCGCGCGCGCGGCTCGATCGGGTGTGGCGCCGGCTCGGCGTCGCGGTGGCGGCGGGGCTGCTCGCGCATGGCGCGATCGCCGCGGCAGACACGCTGGCGCTGCGGCACGTCGCCGCCAAGCGCGCGGCCGAGACGCGCGTGCTGCTCGCGCAGGCCGCGCCGGGGCTTGCCGTCGGCGAGGATCTGGTCGCCGCGGCGAGCGACCTGCTGCCGACCGGCGGCGCGGCGCCGAGCCGGTTCTTTCCGTTGCTCGCGCGCACCTCGGCGGCGCTGGCGCCGCTCGGCGCGCAGATCGGGGTGCGCGATCTGAGCTGGAGCGACGCGGACGGCGCGCTCAGCCTCGATCTCGAGGCCGCCGACCTCGCCACGCTCCAGCATGTCGCCACGACGCTCGACGCCGCCGGCCTGAACGCCGAGGCGGGCGCCGCCGCGGCGGGCGAGAACAGCGCGGAAGGCAAGGTCATCGTCCACGACCGGGGGGGCGC
>CAXSHP010000058.1:10520-10915 GCA_964236935.1 uncultured Sphingomonadaceae bacterium
CCACTTCCTGGGCACCTTCCTCGACGATCCTGCCGCCGTGCCGGCCGGCGTGGCGGGCGGACTGCTCGAGCTCGCCTCCTTCGCCAGCGGCGGGGAGCGGCCGGCGGCCTTCCACCCGCGCCACCCGGGGCGGCCGGGGGCGGGCGCGGCCGCGGGGGGGGGGACCAGGGCGGAGGCAAGGTCATCGTCCACGACCGGGGGGGCGCATCATGAAGCGCGTTGCGATCGCGCCCGTTATCGCGCGCGGCCAGGCCTGGTGGGACGATCACTCCGAACGCGACCAGCGGCTGCTGGCGGCGGTCGGCGCGATCGCGGCGATCGCCTTGCTGATCGTGCTCGTCGTCCGCCCGCTGCAGACGGCGCGGGCTACGGCGCTCGCCGACATCCGCACCTAC
>CAXSHP010000058.1:10925-13939 GCA_964236935.1 uncultured Sphingomonadaceae bacterium
TGCCCGCCAGGCCGACGCTCACGCAGAGCTTGACCCCGAGCCGGCCGGCTTCCCGGGCGGCAAAGCGGTACAACTCCCGCGAACGTGGCGTCCAGGCCGGCATCCGCGCGGCCGGACCCAATCTCGGCCGCCGCGCCACAATCGGCGGCGGCTCGCTGGCGACGGTGGTGACCGGCAGCGCGGCGACCGCGGGGCTGACCATCCAGCGGCTCGAGCCCGAAGGCAGCCAGACGCGCGTGGTGATCGAGGACGCTTCATACGACGCGATCGTCGCCTGGCTGTCCGAACTCGAGCGCAGCGGCGGGGTGCATATCGCCGAGGTCAAGCTCGACCGCCGGCCGACGTCGGGGATGGTCGGCGCGCAATTGCTGCTCGCGCGATGAGCGACGTCGTTCTCCCTTATGCCTTTGCGAAACGCCACGGCCTGGTCGTGCGCTCCGGCGAATGCCTCCATCGCGCGGGGATCGCGCTGCCGGCGATGCTCGAGGTCCAGCGCGTCTATGGCGCGCTCGATTTCGTCGCGGTCGACGAGGCCGCGTTCGATACGGCGCTGCACGCGCAATATCGCGACAGCGCGAGCGAGGCGGCCGACCATGCCTCGGCCGGCAGCGATCTCGCGGCGCTCGCCGACAGCGTCGCCGCGATCGACGATCTGCTCGACCAGCGCGACGATTCGCCCGTCATCCGCCTGATCAACGCGGTGCTGCTCGAGGCGGTCAAGGAAGGCGCGTCGGACGTGCATATCGAGACGCAGGAGAAGCGCCTGATCGTGCGCTTCCGCGTCGACGGCGTGCTGCGCGAGGTGGTCGAGCCGAAGCGCGCGCTGGCGCCTTTGCTGGTCAGCCGGATCAAGGTGATGGCGCGGCTTGACATCGCCGAGAAGCGCATGCCGCAGGACGGACGCGTGACGCTGCGCGTCGGCGGCTACGACGTTGACGTGCGCGTGTCGACCATTCCGACCCAGCATGGCGAGCGCGTCGTGCTGCGCCTGCTCGATCGCGACGCGACCCAGCTCGATCTCGCGCAGCTTGGCATGAATGCCGGCGATGTCGTTCGTTTCGAACGCCTGCTGGAACGCCCGCACGGGATCGTGCTGGTGACCGGGCCGACCGGATCGGGCAAGACGACCACGCTCTACGCGGCGCTGACCAAGCTCAACGACCGCAAGCGCAATATCATGACGGTCGAGGATCCGATCGAATATGAGCTCGAGGGAGTCGGCCAGACGCAGGTCAATCCCAAGACCGATCTGACCTTCGCCAACGGCCTGCGCGCGATCCTGCGGCAGGATCCCGACGTGATCATGGTCGGCGAGATTCGCGACCACGACACCGCCGAGGTGGCGGTGCGATCGAGCATGACCGGGCATTTCGTGCTCTCCACGCTGCACACCAATTCGGCGGTCGGCAGCGTCACGCGGCTGATCGACATGGGGGTGGAACGCTATCTGCTCGCGCCGATGCTGGCCGGGCTGGTCGCGCAGCGGCTGGTGCGCCGGCTCGATCCCGCTCATCGGATCGAGGCGCGCGCCACCGCGCAGGACGCGGACCTGCTCAACGGCGCGATCGCGGTCGGCGAGCCGATCTGGCGACCAGGCGGCATCGACGGCTACCGCGGCCGCATCGGCTTGTTCGAACTGGTGACGATCGACGATCGGCTGCGCGCGCTGGTCCACGACGGCGCGTCCGAGGCCGAGCTGACCGCGGCGGCGCGCGCCGGAAGCGGCAGCCTGCTCGACGACGGGGTGGCGAAGATCCGCGCCGGGCTGACCTCGGTGGACGAGGTGGCGCGCGTCATCAGGGAGGACGGGTAGACCATGGTCCCCCATTCAGCCGCTGGGTCGAGCGAAGTCGAGCCACGTTCGCCGTTCGACTGTGGAACGTCCCTCGACTTCGCTCGGGACAGCGGGCCTGCGCCGGCACGAAAACCATAATGCCTGCTTTCTCCTATCGCGCCGTCGATCCCGCCGGCCGATCCCAGCGCGGGATGATCGAGGCGAGCAATGCCGCGGGCGCGCGGCGGCTGTTGCGCGATCGTCAGCTGCTGCCGACCTCGGTCGAGGCGGCGGGACGAGCGTCGGCGCCGACGCGCGGCATCCGCCTGTTCGGTCCGCGGATCGGCGCGCGCGGGCTCGCGACCGTCACGCGCCAGCTCGCCACCCTGATCGGCAGCGACGTGCGCATCGAGGAGGCGCTGCGCCTCGTCGCGCAGCAGGCCGATGCGGCCGTGACCGGCGGCGTGCTGCTCGCGATCCGGGGGAGCGTGCTCGAGGGACAAAGCTTTGCCGCGGCGCTGGGCGATCACCCGACCGCCTTCCCCGAATATTACCGCGCCTCGGACGCCGCGGGCGAGCAATCGGGGCGGCTGTCCGAGGTGCTCGCGCATCTCGCCGAGTTCGTCGAAAGCCGTCATCGCAACCAGCAGAAGGTCCAGCTCGCCTTGCTCTATCCGGCGCTGCTCGCGCTGATCTCGCTCGGGATGATGACGCTGCTGCTCGTTTACGTCGTGCCCGACATCGTCAAGGTGTTCGTCTCGCGCGGCGCGGCGCTGCCGTTCCTCACCCGCGCGCTGATCGCGCTCAGCAGCGGGGTCGCCCACTGGGGCTGGCTCGTCGCGCTGCTCGTGGTGCTCGCGGTCGTCGCGGCGCGGCGGTGGCTGGCGATCCCGGCCAACCGCCTCGCCCTCGACCGCCGGCTCGCCACCCACCGCCCGTTCGCGCGGTTCAGCCGCCAGCACAATGCCGCGCGCTTCGCCGGGAGCCTCGCGACCTTGGTCCAGAGCGGCGTGCCGCTGGTCGAGGCGCTCGCCGCCGCCGCCGCGGTCACGCCCAACCGCCACATCGGCGCGCAGGCGATCGGCGTGACCGCGCGCGTGCGCGAGGGGGCGAGCCTCCACGCGGCGATGAACGAGGCGGCGATCTTCCCGTCGATGCTGATCGCGATCGTCGCCAGCGGAGAGAGCAGCGGCAAGCTCGGCGCCACTCTGGGCCGCGGCGCGACCGAGCTCGAACGCGA
>CAXSHP010000059.1:0-13902 GCA_964236935.1 uncultured Sphingomonadaceae bacterium
CCGCAATGGCCGTCCCCAAGAGAAAACCCTCGCCGTCGAAGCGCAACATGCGCCGCAGCCACCACGCGCTGACCGTCGAGCCGTTCCAGGAATGCCCGAATTGCGGCGAGCTCAAGCGGCCGCACCATATGTGCAACGCCTGCGGTTTCTACAACGGCCGCGAGATCGTCGCGATCGAAGCCTGACCTCACTGTCCAGGAGACGGGATTGAACGGGGCAGCGCCGCGAATCGCCATCGACGCGATGGGCGGCGACGGGGGACCGGCGGTGATCGTCGCCGGCGCGGCCCGCGCCCTGCGCCACGCGCCCGATCTGCGCTTTCGCCTCTACGGTGACGAAGCCGCGATTCGCGTCGAGCTGGCCAGGCACGCGCGGCTGATCCCCGCGGCCGAGGTCGTCCATGCGGCCGACGTCATCGCCGGATCGGACAAGCCGAGCCAGGCGATCCGCCGCGCCAAGACCAGCTCGATGGGGCTCGCCATCGCCGCGGTGAAGGAGGGCAGGGCAGGGGCCGCCGTGTCCGCCGGCAACACCGGCGCGCTGATGGCGATGTCCAAGCTGGCGCTGCGCACCATGCCGGGCATCCATCGCCCCGCGCTCGCCGCCTTGCTGCCGAGCCTCGGCGACAATGATTTCGTGATGCTCGATCTCGGTGCCAACACCGACTGCGATACCGAGAATCTGATCCAGTTCGCGGTGATGGGCGCGGCTTATGCGCGGATCGCGATGGGGCTGACCCGGCCCAAGGTCGCGCTGCTCAACATCGGCACCGAGGAATTGAAGGGCACCGACGAGCTCAAGGACGCCGCGGCGGCGCTGCGCAGCGCCGAATATCTGTCGATGGAATTCGCCGGCTTCATCGAAGGCGACCGGCTGTCGCGCGGGCAAGTCGACGTGATCGTGTCCGACGGCTTCTCGGGCAATATCGCGCTCAAGACGGCCGAGGGCACCGCGCGCTTCGTCACCGATCTGCTGCGGCGTTCGTTCACCTCGTCGCTGCGCTCGAAAGCGGGCTTCCTCCTGTCGCGCCCGGCGATGCACATGATGCGGGTCCATCTCGATCCGAACAATCACAACGGCGCGGTCTTCCTCGGCCTCAACGGCGTGGTGGTGAAGAGCCACGGCAGCGCCGACGCCAAGGGCGTGGCCAATGCGATCGGGGTCGCGGCGAAGCTGGTGCGCGACGATCTCAACCGCCGCATCGCCGACGATCTCGCCAATTTCCGCGCGCACGCCCCGGCCGAAGCCGCCGCGCTATGATCCGCCGCGCCACGATCGCCGGCACCGGATCGGCCCTGCCCACGCGCCGCGTAAGCAACGCCGAGCTCGCGCTGACCGTCGACACCACCGACGAATGGATCGTCGAGCGCACCGGCATCCGCGCGCGCTATATCGCCGGCGAGGGCGAGACCACTGCGACGCTCGCGACGGCGGCCGCGCGGCGGGCGCTCGCCGCCGCCGGGATCGACGCGGCCGACGTGGGCCTGATCGTGCTCGCCACGGCGACGCCCGACCAGACCTTTCCCGCGTCCGCCACCAAGGTGCAGACCGCGCTGGGGATCGGCGATTGCGTCGCGTTCGACGTCCAGGCGGTGTGCTCGGGCTTCCTCTATGCGCTGAGCGTGGCGGAGAGCATGATCCGCACCGGCACCGCCGACACCGCGCTCGTGATCGGCGCCGAGACGTTCAGCCGCATCCTCGACTGGGAGGATCGCGCGACCTGCGTCTTGTTCGGCGACGGCGCGGGCGCGGTCGTGCTGCGCGCCGAGGACGGCGATGAGGCGGGGCGCGGCATCCTCTCGACCAATCTCCACGCTGACGGGCGGCACAACGATTTGCTCTATGTCGACGGCGGTGCCTCGACCACCGGCACCGTCGGCAAGGTGCGGATGAAGGGCAAGGAAGTGTTCCGCCACGCGGTGACCAATCTCGCCGCGGTGATGGGCGAATCGCTCGCCGCCGCGGGGATCGCCGCCGACGACGTCGACTGGGTCGTGCCGCATCAGGCCAACCGCCGCATCCTCGACGCGACCGCGAAGAAGCTGGGGCTCGCGCCGGCCAAGGTGATCGTCACGGTCGACGAGCATGCCAACACTTCGGCCGCGTCGGTGCCGCTCGCGCTCGACGTCGCGGTGCGCGACGGGCGGATCAAGCGCGGCGACATCGTCGTGCTCGAGGCGATGGGCGGAGGCTTTACCTGGGGCGCGGCGGTGGTACGCTATTGAAAACGGGGCCTTGCGCGCGCGCGCAGGCAGGATAATGTCGCGTGGGGCGATCGACGGGAGGGTGCGTAGTGGCCGAAGCAGGAACGATGACCCGGGCCGATCTGGCCGATATCGTCAACCGCCAGATCGGGCTGTCGCGCGCGGATTCGGCCAATCTCGTCGAGCAGATCCTTGGCCATATGTGCGAAGCGCTGTCGCAGGGCGAGAACGTCAAGATTTCGGGCTTCGGCAGCTTCGTCCTGCGCGACAAGGGCGAGCGCGTCGGGCGCAATCCCAAGACGGGCATCGAGGTGCCGATCGCGCCGCGCCGGGTGCTCACCTTCCGCGCCAGTCACATGATGCGCGATCGCATCGCCCGGGCGGACTGACCGCCCGGATGGCGCAAAGCATCGCCAAGGGCGACGACGCATTCAGGACGATCGGCGAACTATCGGACGAGCTCGGCGTGCCGCAGCACATCCTGCGCTATTGGGAAACCCGCTTCACCCAGCTGCGCCCGCTCCAGCGCGCGGGCAAGCGCCGCTACTATCGCCCCGCCGACGTCGCGCTGGTCAAGCGGATCGACCAGCTGCTCAACCGCGAAGGCTATACCATCCGCGGCGTCCAGAAAGTGCTCGGCGAGAGCAGCGCCCCCGCTCCCCCGCCGCCCGCGCTGCCGACGCCGCCCTCCGCGATCCGCGCCGAGCTGTTCCGCCTGCGCGACACGCTCGCGCGCGCGCTCGAGGAATAAGAGTCCAGCATTTCATTCGACGCCCGTTCCAACTAGGGCGGATCGACATGCGACTTCCCCTCCCTGAAAGGGAGGGGATCAACGGGTGGGTCTGGCACCGGAGGGGGCTCGATGCCCCCTCCGGTGCCTCACGCGCCGTCAGAATCTTTTGAGCGCGCGGACGCGCGCACCCACCCCCGACCCCTCCCTTTCAGGGAGGGGAGTATTGATTGCCAATTCCTCCGAGATCCCGCCTGCGCCGGGGAACTCCGGTCAGCCCGCATCCGGCCCCAGCGCGGGATCGAGATCGCGCGGGCGGACGAAACGGACCAGCCGCCCCTTGCCCTGCGCGACGTCGTTCCACCGATCGACCGCGAACGCGATCTCGGCGATGCTGCCGGTGGGGAATTTATCCTCCAGCTCGTCGCGTGCCGGATCATCGCCCGCGTCGGCGAGCAGCCCGAAAGCGAGCTCCTCGAATGCGGGATTGTGGCCGACCATGAGCAGGCGCGCGCAGCTATCGGGCGTTTCCTGAATCAGGTCGAGCAGGGTCTCGACCGCGGCGAGATAGATCGATCGCTCCCAGATCGGGGTGAGCCGCTGGCCATAGCCGTCGTAGAAATGTTCGAGCGTCTCGATCACGCGCACCGCGGGCGAGGCGGCGACGCGATCGAAACCGATTCGCTCCTGGCGCAGATGTGCGCCGATCACGCGCGCGGCGCGCTGGCCCTTGGCATTCAACGGGCGATCGAAATCGCGCAGGCCCGGCGCATCCCAACCCGATTTGGCATGGCGGAACAGCGTCAGCGTCTTCATCTAATTCCCGGAACAGGCGGCGTCCTCCTGATGCAGCAAAGGCGGAGCCGAGGAAAGGCCCGAAGCAACCCGCGCGACCGCCTGCGCGAGCGTTACCCGGCGCACCGCGACGCCCGGCGGAAAGGCATCGAGCAGCCGCGACGGGGTCGCCGCCGACAGCAGCACGAAGCGGCCCCGATCGTCGGCGCGACGGATCAGCCGGCCGAACGCCTGCGCCAGGCGTGCGCGCACCACCTGGTCGTCATGCGCGCTGCCGCCGCCGACCGCGCGCCGCGCGGCGTGGAGCACCGTCGGCCGCGGCCACGGCACCGCCTCCATCGCCACCAGCCGCAGCGAGAAGCCGGGGACGTCGACGCCGTCCCTCAGCGCATCGGTGCCGAGCAAGGACGCGCGCGGATCGTCGCGGAAGATGTCGATCAAGGTGCCGGTGTCGATCGGATCGACATGCTGCGCGTAGAGCGGCATGCCCTCGCGCGCGAGGCGATCGGCGATGCGCGCGTGGACGCCCTTGAGCCGCGAGATCGCGGTGAACAGCCCGAGCGTGCCGCCGCCCGACGCCTCGATCAGCCGGGCATAGGCGCCGGCGAGCGCGGGCAGATCGCCGCGCTTGATGTCGGTGACGATCAGCACTTCGGAATGCGCGGCATAATCGAACGGACTGTCGGCGTCGAAGCGCTCGGCCGGGTGATCGAGATGCGCCGCCCCGCTGCGCGCGATCGCCCGCTCCCACCCCGCCTCGCCGCCGCGCAGCGTCGCCGAGGTGACGAGCACGCCGTGCGCGGGCTTGAGCACGGTCTCGGCGAGCGGGCGCGTCGGATCGAGCCAGCGGCGATGGAGCCCGACGTCATATTCGCGCCCGTCGATCCGATCGACCGCGAGCCAATCGACGAAATCGGGATCGGTCGGGCCGCCGAGCCGCCCGAGCAAAGCGATCCACGCGGCGAGCGTGCGGCCGCGCGTGACCAGCCCGGCCGCCGCCCCTTCGATCCGCGCGCGCGCCGCGGCATCGAGCCAGTCGGGCGGGGTCGCGAGCACCGCCTCGAGCCGCTGGCGCAGGCGCGCGAGCGGACGCATCAGCCCCTCGAGCGCCGCGGTCGCGCCGGCGCACGCCTCGATCAGGGCGCCGTCGAGCTCGGCCGCCTCGGTCTCGAGCCCGTAGCCGGCGTCCTGCGCGGCGGCGCGCGCGTAAACCGTATCGCGCACCGCGCCGAGCAGCCGCTCGATCGGACCGAGCGGGAGCTTCTCGGCCAAGCGCCCGAGCCACGAATCGGACGGCAGCGCGCGCGCCGCTTCCGCTGCCGCCTCGAGCGCGCGCCCGCCCTCCTCATCGTACGAGGCGACATCGGACAAACGCGCCGCCAGCCCCCGCCGCCGCCCACGCGCGCGGCTCTCGGGGCCGAGGATCCAGCGGCGCAGCTCGATCGCTTCCTGTCCGGTCAGCGCCGCCGAGAAGGTCGAATCGGCGGCGTCGAACAGATGATGGCCTTCGTCGAACACGATCCGGCCGAGCGCCCTGCCCTCCTCGCGCCGCCGCTCGGCGAGGATCATCACCAGCGCGTGGTTGGCGATGACGAGGTCGGCGCCCTCGGCCGCGCGCGCCGAGCGCTCGATGAAGCAGCGGCGGTAATGCGGGCAGCCGGCATAGACGCATTCGCCGCGCCGATCGGTCAGCGCGGTCGCCCCGGCGCGGCGGAACAGGGTGGGGAGCCAGCCCGGCAGATCGCCGCCGACCATATCGCCGTCGCGGCTGTACGCGGCCCAGCGCGCGACGAGTTGCGCGAGGATCGCCGCGCGCCCGGCGAACCCGCCCTGGAGCGCATCCTCGAGATTGAGCAGGCACAGATAATTCTCGCGCCCCTTGCGCACCGCCACCTTAATGCGGCGCTCGACCGGATCGGGAAACAGCCGCTCGGTCTCGCGATCGAGCTGGCGCTGCAGCGCCTTGGTATAGGTCGAGACCCACACCGCGCCGTCGGCCGCGCGCGACCACAGCGACGCCGGAGCGAGATAGCCGAGCGTCTTGCCGATCCCGGTGCCCGCCTCGGCGAGCAGCAGATTCGGCCGATCCTCGGCGAGGCGGGGCGCGAACGCATGGCGCGCGGCGGCGGCATAAGCGCGCTGGCCCTCGCGCGGCTCGGCCCCGTCGCCGACGAGCCGCGCAAGGCGTTCGAGCGTCTCGTCATGGTCGAGGCGAACCGCGCGCGGCTGCGGACGCGGCGCGGCCTCCTCCCATTCGGGCAGCTTCGAGAACAGCCAGCGCTCGGCCTGCTCCGGCCGCGCGATGCGCTCGGCGACCGCCGCCGCCCACGGCCAGCGCAGGCGGCCGAGCGACTGCGCCGAGGTCCAGGCGCCCTCGCGCTCGGCCCAGTCGCCGTCCATCCCGGCGAGCAGAGCCGCGGCGGCTTCGCGCAGGAACGACGCCGCGGAAGCGTCGTCGTCGGGCGGCGACAGATCGAGCGCGCGCGCCATCCCCGCCGGGGTCGGCACGGCGAAGCGCGCCGGATGGACGAAGGCGAACAGCTCGAGCAGGTCGAGCCCCGACAGCTCGGCATAGCCGAGGCGCTGGCCGATCACCGGCGCGTTCAACAGGATCATCGGCGTCTCGGCCGCGCGCGCGATCGCCTCGCCGCGCCCCACCCCACGCACCTCGCCTGAGATATCGGCGATCCACATGCCGGCATGGGTGGCGTGGAGCGCGGGAAAGGGCAGCAACGCGCTCACGCCATAAGCCGCAGCGCATCGACGAACTCGGCCACGCGCGGCAGCCGGTGGAAATGGACCAGCCCGTGCGCGTCGGCGGCATAATCGCCGGGATGGAGGATGATCGCCGCGGCGCCCCGCCCGCGCGCGTCGACCTCGCCGAGCAACCCGCCGCGCACGCGCTCGGCGCCGATCTCGATCAGCGGCGCGCGCCGCCACGGCACGTGCCACAGCACCCTTCGGTCGCTCACCGTCAGCCGCATGAACGGCGCGATCGCGACACCGAGCGCGCTCGCCCCGGCGCGCCGGATCAACAGCCAGACGACGCCGACCACGAGTGCCGCGATCAGCGCGGTAAGGCCGATGCTGAACGCATATTCGCGCGGCGACAGCGGCGCCGGCCACCAGATCGCCCACAGGAAGGTGATCAGCGGCAGCAGCTGCAGCGCGCCGAACACGAACCATGTGCCCGTCCCCGCAGGCAAGGCGCCGAGCCCCGGCCGCGCCGCATAGCGGATCGATTCGCGAGGCGGCGAGGTGGAGAGGATCAAATCGCGCATCGCGGCTTCAGGTCGTCCGAATCCTGTGTCTTAGAATAAGCACTTTCCCCGTTCGTCCTGAGTAGCCATTGAGCGAAGTCGAAATGGCGTATCGAAGGATCCTTCGATACGGGCCTTCGACAGGCTCGGTCCCTACTCAGGACGAGCGGTCGTGATGGATAAGGCAGACCGGAACAAATGGCAAACGACCCCGCGCTGCGCGCAGCTGCGCTCGCCAGCAAGGCCTGGCCGTACGAAGAGGCGCGCAAGCTGCTCGCGCGCTATCCCCAAGGCACGCCAGACAAGGGCCAGGTGCTGTTCCAGACCGGCTACGGTCCTTCGGGCCTGCCCCATATCGGGACATTCCAGGAGGTCGCGCGCACGACGATGGTGCGCCATGCGCTCGCCGAGATCAGCGATATTCCGACCCGGCTGATCTGCTTTTCCGACGACATGGACGGGATGCGCAAGGTGCCGCCGAACATGCCGAAGAGCGACATGCTCCACGCGCATCTCGATCAGCCGCTGTGCCGCGTGCCCGATCCGTTCGGCACCCAC
This sequence comes from uncultured Sphingomonadaceae bacterium, assembly GCA_964236935.1. GTDB lineage: Bacteria > Pseudomonadota > Alphaproteobacteria > Sphingomonadales > Sphingomonadaceae > Solisphingomonas. Next base: position 7,548 of record CAXSHP010000059.1, read on the forward strand.
GACAGCTTCGCCGCGCACAACAATGCGATGCTCCGCCGCTTTCTCGACGATTTCGGCTTCGACTATGAGTTCGTCGCGGCGAGCGACTGCTATGCCGCCGGCCGCTTCGACGCGACGATGGCGGCGGTGCTGCGCCATTACGACGCGATCATGGGCGTGATGCTCCCCACCCTGGGCGAGGAACGGCGCAAGACCTATTCGCCGGTGTTCCCCATCCACCCCGAAAGCGGCAAGGTCCTGCAGGTGCCGATCACGGTGCTCGACGCCGACGCCGGCATGGTCGCCTACGACGATCCGGCCACGGGCGCACGACGCGAGCAATGCATCTTCGGCGGGCAGGCCAAGCTCCAGTGGAAGGTCGACTGGGCACAGCGCTGGGTCGCGCTCGGGGTCGATTACGAGATGGCGGGCAAGGACCTGACCGATTCGATCACGCTCGGCGCGAAGATCGCGCGCATCCTCGGCGCCAAGCCGCCCGAGAGCTTCATCTACGAAATGTTTCTCGACGAGGATGGCGGCAAGATCTCCAAATCGAAGGGCAACGGCCTGACGATCGACGAATGGCTCCATTACGCCCCGCTCGAGAGCTTGGCCTTCTACATCTATCGCGATCCGCGCAAGGCGCGGCAGCTGAGCTTCTCGGTGATCCCCAAGGCGATCGACGAATATCACCAGTTCCTCGCCGCTTATCCGGGGCAGGAATGGAAGGAGAAGCTCGGCAATCCGGTCCATCACGTCCACGGCGGCAGGGTGCCCCCGGCGCGGATGCCGATCAGCTTCGGCCTGCTGATGAATCTCGTCGCGGTGGCGCAGACCGACGACAAGGCGCTGCTGTGGGGCTTCGTCCGCCGCTACGCGCCCGAAGCCTCGCCCGAGACGCATCCGGAGCTCGACGCGCTGATCGGCTTCGCCCTGGTCTATTTCCGCGACTTCGTGGCGGGATCGCTCCGGCGGCGCGCGCCCGACGCGCGCGAGGCTGCGGCGTTGCGCGAGCTCGATGCGCGGCTGGCGCGGCTCGACGAGCAGGCCGACGGCGAGACGATCCAGTTCGAATTCTACGAGGCGGGCAAGGCGGCCGGGTTCGAGCCGCTGCGCGACTGGTTCAAGGCGCTGTACGAGACCTTGCTCGGATCGAGCCAGGGGCCGCGGATGGGCAGCTTCGCCGCGCTTTACGGCCTTGCCAACAGCCGCCGCCTGATCGCGGAGGCGCTCGACCTGGCGTCATGAAACCAGTGCCGCGCTGCCGCGTTGATGAAGCGGTCCTTTTCCCCCCTTCTGGACCGGTGTGGAGCCGAACCGCATCGGCCGCGCCGCACGTCGTGCGGCGCGGCCAACCCGGTCACCAGAAGAAGCTGTTGATGACGTCGCGGACGTAGCCGGTGCGGATGTCGATCAGCAATACGTCGTCATAATAACGCACCCAGCGATAGGGACCGTCGGCCGGCGGCAGGCGATAGGCCCAGGGATCGGAAATCCAGTAACGCTGACCGTAGAAGAACGGCGCGATCCGATAGCCGGGGGCGTAGCGCCGATAGGCATAGCCGTTCGGCGCGTAATAACGCGGCAGGCGATAGATGTTGCGGTTGGCCGAGCGATAGCCCTGCCAATCGAAGCGGCGATCTCCGCGCCAGCCGCCGCTCCAATTGCCGTGATTGTCACGCCAGTCGTGCCGGCCGTCCCGCCAGTCGTGCCGGTCGTCGCGCCAGTCGCGGCGATCGCCGCGCAGGTCCCGACGATCGTCGCGCAGTTCGCGCCGGTCCTGCTGCGCCTCGCGATAGTCTCCGCGGCGCAGATCGCCGTTCACCTCGCGCCGATCCTGGCGCACCTCGCCCATGTCGTGACGGACCTCGCCCCGGTCCCGCCACGACTGCGCGAGCGCCGGCGTGGCGAGGGTCGAGGCAAGCAGCAAGCCGATGATGGCCTTACGCATCGCAAATCTCCCTTCTCCGACCGGCGGAGCGCCGATCACGCACCGGCTTGTGCCGCGCCGCGACTGAGCGTTCGCTGAACTCGTCCGTCAGCAAAACGAAAGCTTGAATCAACGTCCCGGCGGGGTGATAGCGGGGACGGCGCGCGCGGCGTCGGCCGGGTCGATGCCCGGCGGCGGTGCGGCGGCGATCACCTCGTCGCCACGCATCACCCGCGCGGCGCGTCGGATCGCGCGGCGGATGCGCGGGTAGGTGCCGCAACGGCAGAGGTTGGTCATCGCCGCATCGATCGCGGCATCGTCGGGATTGGGATCGTGCGCGAGCAAGGCCGCCGCCGCCATCACCATGCCCGATTGGCAATAGCCGCATTGCGGCACGCTCTCGGCGACCCACGCCTGCTGCACCGCATGGCTGCGGTCGCGCGACAGCGCCTCGATCGTGGTGACGAAACTGCCTTCGATCGCGCCGATCGCGACCCGGCACGAACGCACCGCCTGACCGTCGACATGGACGGTGCACGCGCCGCACAGCCCGACGCCGCAGCCATATTTGGTGCCGGTGAGGTTCGAAGCATCACGCAGCGCCCACAACAAGGGCGTCTCCGGCGCCATGCGATAATGGACCGGCTGGCCATTGACCGTGAAGCGCGTCATTTCCAGCGCTCTTCAGGCGCGGCAGCGATGGCGGTGGCCATGGCGGGCTCCTCGTTCAGTGCCCGCATTGTCCGCGCAATCGCCGCCGCTGTCGAGCGCGGCCGAGTCTAGACCTTGACCTTGTCGAACGTCGGCGTCTCGGGCTTCGGCACGCCGTCCTTCTTGTACGAGGCGACCAGGCTTGCCTTGCGCGCCGCCATCTTGGCGCCGAGCGCGTCCATGTCGAGCCCGGCACGCTTGGCCTGCGAGAACATGCCCTGCAGCCAGCCTTCCTCTTCCTTGACGTGATGCTCGATCTGCTCGGACAACACCTTGACCTTGGCGTCGTAGAATTCGTCGCCGGGGCCGCCGGCCTCGATCTCGGAGATCAGCACCTTGGCGCCGTCATGCTCGACATAGGCCTCCTTGATCAGATCCTCGTCGACATGGCCTTCGCACGCCGGATAGAAGATTTCTTCCTCGATCTTGGTGTGGACGGTGAGCTCGAGGCAGATCTGTTCGGCGAGGTTGCGTTTGCGGTCGCTGCGCGTCGCATCCTCGAACTCCTTGAACAGATCCTCGACCTTGCGGTGATCGGCCTTGAGGAGGGCAATCGCGTCTTCGGCCATCGTGCTTCTCCGGTGGGGGTGGATCGCTTTCGAACGCCACCCCGATAAATTCGTTCCGGATATCAAACTGTTGCGAGACGTTCGCAGCCGTCGCCCACCATGCCCACGAAAAAGCCCGGCCGCATCGCTGCGGCCGGGCTTCGTCATCAACCGCCGCGGCGGCGGCGATTACTGGACGGGCTGGAGATTGACCGCGGCATATTTGCCGCGCCGGTCGACCTCGAGCTCGAACTCGAGCCGATCACCCTCGTTCAGATTGGTCATGCCGGCGCGCTCGACCGCGGAGATGTGGACGAATGCATCAGGCTGTCCGTCGTCGCGCTGGATGAAGCCGAAGCCCTTCATCGCGTTGAAGAACTTGACCGTGCCGCTCGCCTTCTCGCCCGTCAGCTGCCGCTGCGGGCCGCCCGCGCCACCGGCGCCGCCGGGCCCGGCACGGGGGCCGTCGCGATCACGCGGCGGACCGCGATCCTCGACCGGGAGCGGCTCGCCCTCGATCTTGAGATCGGTCGCCGACACGCGACCGCCGCGATCGACCAAAGTGAACTCGAGCGGCTGGCCCTCGGCGAGGCCGGTCAGCCCAGCCTGCTCGACCGCCGAGATGTGCACGAACACATCCTCGCCGCCGTCGTCGCGCACGACGAAGCCGAAGCCCTTCTGCGCGTTGAAGAATTTGACGACGCCTTTGCCTTCGCCGATGACCTGCGCGGGCATGCTCGGGCGTCCGCCGCCGCCGCCGGCACCACCGCCACGGAAGCCGCCGCCGGCGCCGCCGCCGTAACCACCACCGCCGCCACCGCCGCCGAAGCGATCACCACCGCCGGCATAGCCACCGCCGCCGCCGCCGCCGAAACGGTCGCCGCCGCCGGCATAACCGCCGCCGTAGCTGCTCCCGCCACCAAATCCGCCATCGTCGCCGCCGAAGCCGTCGCGCTTGTCCTTGCCGCCGCGCTGACCGCGCCGCCCTCTATCGAAACTCATGCCCTGCTATTCTTTCCAAAATCGCCCCAGTGCCGCCTCAAGAAGCTGCGTCGGGGGCCGCGCAATTTCCTCCGGCGCGAAAGTCGCAGCGCGCCAAATAGCGGCATAGCGCAAAATCAAAGGCCCCGCGAGTCGCTTTCTTGAGCTGCGCGAGAAGACCGATCAAACACTTGCCGTGCCCCGCGGGAGGCGGCAGGAACCCGCGATGCACGACATGATCTCGCTGTTCGCCGAACCGGCGACCTGGGCAGCGCTGGCCACGCTGATCGTGATGGAGGTGGTGCTCGGCATCGACAATCTCATCTTCGTCTCGATCCTGTCGAACAAGCTGCCTGAGGCACAGCGCCGGAAGGCGCGCCGGCTCGGCATCGGCCTCGCGCTCGGCATGCGGTTGGTGCTGCTGTCGACGATCGCCTGGCTGGTCGGGTTGACCGCACCGGTGCTCGATCTCGGCTTCCACGGCGCGCCGGGCGCGCACGGTGAGCCGGCGTTCGAGACGATGCTCTCGTGGCGCGACCTGATCCTGATCGCGGGCGGACTGTTCCTGCTGTGGAAGGCGACCACCGAGATCCACCATTCGCTCGACCCCGAACCGAGCGGCGCGGTGCTTGGCCAGAAGGGCTCGCTCACCATCGGGCTGGGCACGGCGATCGTCCAGATCCTGCTGCTCGACATCGTCTTCTCGATCGATTCGATCCTGACCGCGGTCGGCATGACCGACGATCTGCCGGTGATGGTCGTCGCCGTGGTGGTCGCCGTGGGGGTGATGCTCCTCGCCGCCGATCCGCTCGCCAATTTCATCGCGCGCAACCCCTCGGTGGTGATGCTCGCGCTCGGCTTCCTGCTGATGATCGGCGCGGTGCTGATCGCCGACGGCTTCGGCGTCCATGTCCCCAAGGGCTATATCTACGCGGCGATGGCGTTTTCGGCGTTGGTCGAGATACTCAATATGGCGCAGCGCGGGCGGCGCCGGGGCAATCAGACGCTGCATTAGGTTGAGCGGCGCGCATTCACCGCCTATGCGGCACCCATGACCGTCCATCTCCACGAGGAGGATCTGCCCGCGGGCATCCTCGCCCCCGGACCCGTAGCGGTCGACACCGAGACGATGGGGCTGATCACGCCGCGCGACCGGCTGTGCCTCGTCCAGATCGCCGACGGGCACGGCGACGAGCATCTCGTCCGCTTCGCCCCCGGCAGCGACTATGCCGCGCCGAACCTGCGCGCAGTGCTGGCCGATCCCGCGCGGCTCAAGCTCTATCACTTCGCCCGGTTCGATCTCGCCGCGCTCCGCCACTATCTCGGCGTGACCGCGGCGCCGGCCTATTGCACCAAGACGGCGTCGCGGCTGATCCGCACCTATACCGACCGGCACGGGCTGAAGGAGCTGGTGCGCGAATTGCTCGGCCAGGAGATCTCGAAGCAGCAGCAGAGCTCGGACTGGGGCGCTCCGGAGCTGAGCGATGCGCAGAAGGATTATGCCGCGTCCGACGTGCGCTATCTCCATGCGATGCGCGACAAGCTTGACGAGCGGCTGGTGCGCGAGGGGCGGATGGCGCTGGCGCAGGCCTGCTTCGATTTCCTGCCGTGGCGCGCCGAGCTCGATCTCGCCGGCTGGCCCGAGATCGATATCTTCGCGCATGTCTGAGGTTGATGCATGTCCGCCGCGCTGAGCCCGAGCGCCGGACGCGAGCGCGACCAGCGCCGCGCCTGGGCGGTGCCGGGCAGCAGCCACGACAGCCTGATCGCGGTCGCGCGCATCGCTCTGCCCGCGGCGGCCGGGATATTGCTCGCGGTGCTGATGTTCGCGCCGCTCACCGCCGGACGCGACGTCAGCTTCGTCCTCGCCAAGGATCGGGTCGCGGTCGCCAAGGAGCGGCTGCGCGTCGATCAGGCGCTGTATCGCGGCGAGGACAGCAAGGGCCAGCCGTTCGCGTTGACCGCCGCCTCGGCGGTGCAGGTGAGCTCGTCCGATCCGGTGGTGCGGCTGGCCGATCTGACCGCGCGGATCGGCCTGTCCGACGGACCCGCGACGTTGGTCGCACAGCGCGGCCGCTACGACATGGACCGGGAACGGGTGACGATCGACGGGCCGATCCGCTTCGCCTCGGCCGACGGCTATCGCATGCTGACGCGCGACGTGCTGGTCGATCTCGATACGCGCCGCATGGAGAGCCAGGGTCCG
>CAXSHP010000060.1:0-13518 GCA_964236935.1 uncultured Sphingomonadaceae bacterium
TCGACGCACAGCGCGAAGGCGAGCTCGTCGAAGCGTTGCTTGAAGCGATCGACGCAATGCTGGAGCACGTTCTGACGCTCATAGGCGGCCATCTTCGCCATCGGCGCGGCGGCGGCGGCTGCGGCGGCGATGCCCGCGTCGATCGTCCTCGCATCGGCCAGCGCGACGCGGGTCGCGATCTCGCCGGTGAACTTGTCCGTCACCGCGAGGTCGGTGTTGGGCTGCCGCGCTTCGTTGGCGAGGTAGAGCGGGTAGGTGGGCTTGAGTTTCATTGCGGTTTCCGTTCTCCGGCGAAGGCCGGAGTCCAGCTCCGCCCGACCAACTGGGCCCCGGCCTTCGCCGGGGAACAGAGGTCACAATCTCGCCGACAACTCCTTGATGTCCTTGTTCAGGATCTGGTCGTTGTCGGAATAGTCGATCGGGCAGTCGATCAGGTGGACGCCCTCGCTGTCGAGGCATTGCCTGAGCAGCCCGGGCAACATTTCCGCGCTCGTCACGCGATGGCCGAACGCGCCATAGGCTTCGGCATATTTGACGAAATCGGGGTTGCCGTAGGTCAGCCCCCAGTCCTTGAACCCCATGTTGGCCTGCTTCCAGCGGATCATGCCGTAGCTGTTGTCGTTGAGGATCAGCACGGTGAGGTTGAGCTTGAGGCGGACCGCGGTCTCCATCTCCTGGCTGTTCATCATGAACCCGCCGTCGCCGCAGATCGCCATCACCTTGCGCTCGGGATAGACCATCGCCGAGGCCATCGCCGACGGCAGGCCCGCGCCCATGGTTGCCAGCGCATTGTCGAGCAGCACGGTGTTCTGCTGGCGGGCGTTGTAGTTGCGCGCGAACCAGATCTTGTAGACGCCGTTGTCGAGGCAGATGATCCCGTTCGCCGGCATCGCCTCGCGGATCTTGCGGACGAGGAACGGCGGATAGATCGGGAAGCGCGCGTCGCTGTCGATCGACGCGGTGTGCGCCAGCTCGGCCTGGCGCGCGGCGAGCATCTTGTCGAACTTCCAGCCGCCCGAGGGAACGATGTCGTTCTTCATCTGCCAGATCGCGTTGGCGATGTCGCCGATCACCTCGACCTGCGGGAAATAGACCGGGTCGACTTCGGCCGAGCGCGTCGAGATGTGGATCACCTCGGTGCCGCCATTCTTCATGAAGAACGGCGGCTTCTCAATGACATCGTGGCCGACGTTGATAATCAGATCGGCGGCTTCGACCGCCTTGTGGACGAAATCGCCCGCCGACAGCGCCGCGCAGCCGAGGAACAGGGGATGCGTCTCGTCGATCACGCCCTTGCCGAGCTGGGTGGTGAGGAAGGGAATGCCGGTCTTCTCGATGAACTGGAGCAGCATCCGCCCGGTCAGCTTGCGGTTCGCGCCCGCGCCGATCACCAGCACCGGCGCCTTGGCCTTCTCGATGTCCTTGACCGCGGCGCGCACCGCTTTCTCTTCCGCCGACGGGCGGCGGGCGAGGCTGCGCTTCAGGGGCCTGGAATCGGTATGCTCGTCGGCGACATCCTCGGGAAATTCGAGATGGGTCGCGCCGGGCTTCTCCTCCTCCGCAAGGCGCACCGCCTCGCGGATGCGGCTCGGGATATTATCGGCGCTGGCGAGCTGATGGGTATATTTGGTGATCGGACCCATCATCGCGACGACGTCGAGGATCTGGAAGCGGCCCTGCTTCGATTTCTTGATCGGCTTCTGGCCGGTGACCATCAGGATCGGCATCCCACCGAGCTGCGCATAGGCCGCCGCGGTGACGAGGTTGGTCGCGCCGGGACCGAGCGTGGCGAGGCACACGCCGGTCTTGCCCGTATGGCGGCCATAGGTCGCGGCCATGAAGCCGGCGCCCTGCTCGTGGCGGGTGAGGATCAACTTGATCTTGGTCGAACGGCTGAGCGAATCGAGGAAATCGAGGTTCTCCTCGCCGGGCACGCCGAAGACATATTCGACGCCTTCCTCCTCGAGACACTCGATGAACAGGTCGGATGCCTTGGTCGCCATCGTCGAATCCCCCCGGATCAAATGCACGCTTGATACCGCCGGTGTTGCCGCAACTCGGCCGGATTGGGAAGAGGCGGGCGTCGGCGCGTTCAATCGAGGCGGATCGCCCATTCCCAGCCGAGCGGATCGCCGTCCATCACCTCGACCCCCGCCGCCTTGAGCTCGCTCCGGATCGCATCCGCCGCCGCGAAATCCCTGGCGGACTTGGCTTCCTGGCGCCGACCTACGCGCTGTTCGACGGCGTCGTCGGTCAAGGCGGCGGCCGCAGGATGGACGCGCAGCGCGTGGCGATCGAGCGTCAGCAGGTCGAGTCCGAGAACGAGATCCATGCTGAGGATCACGCGCAGCTTCTCCTCGTCCGGGAGCATCGCGGCGACTCGTCGATCAGCGGCAGCGCTTGCGGGAGGAGCAGGTCGTTCGAAACCGCCGCATCGAAGTGCGCGAGCAACCCTGCCGCAGCGGGCGACAGCCCCGCCTCCAGCGCCGCGCGCTGATAGGAGAATGACGCCCCACGACCGGCGTTAATCTCACTTAGCGTGCGGAATAATCCTTCATTATCATGAGCATGTGATAATCTTCTGACAGAGGCAATGAGTCGCTTGAGTCGCGTGACAGCGGCGAGAACGCTGTCCGTCGAGAATTCGAGCTCGCTGCGATAGTGGGCCGACAGACAGAGCAAGCGATATGCCAGCGGATGGACGCCGCGCGCGGTGAGCGCCGAAAGCGTCGCGAAACCGCCCTTCGATTTGGACATTTTGCCGCCCCGGTCGATCAGGAAATTGTTGTGCATCCAGATGTTTGCACCACTTTTCTCCGTTCCCGTGAAAGCCTGATTCTGCGCGATCTCGTTGCAATGGTGGATCTCGCGATGATCGATGCCCCCGGTATGGATGTCGAACTGCGCGCCAAGATATTTCTGGCTCATCACCGAGCATTCGAGGTGCCAGCCGGGCGCGCCCGGACCCCAGGGCGACAGCCATTCCATCTGCCGCGTCTCGTCGGTCGGCGAACGGCGCCACACCGCGAAGTCGTGCGGCGAGCGCTTGCCCGCGACGGGATCGATCCGCGCGGCGGCGGTCGCATCCGAATCGCTGCGCGCGAGGCGGCCGTAGTCGGGTACGCTGCGGGTGTCGAAATAGAGCCCGCTCGGCAGTTCGTAGGTGTGGCCCGAGGCCTCGATCGCGCGGGCGAAGGCGATCATGTCCTGGATATGATCGGTCGCGGTGCTCCACAGCGTCGGCGCGCGGACGTTGAGCGCCGCGAGATCGGCCTTGAACGCCGCGGTATAAAAGGCCGCTATGTCCCAGATCGTCTTGCCCGCACGATTGGCGGCGAGCTCCATCTTGTCGTCGCCGGCGTCGGCGTCCGAGGTGAGGTGGCCGACATCGGTGATGTTGATGACATGGTTGACCGCATAGCCCTTCCAGTTGAGCGTGCGGCGCAGCGTATCGGTGAAGACATAGGCGCGCAGATTGCCGAGGTGCGCGAAATCGTAGACGGTCGGGCCACAGCTGTAGATGCGCACCAGCGCCGGATCGATCGGCTCGAACCGCTCGAGCGCTCGGCTCAGGCTGTTGAACAAGGTGAGCGGCGGCGCGGTCATCGCCGCGCCTGTTCCATGGCCGGGCGGGCGGCGTCAACCGCCGCCGCGCCGCTCAACTCGTGCCGCCGTCCTGCTTGTCCTCGTCGCGCTGCTCGCCGCCACGCCACAGCTCCTCGTTGCCCGCGCCGGTGACCGGATCGTCGATCAGCGGCTCGAGGCTGAACGGAACGAAGTCGGCGAGCTCGATCAGCGGCGTCTCGAGCAGCGAGATCAGGAACGCGCTGGGATCGAACACGCGGTTGACCACATCCTGCAACGGCGGAACCGGCGATTCGACGGAGCCGCAGAACGGGGCGTTGATCACGCAGCCGTTGATCGTCGATCCCGGAACGACGTCGGGAAATTTGTCGCCGCTGTTCTGGGCGGTGAGCGTCGCGAGCAGCGCGGCGCCGGTGACGAAGGTCCCGTCGCGATTGGCTTGGCGGCCGTTGATCACGACTTCGGGTTCGTCGAGGCTCATCAGCGTCGCCCCGCCGGTGCCGGTGGTGAAGCCGGCCCGCGTATCGGGCGCGCCGCCGGACAGGCCGCTGTTCTGGATGTACAGTCCCGTGTCCGCGCGGAAGGCCAGCGTGTCGGCCTGGAGATATCCGGCCTGGTTGACCGGGCCGTCGTTGATCCCGAGGCGCGCGCTCCGTGCGGACACATCGCGCAATCCCACGCTGTCGGTGAACGCCTGCGCCGAACCGACATAGATGATGTCGGCGGAGAGATTGAGCGTCCCGGCGAGCGCGTCGTTCGCGCCCGTCATGGCGATCGATCCGCCCGGCGTGAGCACCTGGATCAGATCCGGCGCGACGAGCGACACATTGTCCCCGGCTCCCGTGCCGGTCACGCTCACGGCGCCGTCGACCACGATCGTGCCCGCGGAATTGAAGATCAAGTCGCTGCCGGTGAGATTGCGGCGGCGTGTCGCGGTGTCGGCGCCGGCCGAGCCGATCACGTCGAGCTGGCCGATGCGCAGATCGGCGTCGCCCGGTACGTCCGGTGCGTTCACGGCGATGGTGTGCGCGCTCAGTCGGCCGAACTCGGCGTTGGACAGCGACCAGGCATCGCTCGCATCGGCGCCGCCGACCACCGTCGGGCGGGTGCCATTGTTCGTCAGCGTGATCGAGGCGGTATCGCCGCCGCCGATCAGCGTCGTCGGGCTCGTGCCGAGCACGATGTCGGACGCGGCGATCGAAATCGCGTCGGCGGCGATGTTGCCGAGGAAGGTGGCCGTGGCGCCGCTGTTCACGTTGACCGCGCCGGCGGCGGCGAGATTGCCCAGATCGACGTCCCCTCCGCCGAGCACGCGGATCGAGCCGTCGGCGCTGGTCACATCCCGGAGGGTGACGGGGCCGTTGGCGCTGATCGCCGCAATGTCGCCGTTCGCCTGGACGTTGCCGGCGGTGATGCCTGTGTCTCCGCCGAGCGTGATGGCGCCGCCCGCGGCCAGATCGGGCGCGTCGAGCGTGGTGCCGGCGATCAGCGTGAGATCGCCGGCGGCACCGGTCACGTCGGCGCGCGCGACATCGAACGCGCCGGGCCCGACCAGCGAAATGCTGTCGCCGGTCGCGGTGATCGCGCCGCCGATGCGGAGCCCGGTCCCACCGAGCGCCCCGAGCGCGTCGAACTCGGCGGTGCCGGAAACGTCGGACGCGGCGAGGGTCGTCGTTCCCGCCGAGCCGATCATCAGCCGCGAGGCGGTTACCAAGCCGGTGATGGCGACATTGCCGCCGGCGCGGGTGATGCCGCCGGCGATCAATGCGTCGAGATTGACTTCGGGATCGTCGTCCTGCCCCAGCACGTAGCCATCGCCGAACAAGGTCTGCGCCGCCGTGGGCGCGCCGACGTAAAACAGATCTCCGACGGTCGCGGTGCCGACGCCGACGTCGCCGCCGGCAAGCACGACGCCGGCGACGCCCGCATCAAGGGTGGTCGCGTTGACCGTGCCGGTTTGCGAGAGAAGCCCGACGCTGTTCAACGCGGTCGCGCTGCCGACGGTGACGTTGCCGCTCGCGCCGATGCCGACGTTGCCCGCGAAGTCCGGATCGCTGCTAGCGGCGTTGGTCCCGGCGATCGCCGTGGCCACGGTGGCCGGGCCGCCGGTGACGGCGACCGATACGCTGTCGCCCGCGCTGACCGTACCCGCGGAAATGCGGTCGACCGCGTCAAGATGGACGTCGCTGTCGATCGCGGTAACGATGCCGGCGTCGAGCGTGGTCCCCGCGGCGATGTCGACCGTATCGGCACCCCGGATCGAGCTGGACGAGGCCGCGTTGAATGCCCCCGTCGCGGTGATATCGACCTCGTCCGCGTCGATCGTCGTGCGGCTCGGATTGAGATGGGTGATCTGGACCGAGCCGGCGTCGACCGTAAATTGCCCGCCGGCATCGTATCCGCCTGCGCCACGGGCGGCGAGCGACACGGTTCCGCCGCCTTGCGCGCGCAGGCCGAACAGTCCGGCAGCGGAGATCGTACCGTTGTCCGCCAGTCCCGCCACGGTTCCGCCGATCCCGCTGGTATCTCTGGCCGGAGTGGTTTGAGGGGGGAAAATCGTTCCCGCTTCGGCGTTGATGAAAAGATTGCCTTGGCTGGTGATGGAGCCGTTGACGGCGGAGAGCGAGGCGATGCCGCCGGTGCCGATGCCGCCCGTGCCGTTTTGCGAGACACCGCCGCCGCCAAAGGCGTCCACACCTGTCGTCGACAGGCTCGTCACCGTCCCGCTGTCCGCGACAATCGAGGCGGTGCCGCCGGCCCCCGATCCGCCGTTGCCGTTCGTACTGGCCCCACCAAGCCCCTGGCTCACCACCAAAGCACTGGTGGGCGCGTTGCCGAAACCCGGGTAGTTGACGAGTATGCTGCCGTTCAGGCTGATGCTCCCGCCGGCCCTGGCAGTCAGCGCAGCGGTGCCCCCGAGGCCGGTGCCGCCGTTGCCGTCGGTGCTTTGGCCGCCTTGTCCGGCCCCGCCGACATAGACGAGGCCGCTTGCGGCGAAGGTCGCATTATCGGCGAGCAGCGCCGCATCGCCGGCGCGGCCCGCTCCGCCGTCGGCGCTCGTCCCGGCGCCGCCGGTGCCGCTCGCCTGAACGGAGACCAGGCCGATCGATGTGATATCTCCCGCGCTGCGGGCCGAAACCGTTGCCGTTCCGCCGGTGCCGATGCCGCTGACCAGCCCGTTGCCTTGCCCGCCACCGCCGCCGCCGGCCGATACAAAGAGACTGTGGGCATCGAGCGTTCCGCCATCGGCAACGACCGAGGAGGTTCCGCCGACGCCGTTTCCGCCGCCGTTTCCGCCGATGCCGTCGGCGGCAACGTTGCTGCTGTCGCCGACGCTGGCGGTGCCTCCCCCGCTCGCCAGGATGCTGGCGTCGCCGCCGGTGCCGAGCGCGCCGCGGCTGACGTTGCCGCCGCCACCGGTCCCGATGGCCCGCACCGTCAGATTGCCGGTGACCGTCGCCGAGGCACCGGCGCCGGTGACGGCGAGCGCCGCGGTCCCGCCCGTGCCCGCGGTGGCGGGGAGCGAGCCGTAGCCGCTCTCGAAGAAGCCGTCGCCGTTCGCATCGAGGAGCAGATCGCCGTTGATGGTCAGCGTGCCGCCGGCGTCGACGGTCGCCCGCGCCTGGCCCGCGGTCGACGGATCGCGTCCCGCGCCGCGTACCGTCGTGTTGCCCGTGATCGTGACGGTGCGGCCGGCGCGGGCGTGGATTTCGGCGTCGTCTGCGGTCAGATCGACCTGGCCGGTGATCGTCTGGTTGCCGGTGGAGCTGTCGATCGCGGCCTGGTTCAGCGCGAAGGCGTTGACCCGCGAAGTGATCGTGCCGCCGGTGATGCGCAGGCTCGCGTCGGTCGCGGTGATCGAGCCGAAGGAGTTGCCGAACACGCTTTGCCCGGCCGCCAGGATCACCTGGCCGTTCTCGACGCCCGCGGTGGTCGCGGCGGGATAGCCGAGCGTGCCGCTGACGAGCATCGTGATCGCATCGTTCTTCGGCACGGCGACGAAATAGATGCGGCGGTCGTCGGTCGCGCCGGTGGCCGCGACCGTGCTGGTGGTGCTGCCGCTATGATCGATGGTGACCCGCTTGCCGTCGACGGTCGCGCCGTCCGGATCGCCGTCCGATCCGAAGCCGGAGAGAACGCTGATGTTGAACAGGTTGCTGCCGACGGTGATGTCGACCCGCTCGGCCGAGACATAGGCGGCCGAGCCATTGATATCGACCGCCCCGCGCTGGATTACGACCGGCGCGACCACCGCGAGATAGGCGTTGGCGGAGGTGAGATTGAGCTGCGCGCCGTTGTCGATCGTCACCGCCGAGCTGCTGCCCGCGATGCCCCGGAAGCGGATCGAGCCGCCCGGGCTGAACAGCCCGCCCGTCGTGTCGATCGCGTTGGCGGTGAGGACGAGGCTGCCGACGTTGAAGATCGAGTTCGCGCCGGCGATGATCCCGCCGGGGCTGTAGAACCAGACCGCGCCGCCGCGCTGGCCGTTGACCGTGCTGGTGATCAGGCCGTCGAGCCCGATCGGGCGGGTCAGCGGCGTCGTCGTGTCGATGCGATTGAGCACGGTGTAACCGCCCGAATAACCGTAGCCGCTCTCGAACGTGATCGAGCGGCCGGCGGGCATGAAATCGACGGTGCCCGTCCCGTTGTTGGCGGCGAGCGCGGCGCCGTTGGGCTGCCAGTCGATGATCGCCTGGGCGGCGGTGACATCGACCGTCGTCGAGGTGCTGCTCGTGGTGGTGACGGTGGCGCCGGCCTGCGTCGGCGTCGGATTGACCGCGTTGAACGCCTGGGCATGGGCCTGGCGGACGTGCCCGGCGACGAGCAGCGCGGCGGCGAGCGCGCAGCTCGACATCAACGGGCTGCGGAGCCGCTTCGCCGTCATGTTCTGCGCCCGATCGATCGTGCCACGCATGTTCTTGATCCTCCAGCCCTCAGCGGGCGTCCCACGGCCACAATTTCGTCGTCAACGACATCAGGAAGCGCACGTCGCCGCGGCGCGTGGCGAAGCCGGCCCGCTCGAGCGGCACGGCCACCGTCAGGTCGATCCGCGCGCGAGCCATAAGCGGCGCGCACGCCCCCGCCGGCCGAGACGAGCCGCTGCGGATTGAGACCGTCGAAATTGGAGTCGTGATTCCACACCCAGGCGGCATCGACGAACGCGTAAGGCTGGAATGCCAGGTCGGTCAGGCTGTTCGGGCTGGGCTGGCCGAGGCGAAGCTCGGCCTGCACGCCGATCCCGCTGTCGCCGATGATCGTGCCGGGATCGTAGCCCCGCCCGACGGTATAATTGCCGCCCGAATATTCTTCGTAGCTGAACAGCGGATGGCGGGCATATTGCGCGCTCGGCGTCAGCACGAAGGCAATGTTCGGCACCGGCCGGAACTCGCCCTCGGCGCTGATGCGAAACACCGTTGCGGTTGGATCGCCCTCGACCCGGCTCGGTCCGGGCGAATTGCACGGCGGCGCGCCGCAGCGATCGCTCGCATCGAAGATCGCGAGGCCACGCCGCAGCTCGAGCGCGCCGGCCAGCCGCCAGCGCGGCGCGCCGACCGAATAGCCGCCGACGCCCTGGACACTCGCCGGATCGACCGTCTCATATTCGCCGCGCAGGAAGAGGACGCGCAGGCGATCGCGCGACAGATCGGTGCCGGCGGTGCGGAGATCCTGGTCGATCAGATCGAAGCCGAACGCGCCGCGCAGGTTGACCGACTGGCTCCGGATGAACGGATAGCGCACCTCGCCCGAGGCGACCAGCGTATGCGAGGCAAGATCGAGCGTGCCAACGTCGGGGTGGGTCCAGGCGTAGGTCACGCGGCTCGCGACGGTCAGGCCTTCGCCGCCGAGCCGGAATTCATAGCCGCCCTGAACGACCTGCTGCTCATCGAAATCGGCGGTCGAGAAGAAGCCGAGGCTCAGCCGGTCGCCGAGGCCGAGCACGTCATAGGCTTCGGCGCGCACTAGCCCGCCGAACCGCCCGACGCTGCGCGCGCCGTAATTCTGGATGTTGGCGTCGATCGTGAACGGCTGGCGAATCACGCTGACCTGGCCGATCACCTCGCCCGGCACCGTTCCGGCGGGGCGCAACGTAAGGCGCACGTCGAACCCCGGCAGATCGCGCGCGAGCAGCAGATAGCGCTCGGCGTCCTTCTGATTGAACACCTCGGCGCGCGTGAGATGATCGAGGTACGACGCGATCAGCCGCTCCGACTTGCCGGCGTCGCCGCGCACCTGGATCGCGACCAGCTTGGCCATCAGCACGTCGAGCCGCACGACCCCGTTCGCGATCTTCTGCGCCGGCACTTGGACGGCGGCGAGATAGCCTTCGCGGCGCAGGATTGTGGCGGCGGCATCGCGGATTTCGCACACCGCGGCGATCGGCACGGTCTTGCCGAGGAAATCGGCGTAGGCCGGGCGCAGTACATCCTTCGAGACGACGCGGAGATTATCGAACTGGACGTCGCTCAACGTCACCGTGACGTCGGCGAAGCGCGGATCGGCGAGCGGGCAGGGCGCGCGCTCGACGCCGCCGTCGACCGTGAGGCGCGAGGGCGGGCGGGGCGTCGTGCCTTCGGGAATGCGATTGATCTCTTCGCGCGTCGGCGCGACGCTGGTGACCGACGGCACCGGCACGTTCTGGGCCGCGGCGGGCGCGGCGGCGACGATCGACAGCGCCACCCCCGCCAGCAGACACGATCCCGCTCTGGATGCCATATATCCCCCCCATGCGCCCGGCTATCGACCTCGCCGCGCGTTTTACCCCGTGTTCCGCCGCACGGAGCAATCGATCGAAGCGACGACTTCTGCTCCGCCTCGATAAAGCCGCACTATTGAAGCGCTTTCGTGCCGTCAGGGCTATCAGCCAAGCCCCGTTGGTTCAAGGGCAAACGCCCCCCGATGGAACGGGTTCGATCAGCCCGCAGGGATGGCTCCGTCGGGCACCGCCAGCGTCTCGACCAGCAGATCGAGCTGTGCGCTGCAGCCTCTCCCGATCAACTCGGCAGCGGTGCTCTCCAGCCCTTCCTGACGCGGGCCGAGCAGGACGAAACGGAGGTTGGTCGGCTGCGCCGCGCCTGCCCAGGAGAGCTGATATTCCCCGCCGTCGGTCACCGCGAAGTCCGCCGGCCAGCCCTGGGCCGACTGGCCCTTCGTCCACGCGATCGTCGCGCTGCGTCCGTCCGCCCTGCGCGTGATCTTGACCTGCGCCTCGCGGGTCATGTCGGGGCGCCACAGGGTCAGCGCGGCCGGATCGGCGACGCACACCGCGCCGCTGCGTTCGATGTCGACATACCAGATGTTCGGATTGCGCGGCGCCGACAGGCCGGTGACCGAGCGCACCGCCCCGATCCGCGCCCGCCGCTCGGTCCGCTGCGACACCAACGCGGCGAACGTCGTGCGCGAATCGGAGCTGGCCGCCGACGACACCGTGGTGTCGAACACGCCCGGCCCCTTCAACGTGCGCGTGCCGCGGCCGTCGAGGATGATGACCTGATCGTTGGCCTTGAGCACGATCTTCTGCTGGTCCGTCAGCGCCATGCCCGGCGGATAGCTTCTGGCCGTCGGGCCGGAGGAACGCACCACCAGCGTACCGGCGCTGGCGGACGCGGCGGCCAGCGCGGCGGCGGCGATCGCGGCGCGCTTACTATTTCTGATCCAGGACATAGCTTCCTCCGGGTTCGATCTGCTTCAGACGATACACCAGGTTGGCCATGGCGGCATCGTCGGGGTGGTCAACGGCATATCCGGCCAGTTCGTCGAGCGCCTCGCGGTCGCCCGCATCGAACTGCGCAACCCATGTCCTAAGCGCTTCGCGCTGCTGCGCTGTGATGTCGGGCACAGGTTCGAACAATTCGATCGGGGTCGCCCGCCCGCTGACGACGACGCGGCCGATCGGGCGGAAGATATCGAGCGTCGACCGGCTGGCGGCGGCGGCGGAGACGAGCACGGTCGTCTTGAGGTGCTTGTTGGCGCTCTCGAGCCGCGCGGCGGTGTTCATGCTGTCGCCGAGCGCGGTATATTGGATCCGGCCCTCGCCGCCGAAATTGCCGACGATCGCCTCGCCGTGATGGAGCCCGACGCGGGTGCAGCCGAGCGGGGGGACGCCCGGGGGCGCGTCGCGGCGGAAGCGCTCGCCCGCCTGATACATCGCCACCGCCGCTTTGACTGCGCGATCGGCATCGTCGGGCCGGGCGATCGGCGCGCCCCAGAAGGCGACGACCGCGTCGCCGACGAACTTGTCGATCGTCCCGCCATGATCGAGCACGATGTCGCTGAGCGTATCGAGATAGCGGTTGAGCAGGGTCGCGACCATTTCGGGCGCGATCGCGTGGGACAGCTTGGTGAAGCCCTCGAGATCGCTGAACAAGGCGTAGATCTCGCGTTTCTCGCCGTGGAGCGCGAGCCGATCGGGATCGCGCATGATCTGGTTGGCGATGTCGACCGGCAGATATTTGCCCAACGCCGATTGGGCGAAGCGCCGCTGCTGCGATCCGACCGAGCGGGCCGCGGTGCCGACCGCGGCATAGGCCAGCACCCAGCCGACGCCCCAGCCGAACATCGGCAGCCCCTGCGTGTCGATCCCCCGCCGCGCCATCAGGAAGGGCAGCGCGACGAAGAACGCCGTCTGCGCGAGCAGGATCAGCGCCAGCAGCCACAGCCGCACGTCGACCATCGCGGTCAGCGCGCCGGCGATCACGACCAGCGCGGCGAGCAGCCAGAGCGCCCACGGCGCGATCGGCGGCAGCAGGCGCCCGTCGAGCAATTGAGCGAGCAGCTGGGCATGGACCTCGAGGCCGGTGGTGGTCTGGTTGGTCAGGCGGGTCGCCGGGGTCTCGAACTGGTCGACGTCGGAAATGTCGCCGCCGATAAGGATGTAGCGGCCGCGGATCGCATCCGCCAGCGCCGCGGCACCCTCGTCGCTGGCGAACAGATCGATCGGCAGCGAGGCGAACACCGGCCGATCCTCGACGCGCGGCAGGCGATAGTCGATGCTGCCGTGATAATCGCGGAACTCGGGGTGGGCCGGGCTCAGCGCGTTGGCGAGCAAGGGCGGAAGCGAAGGCGGCTGATCGGGCCAGCTGCGCATCACGTCGTCGCTGTCGGCCTCGATCCGGATGCTCGCGGGTCGGACGTTGCCCGGCGCGAGGCTGTGGAGCAGGCGGCTGAGAAATTCCTCCTGCCAGGTGCGCATGAACGTGGCGTTGGTCGCGTTCGACGCGAAGGCCAGAAAGGTCGGCGTGTGCAGCGTGCGGAACGCCGCGACCAGCCCGGGGTCCTCGGGCTGCGGCTGATCGATCAGGATATCGATGCCGATCGCCTTGGCGCCGAGCCGGTCGATCCGCCGCAGCGCATCGCCGAGCAGCTTGCGGTCGAGCGGAGAGCGCTTGCCGGTCGCCGCGAGCGTCTCGTCGGTGTAGACGACGAGAACGATGCGGTCGTCCTGGTCGACGTGATGCGCCGCGAGCAGCGCGCGCACGTCGTACAGCGCGCGCTCGGCGTCGCTGGCGAGGGCGATCGACCAGCTGTCGCGCGCGAACAGCATGGCCGCGAGCAGCACGAGCAGCGTTCCGGCGAGCCGCAGCGCGCCGATGCGACGCAAAGCCCGGCGCAGCCCGGCGGTCATCGCGCGGCTCCTAGAACGGCGTCGTCACCCTCATTTCGCCGCGGAACGCTGAGGCCGCAGCACCGGCTGAGAGCCGTCGCCGACGACGGCGAAGCCAGCCCAATAATAGGGGTGCGAGGTCTCGGCGTTGTCCATCAGTTGGACCTGCGCCGTGCGCAGCGCATCCGCCACCGAAGTCCCCGGCGGCGCGCTGAACAGCCCGTTGATCAAGGTGCGCGTCGCGTTGAAATCGTCGGGCAGCTGCCAGTGGCTGCCCATCACCAGCCGGCCGCCCGCGCCGACGAACGCGCGCACTAGCCCGTCGAGCGCCG
>CAXSHP010000061.1:0-8204 GCA_964236935.1 uncultured Sphingomonadaceae bacterium
GTTCCCCCGCGAAGGCGGGGGTCCAGACCAGACCAGGACTCTTTGTTAGGGGCTGGACCCCCGCCTTCGCGGGGGTGACGATTTAGGGTCCGGGATACTCCACCCTGATCACCTCATGCGCGCGCACCCCGCCGGGCAGCGTCACCCGCCGCACATCGCCCACCACAGCGCCCTTGAGCGCCGTGCCCAGCGGCGAGCGCCAGCTGATCAGGCCCGCTTCGGTGTCGATCTCGTCGTCGCCGACCAGCGTCAGCGTCCGCTCGACCTCGCTGTCGTCGACCACCGTCACCGTCGCGCCGAACCAGATCCGCGCGCGATCGGGCTGCGCCGCCGGATCGACCACCTTGGCCGCCGCCATTCGCTTCGACAGCCGGTCGAGCAGGCGATCGATCTCGCGCAGGCGCTTCTTGCCGTACAGATAGTCGCCGTTCTCCGAACGGTCGCCGTTGCCCGCGGCCCAGCTGATCGTCTCGACCAGCTTGGGCCGCTCGATCTCGAACAGCGCGGCATATTGCGCACGCAGGCGGGCATAGCCGCGCGGCGTGATATAGTTCGGACGGTCCAGGGTCAGCAGCCCGGCCGGGGCAGCGAGGCCAGGACCAGACCGCCGCAGCCGGCGTTGCGCTGGCCGAGATAGGCGGTCAGCCGGTGCTGCGTCAGCATGCGCGCACGCTCCGGGTTGAGCAGATCGTAGACCACCGCATTCTCGAGCACGCGCTGGACATAGCCGCGCGTCTCGCTCAGCGGGATCGCCTCGATCCAGTCGATCACGTCGACGCCGGGCATGCGCGGATCGCCGTTCGCCGCGAGCCACTTGCGGACGTTGCCCGGCCCGGCATTGTAGGCGGCGACCGACAGCACGTAGCTGCCCGAGAACTGATCCATCATCCGGCCGAAATAGCCGGTGCCGAGCGTCATGTTGTAGGTGGGATCGCTGGTCAGCCGCATATATTCGTACGGGAGCCCCGATTTGCCGGCCTGCTCGCGCGCGGTGCCGGGCATCAGCTGCATCATCCCGCGCGCGCCGGCATGGCTCACCGCTTCGCGATCGAACTGGCTTTCCTGGCGCATGATCGCGTGGATCATCGTCCAATCATAGCTGAGCGATGCGGGGACCGGGACCTGGGGGAAGCCCGAACGGACATAATCGCTCGATCCGTCGTAACGCGCGGCGCGCGCCACCATCACGCCGAGATCGGGCCGGGCGATGTCGCGCGCGAGCTCGGCGGCGAGCAGATGATCGGTGTCGCGCTCGACCGAGGCCGCGATCGCGCGGACGAACAGCGACTGATCCTGCCAACTGCCCGACTGGCCGAGCCAGCGCGCGGCGCGGACGAGCTCCGAGGCGTTGAACGCCGCGCGGTCGGCCGGGCCGATCGAGACGAGCTGGGGCGGCGCCGGGGCGGGGACGGGCACGCCGATCCGCTCGGCGGCGAGCTGGCCGTAGAATTGATCGAAATGCGTCGCCGCCTGGCCGAAATAGTCCGCGGCTTCGGCGCTGCGCCCGGCCGCCTGCGCGGCGCGGCCGGCCCAGTAGAAGCCCTTCGCCTGCGTCTGGGGCGATTTGGCGGCGAGCGCGTAGCGGCGGAACATCCCGATCGCGTCGGCGGGGCGGCCGAGCTTCTGGAGCGCGGTGGTGCCCGCGAGCCAGGCGAGGCTGGTGTAATCGTCACGCTCGCCCAAAGTGCGATCGCGCACCGAGGTGCCGGCCGGGAAGGCGCTGTCGACCTGCGAGGCGATCGTCCAGGCGAGGTTCCACTGCTGATCGGCGGCGGCGGCGCGCGCCGTCTCGAGCAAGGTCTCGAGCCATTTCTCGGCATCGAACGGCGAACCGCGCAGCAGCCGGGGCTGGGCCAGATAGGCGCGCGCGACCGCGCTCTGCCCGGTGTCGCGCAGCCAGTGGACACGATCGACGGCGAAGCCCGCATCGCCGTCGGCTTCCGGGCCGAGCGCGCGCGCCTGCGCATCGGCGTCGGGCTGGCGCAGCTGGAGCGCGAGGCGGGCGGCATAGGTCGGGCGGCGCGTGGCGCTGGTCCAGACGAGCTGACGCGCGGCGGCGGCGGTCGCGCCGTCCCATAGCAGGCGCTCCATCCGCCGGTCGTGATCGGCCGGGCCGAGCGCGCCCCCGAAGCGGCCGAGCAGGCGCGCCTCGTCGTCGCTCGACAGCGCGCCGCCGGTCCATGCCGCGCGCGCCGCGGCGCGGGCCTCGTCGATCCGGCCGAGGGCGAGCAGCGCGTCGGCGAGGCGCGCGCGGCCGACGTTGGTCAACGGCGGATCGCGGGTGAGCAGCGCCGCGACCTGCGCGGGAGATTCCATGTCGGGCGCGATCGCGCGCTCGGCGGCGCGGCGCAGCGCGGCCTCGCCGGGCCAGCCCTGGTGGGCGAGAAGAAACGCCGCATATGCGGAGAAAGCGTAGCGGTCGCTCTGGCGCAGCCGGTCCCACTCGGCGATGCCGGCGGCGATCGCGGGATCGTCGATCGCCGGGCGGATCGGCGGCGCCAGCGGGGTCGTGGCGGGGGCATAGACCAGGGGCGGGGTGGCGAGCTGGGGCACGCCCACCTGATAGGTCGCCGCCATCGCCACCGAAGCGAACAGGGCGCTGGCGGGGATCACGCGCTTGAGCATGCTGGACATCTTGCGCCGAGCGTCCTTATCAGGCCCTGAACGTGCCGGGTACATCGTTCATCGCCGCACTATGCCGCGTCGTTCCGTCCGGGTGAAGGAGAGAGTGATGTTCCGCGGGTCGATCCCGGCTCTGGTGAGTCCCTTTCGCAACGGTGCGTTCGACGAGGCTGCGTTCCGCGCCTTCGTCGACTGGCAGGTCGCCGAGGGCAGCAGCGCGCTGGTGCCGTGCGGCACGACCGGCGAATCGGCGACGATGACGGTCGAGGAGCATGATCATATCGTCGCGGTGTGCGTCGATCAGGCGGGCGGGCGCGTGCCGGTGATCGCGGGCTGCGGATCGAACGACACCGCGGTCGCGCTGGTTCACATGCAGCATGCCCAGGCGGCGGGGGCGGCGGCGGCGCTGGTCGTGCTGCCTTATTACAACCGGCCCGGGCAGGCGGGGCTGATCGCGCACTTCACCTTCCTCGCCGAGCGCTGCGACCTGCCGATCATCATTTACAACGTGCCCTCGCGCACGGTGACCGACATCGCGGTCGAGACGCTCGCCCGGCTCGCCGAAATCCCCTCGATCGTCGGGATCAAGGATGCGTCGGGCGTGGTCGCGCGGGTTACGGCGCAGCGGCTCGCGTGCGGCGCGGACTTCTGCCAGCTGTCGGGCAACGACGACATGGCGCTGGGTATCATGGCGATGGGCGGGGCAGGGTGCATCTCGGTCACCGCCAACGTCGCGCCGCGGCTGTGCGCCGAATTCCAGGCGGCATGCCTCGACGGGCGCTGGGCCGAGGCGCTGGCGCTGCAGGACCGGCTTTATCCGCTTCACGCGGCGCTGTTCACCGATGCGTCGCCGGGGCCGACCAAATATGCGCTGAGCCGGGTACGGCCCGATTTCCCGATCGAGCTGCGCCTGCCGATGACGCCGCCGTCCGCGGAGAGCCGGGCGGCGGTGGACGCGGCGCTGGCGCTTGCGGGATTGGCCTGATCGTGGGTGAGACGCGAAACCCATTCGCCCTGAGCCTGTCGAAGGGCTTTCCTTCCTGCGGCGCAAGAGAAGTAGAGGGCTTCGACAGGCTCAGCCCGAACGGGATGGTAGGATTGTAATGGCGCGTCCGCGTCCGACCGAATTCGAGAAGACCAAAGTCGTCGCGGAGAATCGGCGCGCGCGCTACGAATATTTCCTCGAGGATTTCTTCGAGGCGGGGATCGCGCTGACCGGGACCGAGGTGAAGTCGCTGCGCTTCGGCGAGGGATCGATCGCCGAGAGCTATGCCGAGGTGAAGGACGATCAGGTCTCGCTGATCAACGCCAACATCCCCGAATATCATTTCGGCAACCGCCACAATCACGAGCCCAAGCGCCCGCGCAAGCTGCTGCTCCACGAGCGCGAGATCAAGAAGATGCGGATCGGCGTCGGGCGCGAGGGAATGACCCTGATCCCGCTCTCGATCTATTTCAACAGCCGCGGCCGCGCCAAGGTCGAGCTCGCGCTCGCCAAGGGAAAGAAGCTCCACGACAAGCGCGACACCGAGAAGGATCGCGACTGGAAACGCGAGCAGGGCCGGTTGATGAGGGATCGCGGCTGACGCCATAAGTGCCGCTGCGCCGCTTGACGGCGCAGCGGCGCGGAGGGAGAGGCAGGCGATGGCCTCATCTTCCACCCCCTTCGCCGAGGTGCCGCGTCGCCTGCCCGATCCGCTCGTCGTCATCGTGGTCGGCGCGGTCGGGCTGTCGTCGGCGATGCTGCTGTTCTGGGCGCTCGGGCAGGCGCTGTTCGCCGCCGCGTTCGGCGCGATCTTCGCCGCCATCGTCGCGATCGTGCTGCTGGCCGCGCACTTCCGCCAGGCGGCGACCGCCGCGCCGCTGGAGCTCGACCGCGCGCTGCTGCGCGCGTTGGCCGAGAACGACGGGCAGGCGGTGGCGCTGACCGATGCGTCGGGTCATCTGGTCTGCGCGAACCAGAGCTTTGCCGACTGGTTCGGCGGCTATGCGCCCCCGCCCAATCTCCCGCTTGCGGGGCCGGTCGTCCGCATGCTCGCCGAGGCCGGACGCGCGGCCTGGCGCGACGGCACGGCGACGGTGCGCGCTGTCCGCGCCGAACGCGGCAACTTCGATCTCGTCGTGACGCGCGCGGGCACCCATGACGACCATCTGGTGTGGCGGATGCGGCGCGGCGCCACGCTCGATCTCACCGCGGAGGCACACCGGCTGATCGGCGGCCCGGGCGGCGATCGGCTGGGCGAGGCGGGCGTGATGATCGCGCTGGTCGACGACGGCGGCCGGCTGATCGCCGCCAATCGCGTCTTCGCCCAGCGCGCGATCGGCCGCCCCGACGCCGCGCTCGAGGGACGCGAGCTGATCGGCCTGCTCGAGACCGACGAGGACGACGGCGTGCGCTTCGCCGCCGAGGGCGATCGCGGCGGGCGCCTCCGGCTGATCCAGCTGCCGATCTCGGCCGACGACGACGCCACCGCTTCGCTCGTGATCCTGCTCGACGAAGGCGCCAGCGACAAGAACGAGGCGGCGGCCGCCGCCGCGGCGGTCAATCTCCACGGCCTGCTGGCGATGCTGCCGCTCGGGCTGGCGCTGGCCGATCGCGACGGGCGCTTCCTGTTTCTCAACAAGGCGTTCCGCCGCGCCGCCGCGCTGGTCGACGAGGACGAGCCGATCTATCCGAGCGATCTGGTGGTCAAGGAGGACAAGGCCGCCGTCGCCGACACCGTGCGCCGCTTCGCGCTCGGCCAGAAAGCCGCCGGGGGGCAGGCGATCCCCGGCGATCTCGCGATCCGGCTGAAGCATCGTCCCGACGAGCCGGTGGCGCTGACGCTGGCCGGCGCGAGCGGGCTCGGCGATGCGACGATCCTGCTCAGCCTCAAGGACAATAGCGAGGAGAATCGGCTCAAGCGGCAGGTCGCGCAGGCGACCAAGATGCAGGCGGTCGGCCAGCTCGCCGGAGGGGTCGCGCACGATTTCAACAATATCCTGACCGCGATCATCGGCCATTGCGACCTCGTATTGCTGCGCCACACGCCGGGCGACAGCGACTATGACGACATCCAGCAGATCCGGCTCAATTCGAACCGCGCCGCCGGGCTGACGCGGCAGTTGCTCGCTTTCTCGCGCCAGCAGACGCTGCGCCCGCAGATCCTCCAGCTGCCCGACGTCGTGTCGGAGGTGTCGAACCTGCTCAAGCGGCTGCTCGGCGAATCGATGACGCTGACGATCAAGCACGGTCGCAACCTCGGCGCGGTGCGCGCCGATCCGGGGCAGCTCGAACAGGTCATCGTCAATCTCGCGGTCAACGCGCGCGACGCGATGCCGATGGGCGGCACGCTGACGCTGCAGACCTTCGCGGTCGACAAGTCCGAGGTGCGGCGGCTGGGCAGCGATATCCTGCCGGTCGACGATTATACCGCGCTCAGCGTCACCGACACCGGCATCGGCATCCCGCCCGAAATCCTCGGCAAGATCTTCGAACCCTTCTTCACCACCAAGGAGGTCGGCAAGGGCACCGGGCTCGGCCTGTCGACCGTCTATGGCATCGTCAAGCAATCGGGCGGGTTTATCTTCGCCGATTCGACGATCGGGGAGGGGACCAGCTTCGTCCTCTACCTGCCGGTCCATCGCGCCGATCCCAAGGCCGATGCCGTCCCGCCCCCGGTCAAGGACAAGCCCGGCGAGCTGTGGGGCACCGGCAACATCCTGATCGTCGAGGACGAGGACATGGTCCGCGTGATCGCCGAACGCGCGCTGACCCGCCAGGGCTATACCGTGCGCACCGCGGCCAACGGCGAGGAAGCGCTCGAGATCCTCGGTGCGATCGGCGGCGAGGACGGCGCGGAGCCGTTCGATCTGCTCATCTCCGACGTGGTCATGCCGGCGATGGACGGGCCGACGATGGTGCGTGAGGCACGCGTGCGCTTTCCCGACATGCCGGTGCTGTTCATGTCGGGCTATGCCGAGGAGCAATTGCGCCGCTCGATCGACATCGACCGCGTCGCGTTCCTGCCCAAGCCGTTCTCGGTCGACCAGCTCGCCGCGGCGGCGCGCGACGCGCTCGCCGGAATCGGTGTGCCGCCGAAATAATATTTGGCGGAACAGCATGTTGCCCTTAATGCGCGACGGAGATGCCGCGCCCCCGCTCGATCCTGATCATCGAAGACGAACCGCTGATCGCGATGATCCTCGAGGATTTCCTCGATTCGCTCGGGCATGATGTCGTCGGAACGGTCGACAATGTCGTCGCGGCGCTCGATCGCGTCGCGGACGGCGGGTTCGATCTTGCGATCCTCGACGTCCACCTGCGCGGCGGCGAGGCGAGCTGGCCGGTGGCCGATGCGCTCGCCGATCGCAGCCTGCCGTTCGTGCTCGCCACCGGGGGACACGTCGAACCCGCGCCGTCCCGCCATGGCGACGCGCCGGTGCTGGCGAAACCGTTCACGCTGGACGGGGTCCAGCAATGCATCGACTTGCTCGAGTGAAACCGACTTGAGTTCTCCTCTTGTTCCAACAGAACATTGCTGGTACGCACGCGCTCGGTTGAAGCGTCGACAGCGGCGATCTACGAAGGGACAGCAGCATGGCCACCGCACTCAAACTGATCGATTCCGGGGACAAGATGGCGAGCACTGATCGGCAGAAGGCCCTCGAGGCGGCGCTCGCGCAGATCGACCGCGCGTTCGGCAAGGGCTCGGCGATGAAGCTGGGCTCGCGCGAGGCGATCGAGATCGAAGCGATCTCCACCGGATCGCTCGGGCTCGACATCGCGCTGGGCATCGGCGGGCTGCCGCGCGGGCGGGTGGTCGAGATCTACGGGCCGGAAAGCTCGGGCAAGACCACGCTCGCGCTCCATGTCATCGCCGAGGCGCAGAAGATGGGCGGCACCGCGGCGTTCGTCGACGCCGAGCACGCGCTCGATCCGGTCTACGCCAAGAAGCTCGGGGTCAATATCGACGAGCTGATCGTGTCGCAGCCCGACACCGGCGAGCAGGCGCTCGAGATCACCGATACCCTGGTGCGCTCGAACGCGATCGACGTGCTGGTGATCGATTCGGTCGCCGCGCTGGTGCCGCGGGCGGAGATCGAGGGTGAGATGGGCGACAGCCACGTGGGCTTGCAGGCGCGGCTGATGTCGCAGTCGCTGCGCAAGCTGACCGGATCGATCAGTCGCTCGCGCTGCATCGTCATCTTCATCAACCAGCTGCGGATGAAGATCGGCGTGATGTACGGCAATCCGGAGACGACCACCGGCGGCAACGCGCTCAAATTCTATGCTTCGGTACGCCTCGACATCCGCCGCACCGGCCAGATCAAGGATCGCGACGACATCGTCGGCAACACCACGCGGGTGAAGGTCGTCAAGAACAAGGTCGCCCCGCCGTTCAAGCAGGTCGAGTTCGACATCATGTACGGCCAGGGCGTGTCGAAGGTCGGCGAGATCCTCGATCTCGGCGTGAAGGCAGGCATCGTCGAGAAATCGGGCGCCTGGTTCAGCTACGATTCGATCCGCATCGGCCAGGGCCGCGAGAATGCGAAGACCTACCTCACCGAAAATCCGGAGCTCATGACCCGGCTCGAGGCGG
>CAXSHP010000061.1:8214-13260 GCA_964236935.1 uncultured Sphingomonadaceae bacterium
CGGCAAGACCGCCGACGTCGCCGAGGCGCTGATGGCCGGTCCGAGCGAGGACGACGATATCTGAGGTTGAGCGGTGGGGGGCTTTCCCCTTCTGCCGTCATCCCCACGCAGGCGGGGATCCATATTGGCGACCCGCCGGGAATGAAGCGCACCCGCTGGGTTTATGGATTCCCGCCTGCGCGGGAATGACGTAGGGAGGGAGCCCGTCGCCGGAGCCTCTCATGACCATCATCGTCCACCATCTCGAGAACAGCCGTTCGCAGCGCATCCTGTGGCTGCTCGAAGAGCTCGGCCTGCCGTATGAGGTGCGGCGCTACAAGCGCGACCCCAAGACGATGCTGGCGCCCCCGGCGCTGCGCAAGATCCACCCGCTCGGCAAGTCGCCGCTGATCGAGGATCGCGACGCCGGCCTCGTTCTCCCCGAGACCGGCGCGATCGTCGAATATCTCGTCCCCAGGGCCGGCGGGCGGCTCGGCCCGCCGGCGGCGCGTGACGAAGCGTTGCGCTGGACGCACTTCCTCCATTATGCCGAGGGCTCATTGATGCCGCCTTTATTCGCGATTTTGGTCGCCGGACGCATTCCCCTGCTGGGCCGGGTCGCCGTCCGTCAGCTGACGGCGATGTTCGCGGTCCATCTTCACTGGCTCGACGCCGAATTGGCGCAGCGCCACTGGTTCGCCGGGGCGGAGTTCACCGCCGCCGACGTGATGATGAGCTTCCCGCTCGAGGCCGCGCGCGGCCGCGCCGGGCTCGACGCGCGTTATCCGCACCTGCAGGAATGGCTTCAACGCATCCACGCGCGTCCCGCCTATCAGGCCGCGCTCGCCGCCGGCGGCCCCTATGCCTATGCCTGACCTTTGCAACAGCCCGTCGCTCGCCTAAGTCCAGCCGATGACCTCGACCAACGACATCCGCCGCTCGTTCCTCGACTTTTTCGGTAGCGAGGGGCACAATATCGTCCCGTCGGCGCCGCTGGTGCCGCACAACGATCCCACCCTGATGTTCGTCAACGCCGGGATGGTGCCGTTCAAGAACGTGTTCACCGGGCTCGAGACGCGGCCGTACAGCACCGCCACCTCGTCACAGAAATGCGTCCGCGCCGGCGGCAAGCACAACGATCTCGACAATGTCGGCTACACCGCGCGCCACCATACCTTCTTCGAGATGCTCGGCAATTTCTCGTTCGGCGATTATTTCAAGGAACGCGCGATCGCGCTCGCGTGGAACCTGATCACCAGGGAATGGGGCATCGCTGCCGATCGCCTGACGGTGACGGTCTATCACACCGACGACGAGGCGTTCGACCTGTGGCGCAAGATCGCCGGTTTGCCCGAGCGCCGGATCATCCGCATTCCGACCTCCGACAATTTCTGGGCGATGGGCGACACCGGCCCGTGCGGCCCCTGCTCCGAAATCTTCTTCGACCACGGCGATCATATCCCCGGCGGCCCGCCCGGCAGCGCGGACGAGGACGGCGACCGCTTCGTCGAGATCTGGAACCTCGTGTTCATGCAATACGAGCAGGTCGACGGCGCCAACCGCCGCGATCTGCCACGCCCGTCGATCGACACGGGCATGGGGCTCGAGCGGATCGCCGCGGTGCTCCAGGGTGTCCACGACAATTACGACACCGACACGTTCAAGGCGCTGATCGCCGCGTCGGGCGAGCTGACCCGCACCGCGACGACCGGCGACAATCAGGCGAGCCACCGCGTCATCGCCGATCATCTGCGCGCGGCGGGCTTCCTCGTCGCCGACGGCGTGCTGCCGGCCAACGAGGGCCGGGGCTATGTCCTGCGCCGGATCATGCGCCGCGCGATGCGCCATGCGCACCTGCTCGGCAGCGCCGATCCGCTGATGCACCGCCTCGTTCCCGCGCTCGTCGCGGAGATGGGCGCGGCCTTCCCCGAGCTGGTCCGTGCGCAGCCTTTGATCGAGGAGACGCTGCGGCTCGAGGAGACGCGCTTCCGCCAGACGCTCGCCAACGGGCTGCGCCTGCTCGACGAGACGACGCGGACGATGGGCGCGGGCGACACGCTGCCCGGAGCTACCGCGTTCAAGCTCTACGACACGTTCGGTTTTCCCTACGACCTGACCGAGGATGCGTTGCGCGCGCAAGGTCTCGCGGTCGACCGCGCCGGCTTCGACGCGGCGATGGCCGAGCAGAAGGCGGCGGCGCGCGCCGCGTGGAAGGGATCGGGCGAGCGCGCGTCGGACGAGATCTGGTTCGACCTCGCCGAGGAAGCGGGCAGCACCGAATTCACCGGCTATTCCTCCGCCGTCGGCGACGGGGTGGTCGTCGCGATCGTGCGCGAGGGCGAACGGGTGCGCACCGCCCAGACCGGCGAGGAGGTGCTGATCCTGACCAACCAGACGCCGTTCTACGGCGAGAGCGGCGGCCAGATGGGCGACGTCGGGGTCATCACCGGCGATTGGGGGTTCGAGGCCGAGGTCAGCGATACGTCGAAGCCGCTCGGGCGGCTCCATGCGCACAAGGCGGTGATCGAGGGCGGCGAGATCCATGTCGGCGACACCGTCCATCTGGCGATCGACGTCGCGCACCGCGCGCAGGTCCGCGCCAACCATTCGGCGACGCATCTGCTCCACGCCGCGCTGCGCAAGCAGTTCGGGCCGCATGTGACGCAGAAGGGCAGCCTCGTCGCGGCCGATCGCTTCCGCTTCGATTTTTCGCACCCCAAGGCGCTGACCGCCGACGAGCTCGCCGCGGTCGAGGCCGAGGTCAACCGCCACATCCGCGAGAACGACGCGGTCACCACCCGCCTGATGACCCCCGACGACGCGGTCGCGGCGGGGGCGATGGCGCTGTTCGGCGAGAAATACGGCGACGAGGTGCGCGTGCTGTCGATGGGGCGGGGCGACGACGTGTCATACTCGGTCGAGCTCTGCGGCGGCACGCACGTCAATGCGCTCGGCGATATCGCCTTGTTCAAGATCGTCGGCGAGAGCGCGGTGGCAAGCGGCGTGCGCCGGATCGAGGCGTTGACCGGCGAGGCGGCCCGGCTGTGGCTGACCGGCCGCGAGGATCGGCTGAAGGAGACGGCGGCGGCATTGCGCATTCCGCCCGACGAGGTCCCGGCGCGCGTCGCCGGGCTGATCGAGAACGCCAAGCGGCTCGAGCGCGAGCTGGCGGAGGCGAAGAAGGCGCTCGCGCTCGGCGGCGGCGCGGCCAAGGCCGAGGTCGCCGGCCCCGAGCAGGTCGGCGGGCGCAATTTCGTCGGCCAGGTGATCGACGATATCGATCCCAAGAGCCTGCGCGGGCTGGTCGACGAAGCCAAGGCGCGGATCGCGTCGGGCATCGCGATGATCGTCGCGGTCAACGACAGCCGCGCGTCGGTCGCGGTCGGCGTGACCGACGATCTCGTCGCGACGTTCAGCGCGGTCGATCTGGTCAAGCAGGCGGTCGCGGCGCTCGGTGGGCAGGGCGGGGGCGGGCGGCCCGATCTGGCGCAGGGCGGCGGCCCGGACGGAAGCAAGGCGGCGGATGCGATCGCGGCGGTGCGCGCGGCGCTGTCTTAGAGTCAGGCTCGTTCTGGCACGAGCTGTTCGATCGAGCTGCTCGCCCGTCATCCCGGCGAAAGCCGGGATCCACGGATGCGGAGCGCGGAAGTCGGTAGCGGACGCCGTCCATGGACCCCGGCTTTCGCCGGGGTGACGGCGTGGTGGACGACTATGCCGATTCTTAAGCGGAAGTTTCCGCCTTCGCTTCACGCGAGCGCCGTCCGCGGAACGGGGTCGGCTCCTCGCGCTCGCCCAGCGCCATGATCTCGGCGCGCAGCTCGGCGCGTTTCTCATGGATCGAGGCGATCACCGGGCCGACCGCGACGCCGATGTCGACGAGCACCGCCTCGGACAGTTGGAGCGAGGATTCGAGCGTCTCGGGCACCGCGTCGGTGACGCCGGCGCGATAGAGCTCGGCGGCGTGGCCGGCGTCGCGCGCGCGGGCGACGATCGTCAGATCGGGGAAGCGCGCGCGCGTCCGCCGCGCGAGGCGGACCTGCTGGACCGGATCGTTCATCGTCAGGATCAGCGCGCTCGCGCGCGCCAGATCGAGGTGATCGATCATCGCCGGCTGCGTGACGTCGCCGAACAGGATCGGATAGCCCTCGGCGCGTGCGCGGGCGACCGTGTCCACATCGGATTCGACCGCGAGGAACGGCCGGCCGTGCGCCTGGAGCATCTGCGCGATCAGCCGGCCGACGCGGCCGAAGCCGATGATGATCGCGCGACCGGGGACGGCGGGCGCCGTCTCGCGCTTGCCCTTCGCCTCGCGCCGCTCGACCCGTGTCGCGATATCGTGGCCGATCCGCGCGAGCAGCGGAGTGATCGTCAGCCCGATCGCGGTGACGGTCTGCCAGAAGGCCGCGGTCGACGGCTGGATCACCTGCGCCGAGGCGGCCGCGCCGAGTACGATCAGGGTGGTCTCGGACGGCGAGGCCATCAGCAGCCCGGTTTCGGCCGCGACGCCCCGCGTCGCCCCCGCCAACCGGAGCAGCACAGAAGTAAGCAGCGCCTTGACCAGCACGACGCCGACGACGGCGAGCGCCAAGGTCGTCCAGTTTTCGGCAATCTGGCGCAGGTCGACGTTCATCCCGACGCTGATCAGGAACACGCCGAGCGCGAGGCCCTTGAACGGCGCGGTGATCAGCTCGACCTCGGTATGGTAGTCGGTCTCGGCGATCAGCAGCCCGGCGAGCAACGCGCCGACGATCGGCGACAGGCCGGCGCTGGTGGTGGCGATCGAGGCGAGGATCACGACGAGCAGGCTGGCGGCGAGGAACAGCTCGGGGCTGCGCGTCCGCGCCGCTTGCGCGAACAACGGCGGGAGGGCGAAATAGCCGAGCACGAGCATCGCCACGATCGTGGCGGTGCCGAGCCATAAGGTCTGGAGCAGCCCGGCCCAACCGGCGTCCTGCGCATATGGCGCGAACGTGCCCAGCGCGAAGATGATCGGGACCAACGCGAGATCCTCGAACAGCAGCATCGCGAACGCGGCGCGCCCGACCGGGCTCTCGGTGCCGACCATCG
>CAXSHP010000062.1:0-11220 GCA_964236935.1 uncultured Sphingomonadaceae bacterium
ATCCCAACCGCCCTGGGAATCCCTTCCGACTCTACCTCAGCGAAAAGTGCTCTAACCCTTAACCCGACCCATTCGGCTCGCGACAGCCGCCCTTGAGCTGATCGGACGGTGAACGACTAGCCGAAGTTGGGAACCTGGAAAGCAAGCGTGAACGACCGGTTCTGGGTCGACGGCCAGCGAGTCGCTCAAGCTCAAACGTTGAGGTGGTCTGCGGTTATTCCTGGAACGGACTTCGCTCAGCTAGCACGAAGGATGGAGGCTTCCCTTGTAAGCTACGATTAGGCCAATCAGCGGTGCCGAAATTGCCACGTCGAAACAGAACTGCCCGTCACGCTCGGTTTCGTAACTCGATCCGGTCGGCAGAAGGAAGCGAGGCATAGGAACTCCGAAGAGGTACCATCCGCGAGGGATCAGAAACAGTCGCCCATCGTCCACCACGAGCGCCAGCGCAAAGGATGTTGGCCCGAACCGCTCCAGTAGCAAGTGCCGGTCCCGGCCGAAGCCGCACGACTGGACCGAGGTGAAGCGCTGGTCGCCAAAACGGCGCGTCCAGCGCTCGCCCCCGTTTTCCGACGAGAAAGAAACAGTGAGCGGCACCTGAGCAGCCTCTTTCGGAAAGCCAACCAACGCCGCAATAAGCTTCGCCAGCGGTCCGCGCCCGCGCCGCACGTCCGCGAACCCCGTCCATTGCCGCGCCGCCGAACTGCCGTGTAGTTCCTGTAACCGCTGAGGGAGCGCGTCGAATGCTGAGCCCAGGACACTGCGATACAGCGAAACGCTAGGCTCCTCCTCGCGAAATCCGGCGAAGATCTGGCGTCCTTCGAACAGCTGATCGTAGTCGGAAAGGCTCAGTGCACGGAGGCCCGATCGCGCGCCGGCTTCGGGACGCGTGCCCGCCAGCAGCTTGCGGACGATCGCCTCGATCGCCATCGAGGGGATGTACGGCCCGTCGTCGCCCTCGGCGAGAAGATGCCAGCTCCGCTCAACATCGCGGCCATCCGCAACGCCGCGGGCGCGAACGAACATGCCGCCGCGGTGCTCACCGAACCGCATGCGGTTGAGAACCGCGTAGAAGAGCCGCGAAAGGGGTACCAGCGATGGCAAGCGAAGCGCGGCTCGCGCCTTCGCCAGCAGGTTGAGGACGCGGTGCAGGAGTTCCGGAACCGGCCCGGCGCCCATCCAGATGTCGGTCATCGTCGGATGCTCGGGCGGTATTACCTGCAGGTCGGGTACGTCGACCAGCGAGAAATGGATGTTTCGAAGTGGCAATCGGCCGGGCACGGCAATCGTAAAGCGCATACTTTCAGCCAAGCCGACGCCATGCGACCACCGGCCATGCCGCATTAGCTTCACTGGCGCGCCGGCATAGCCCACTACCGCCCGCATGACGTTAAGGCCGATCCCGGCATAGGGTGACGGAGCGATGCCACCTTCGACGGAGACGATGCTCATCGTCTTCGCCATTTCGCGCAGGACGGCGGCGGTGAGCACGGGGAAGCTGCTGACACCCGACAGGACGAACACCCCCGCCGCCACCGCCTGCTGGTCAAATTGCGGTACGCCGAACACGAAATCGGCGGCATCGGCGAAATCAAGATAATCGACGCAGGCGTCGATGCAGGCTGTAATAACACGATAGCGATGGGCCCCGTAATCTTGGAACGGACCGGACGCATCGACGACCAGATCGGGCTTCTGCGCGAGCAGGCCTGCGACAATGTCCGCGCGATCGAGCGCGAGCGGGCGGGCAAGCGCCCGTCCCCGGAATCGCGAACAGAAAGCCTCGGCACGGGAAAGAGTACGGCCGCAGATAAGAAGCTCGAGCGTGGGCAGATCGGACAGGAGCTCCGCCAGTCGTCCGCCGAAAACACCATATCCGCCGAGGATGAGAATCCTCACGTGCCGATACCTGCCTCGTTCACAAAAGCCTGTCCCTGTATTCCGGTGGCGCTATCCAACAGGTCTCCCGCTTACCGAACAGCCGATAGCGATTTCGTGCCACCCATCGGTAAACGGAATCACGCAGGAAGGTCGGCACAATGCGCAGGCCGCTGAGCAGGCGCCACGGCAGACCGAGGCCTTCGTAAATGCTTAGCACAGCATCGCTATTCTGGCGCACCCGGTCACCTTCGACGACGAGCATGCTGACCGGATCCCGTGGGTCCAGCCCGTGCCGTCGGTAGATTTCCGCTCCGACATCGCCCTGCATGGATGCCAGACGGAAACGCCCGCCCTTGTCGTGTTTCAATACGAACTGGGCATTTGCGGAGCACAACACGCATTCAGCGTCAAAAAGGATGATCGGGCCATTCGGCCGATCGATGGGGAGATCATGTCGTGGCACTTCGCTCGCTCCGGCGATCCCGATGGACGGTACGGCAGCCATCGAAAGGTCTCAACCGAAAAGCCGCCTGTCATCTCATCATCAGCTATCTTCGTAGAGCCGCTAGGATGGCCTGCTAAATCGGCCGATGGCCGAGATGAAGGAATGGCCGATTTCGGAAGCCCCAACTTTCGCTGACGTCAATGGGGTCGTCTGTGCCGCGATCGCCAATCGTAGCAACCTCGACCGACTTACGGCGACTAGCCAATCTCTCACGCTCAAATCGCCTCTAATTCAACACGGACGCTACGGCGCCGTAAACCCGCGACCGATAATGGTGAGCGACCGAGTTAGCCGTTTCCGTTTCGGCTTTTCGAATCTAGTTCGAACCTCTCCGATTCAGCGAATCCCCACCGCTGTGCGCCGGCTACTAAAGAGGAAGGACCCGCGCCGGGGGGGGGATGGGTCGTCACGGTGAGTGCCCGGTGATTACCAAAACTCAACGCCGGCCAATCGGCAATGGCGTGTACTGCTCTAAGTCATTGAAATATTGGCGCGCCCGGAACGATTCGAACGTCCGACCCTCAGATTCGTAGTAGAGATCTCAATACCGCCGAACGCTTCTATTTACACTCCGATATACGCTAAAGGTTTATAAGCTGCTGTTTCGCTTGTTTATTTCGTGCTACCGGTTACGATAGCAAAGCGAGACACAGACATTGTGCACTCGAACTTATTTGACAAACACCGTTCTAACACCGTTCTAACTATGCAGACCACTCGAGTCACGCTCTCCGACAAGGCAGCTACAGCCCTACCCCTGGCCACCGCCGGACAGTTCGTCGTGCGTGACGCGGAATTGCCCGGATTCTTTGTTCTCGTGGGCACCACTCGCAAGACATACATGGTGCAGGCCGATCTCTGGCAACAGCGCAAACGGCAGAGTATTCGGGTTAAGGTTGGGGACGTCGGCAAACTTACGGCACGAGAGGCGCGCGCCAAGGCGAAGGTGCTGCTTGGTTCGATTGCCGACGGCATCGATCCACGTGCGTCGGTCGAGTCCGGCCGTTCGGTAGAGGTGATGCCGATGGTCGCAGGACCTACCCTACGAGAGGCCTGGGCAAGTTACCGCGATAGCCACATGGAACGCAGGGGCCGCAGCACCGGCACCATTGGAAACTATCGAGATCATGTAGAACGGTTGCTGGTGGACTGGCTGGACGAGGCGCTCGGCAAGTTCGGCGACGAGCCCGTCCTGGTCAAGGAGCGCCACGACGAGATCACCCGGACCAACGGACCTTACATCGCAAATGGCTGCATGCGCAGTTTCAGAGCAATCTATAATCATGCTCGCAAGACCGCTCGCGCCCTGCCCGCCGAAAACCCGGTCGCTGCGATCGATTGGAACATCGAAAAGCGGCGCAACACAGCTCTGGGTCAAGGTGACCTGGGTTTGTGGTTCGCTGAACTACATGCACTTGAGAACCCGATGCGGCGTGAGTTTCACCTGTTTGTGTTGCTCAGTGGCAGCCGGCCCGACGCGATCAAGCAGGCGAAGCACGAGCACCTAGATCTGCGTCGGCGAGTGTTGCACCTCCCCAAGCCAAAGGGCGGCGAAGAAAAGGCATTCGACATTCCGCTCTCTCGCCAGATGATCCGCTGCCTCGTCAGAGCAATCCGCCTCGGGCGGAAAATGTATCCGGTCCAGAGCGCGACATGGCTATTCCCTGCGGACAGCGCGGCCGGTCACATCGCCGAGCACAAGGAACGGCGAACAGTTCTGTCTAAATGGGGCAATGACTTGCGGCAAAGCTATCGCACTATTGGCCAAGCCGCCGGCATCAACGATGTCGACATGCATCTCTTGATGAATCACTCGCTGTCGGGTGTGAATGCCGGTTACATCACAAGAAATCGCCTGCTCGGCGACCATCTCCGTCGCCAGCAGCAAACGATCAGCGACGCAATCTTTCCTCATACGCAACCCACCCGTAATTCGGCCGTAGGTTCAAATCTCGGACCCGCTTTACACGATATTTGCGCCGTCCCGACCAAGCCCATCGAACCATAGTGGTGAGCATCGCCGAAGACCAGTCGGCGTTCTCCAGCCTCTTTAGAGCAACGGCATTGATCCCGCACGGCTGAGATTTTTCCGGTTTGGAGCCATGTGCGCAATGCCGTCGCCGCGGCGATCGTCTCGGACCGGTTCGGGCGGGGCGAGATCACCGCCCTGAAGATGTCGCATGTCGGCTTCACGATGCTGCCCCTTTATATCGATGCGGCGTGCGGCCTGATCGAAGAGGAGGCTAAGCAGCCACGATCGGCAGCCGCCTCCCCCGGCTCGCTCACCGCCGCTGGTCGAAGCGCCTTCCGACCAGCTGGGACGCGATGTTCACCTTCTGGATATCGATGGTGCCGCCCGCGATGCCCCAACCCCAGGAGTCGCGGAAGCGGCGCTCCATGCCATATTCCTTGGCATAGCCATAGCCGCCCATCAGCTGCATCGCGGCGCCGGTGACTTCGCGCGCGATCTCGTTCGCGAAGCATTTGGCGATCGCGACATCGCCGACATCGGGCACACCCCCGGTCCCGGCGGCGGCGCGATGCACCAGGAGGCGCGCGGCATCGACCTTGATCGCCATCTCGGCCAGTCGGAGCTGCACCGCCTGGAAATCGACGATGGTCTTCCCGAACTGCTTGCGCTCCTGCACATAGGCGACGACCTGATCGAGCGCGCCCGCCGCGGTGCCGAGCGCCATGGTCGCGTTGCCGAGGCGCTCTATGTTGAAGGTCTGCATCAGGCCGCCGAACCCGCCGGGGCCGACCAACAGCTGCTCGCGGGGCACGCGTACATTATCGAAGAACATGTCGGCCGAGGGCACGCCCCGGAAGCCCATCAGCTTTTCCTGGGGGCCGAAGCTCAGCGCCTGGGCATCGATATCGACATAGACCGCGCCGATGCCCTTCGAACCGACGATATCGTCGAAACGGCAGAACACCACATAGCCCTGCGAATGCCCCGCGCCGGAACACCAACGCTTCGATCCGTTGATCACGATATCGTCGCCGTCGAATTGCGCGCGAGTGCGCAGGTCGGTCAGCGCGCTGCCGGCGTCGGGCTCCGACATGCCGATCGCCACGAGTTTCTTGCCCTCGACGACCTGCGGCAACACCCTGTCGCGCAGCGCGGGCTGGCCGAACCGCTCGACGATGCGCGCGGGGCCCATGCAGCATTCGAAGACCGGAAAGGCCACCCCGACCGATATCTTCGCGAACTCCTCCAGCACCAGGACGGTATCGAGCAGGGGAAGCCCCATGCCCCCGAAATCGGGGCTTGTGTTCATCCCCAGGAAGCCCAGCGCGGCATAACGCGCAAGCCACTCGGGCGGGACGGGATGGCCGCTCTCCTCTACCTCAGCCGCCAGGGCGAGGAGCTCCGCCTTCGCGAAGCGGCGGGCTTCGTCCTGTATGGCGATCTGGCTGTCGGTGAGGGAGAAATCCATATTGTCAGGTTCCAGAGTTATACGGTGGACAGAAGGACCGCACCGGCGCGGCCGGCAGCGGCAAACGATGTTCCTAGATACCGGCAGCGGCTAGTCGGCCGCCATCAGCTCTAACAGGTTCAGGTCGAGGTCGCGGAAATAGACCGATTGGCTTTCAAGGCCGTCGGCGGTGCGCCGGGGAGCGGGGCCTTCGATGATCTCGATGCCGTTCTTTTCCAGCAGGTCTATCGCGCTCTGGATACCGCCTCCCCAACGGAAGCAGATGTCCGCCGATCCTTTGGCGGGGCAGCCCGCCACCAGCCCGATGCCGTTCCCAAGCTGGTGGACGCTGAGCAGCGCGCCGCCAATGGCGATCTGGCGGATCAGCGATTTCCCGTCCGGCTTATATTCGGTACGCACCTCGATGCCGAACAGCCTATCGTAAAAGGCGCAGGCCGCCTCCAGGTCGCCGACCGTGATCGCAATGTGATCGATGCCCAGGATGCCCGCCACTCCAACCTCCATATCGTCGCACGGCCGATCGACCACCCCATGGCCACAGATCAATGATAGCGTTCGCCGCGCACCAGCCTGCCGGGAAGCTCGCCGGTCCACTCCCCGTTCTCAAACGTGACCGGCCGCTCTTGATCGTGTGCATATATCCGCGCGGCTTCTGCAGAAGCCGCTGCCCGCCGGCGGGAAGATCCGCGACGATATACGGCGGCGGCAACGCAAGCTCGCCCAAGTCGATGATGTTGAGATCGGCGAGATATCCCGGCGCGATCCGCCCCCGATCGAACCAGCCGACATGCGCCGCGTTGCGCTCCGAATAGCCATGGACCACCTCCTCGATCGCTATGGTCTGCTCCTCCCGGTCGCTGTTGCCCCAGATGCTCAGCGCCGAGGTGGGGAAGCTGGCGTCGCACACGCTGCCGCAATGGGCGCCGCCGTCGGACAGGCCATAGAGCGCGATGGGCGATTTCATCATCTCGTAGATCGCATTCAAGTTGCCGTCGACATAGTTCATCGCGGGCTTGTAGAAGAGGCGGCTTCCCTCGTCCTCCAGCAGGACGTCATAGGCATATTCGACGGGCTCGCGCCCCTGGACACGGGCCTCGGAGGCGATCGATCGGTCCGGTGTCGGCTGATAATTCACCGGATCGTTCATCCTGAACATGGTATCGAAATTGTCGGCTACCAGAAAGGTAATGTCCGTACGGTCGAGCGCGGCATGCTCGGCCAGGAGGCGGGCCTTGAACTCGGGTTGGCGGAACGCCTGAAGCCGCTCTTCGAGCGAGTACGACGCCATCGTCGCCTTGAACGTCGGTGTCGTGCAGAAGGGATTGAGCGTCGTCGAAAGCCCGAGGATGATCCCGACCGGGCGCGGCGCGACCTGCGCGCGGACGGTGTGGCCGCCCTCGACCAGCCGCTCCGCCTCCTGCAGCATGCGCCGCCAGCGATCCGGCACCATGGGCGACTGCATCAGTGAGAAGGACAGCGGCCGGGCCGAGATTTCGGCAAGCACCTCGAGCAGCTTGAACTCGCTGGTGACGAAATCCTCGTCGCCGAACAGATAGGCGTCGGTGATGATCTGGAAGACGCCCTTCCCCGCCCTGCGCAGGGCGCGCGCGGCGGAGCTCAGCTCGCGCTTGCTGGCCGACAGCGTACCGATATTGTCGCCGAGATTGGTGCGATGGGCCAGTGACCGTGAGGTGCTGAAGCCGATAGCGCCAGCCATCACCGCCTCATATGTGAGCTGTTCCATCCGGTCGATCTCGTCGTCGGTCGGGTGGGCGGTATGATCCGAGCCGCGTTCGCCCATCACATAGACGCGCAGCGCCGCGTGAGGCATGTGGGCGCCTATATCGAGCGAGAAATGGCGCCGATCGAGCGCATCGAGATAGTCTGGGAAGCTCTCCCAATCCCAGGTCAGCCCCTCGGCAAGCGCGGTGCCGGGAATATCCTCGACGCCCTCCAGCAAGCCGATGAGACGCTGATGGTCCCGCTTGTGAACAGGCGCGAAGCCGACGCCGCAATTGCCCATGGCGATGGAGGTGACGCCATGCTGCGCCGAAGGGCAAAGCACGCTGTCCCACGACGCCTGGCCGTCATAATGGGTATGGATATCCACGAAGCCCGGCGTGACGGCCAGGCCGTCCGCATTGATGACGCGCTTGGCCGCGCCGGAAACCGCCCCGACCTCAACGATGCGCCCGTCCGAGATCCCGATGCCGCCGGAAAAGGCCGGTCGCTCTCCGGTTCCGTCGATGATCGACGCATTGTCTATGCGCAAGTCGAACATAGGGCACTCCTCTGACGCGCGTCGCCGGGCCGCATTGCGGACTTCAGCCCGGCGGTCCCGGCTGCCAACCAACCAAGCTGACCGATCAAGCGACGCGGGAACCCTGATCGAGCGGCGTCGAATGAGAAGGCCCGGCGGGGGTGCCATCCCGTAATCGCCAGATGGCGGCTTTTATACTACTCAGTCCGATAAAATGCAAACAAGGGGGAGTCAACGTCGCCCGCCACGACACTGACGATAGCGGCGCGGAACAGCTAGGCGGAAGGGAAGTCGCGACATGATCATCCACCGAACCGGCATGCCGAGAACGGCGCCGGAGAAAGACCGCGGCGCGGCGATCGGTCAGTTGCTCGTCCGCACTCGCCCGACCAGCACGACGGTGTCGCGTTCGACGACCGTGCTGCGGAAGGTGACGGCGTCACCATCGACCCAGCTTTCGGTCCGCACGGTATCGCCCGGGAAGGCCATCGTCTTGAACTGCGCCGATATCTCGCGAATGCGGCCGGCCTGCCATCGGCAAGGCCCCTTCAGAACCGCCACCGACGCGATGCCGAAGGTGCACATGCCGTGCAGCACGGGCCTTTCCAGCCCTTGCGCGCGAACGAAGGCCAGATCGTGATGGAAGGGATGGAGATCGCCATGAAGGCGAAAGAGCAAGGCGGCATCGGGCCGCGTCGCGTGGAGATGCACGAAATCGGCAGGCCGATCGGGTGCCGCGAAGTCGTTCTTGGGCGGTGGCGCCTCTCCGCCGAAGCCACCGTCCTTGCGGGCGAGCACATGGCGATCGATCGAGGCGATGAGCCGGTCGGTCGCCTTGTCGACGATATCCCCCTCGATCACGAAGGGCGCGCCGCGATCGGGACCGCGATCCCACATATGGTCCACCCGCTCATGGAACAGGAGGTCCCGCTCCAGCGGCAGGGCCTCGTGGAGGCGCAGCGTCATTTCGGTGAGGATGATCGCCTTGCTGTCGATGCCGTTGGCCGGATCGAACAGCCATGGGCTGTAGGTCGATATCACGGTCGCGAAGCTGGGCAGCGGCGCGATATCCTCGTGCAGGAGATAGGGCAGCGCGTCCTGATCCAGCGGATCGTCACCGGCGCCCACGCTCAGCGCATAGAGAGCCGCGTCCTGGCGGCGGTAATGGGCGCCGAAAGGAGGTTTAGGGAAAGCCTGCATCCGTCCTTTCAGGTCGGCCGGCGTCATCGGCGAGCGCTCATGAAGTGGCATCTCCGTCCCGTGGCCTTTCCTCGAAGAAGGGCAGCTTGAACTTGTCGTTCAGGGTTTCGAACCGCACGATGAGCTCGCCGTCGATCTGCGGCACGCGGCCCGGCGGATGGATGAGGCGCGTCACCATGCGCGGCCCTTCGGTCAACCTGACCCAGGCGAGCGTATAGGGCACTTGATCCTTCCACGCGTCGTTCATGGCGCGGTACACGATCGAATAGGTCTCCAGCGTCGCCGTGCCGGCCGCCTCGCGCCAATCGAAGTCGGCCGACCCGCAGGACAGGCAGAAGGCGCGAGGGAACCAGTTGATCGTTTCGCACGACGCGCAATATTGCAAAAGGAAACGCTCGTTGCGGCAGCCTTCCCAAAAGGGTTTGCTTTCGGGCGAAGGGACCGGCAGCGGGCGGCTGAGTTGGCTCATATCAAACCCCGCTTCATGATCGTGGCGTTAAACGCGCCCATATTGGCTCCATAACCCTGGATGCTGGCGATTTCGGCGCCCTTGACCTGGCGGGCCCCAGCCTCCCCCCGCAACTGGCACCATCTCGATAAGGTGATAGGCTCCTCCGTTCACGCCGGGATGGCAATAGGAATGAAGGCCGCCATGGGTGGTCCAAGGCACGCGTCCGCCGGGCGCCAACGTGCCCCCCCGCACGAAGGCGCCCGCCTCCCCGAATCCGCACAGGCCGATCGCCTCGAGGAACATCATCGTCACGATGGGGAAGGAATCATAATGGAAGAAGACATCGATATCGGACAGCGAGACGCCGGCATTTTCGAGGGCGCGCTTCGCGACTACCTCGGCGCCATCCCGGAGGGTATAATAGGTCGGCAACTGCCCCATATCGTCCGGCACGATCGACACACCCGAACCATAAGAGCGTTCGGATGACAGCAGCGTCACCGCGCGATCGCCATGGTCCCGCGCGCGATCGGCACTGGTCAGCACCAGCGCCGAGCCGCCATCCGAAATAAGCGGGCTGTTGAAACGCCGGAACGGCGAGGCGATCATCGGTGACGCCAGCACGTCGGCGATACTGAGCGGTTTGCCGTGCATATGCGCCGAAGGGTGCAGGTTCGCCCATGCGCGCGACGCCACCGCGATCTCGGCGAAATCCTCTTCGGTCGCGCCATAGTCGTGCATGTAGCGCTGCGCCACCAGCGCGTAGCAGGCGACGATGAGCGGCCCGAACGGCGTTTCGAATTCCGGCTCCCGGTTTTCGGCCAGCTTGGTGATGCCGGCTGTACGCCCCCAGGAATAGAGATTGTCACCGCCCGCGACGACCACATAGTCGCACAGGCCCGCGCGTATCGCCATCGCCGCCTCGAGCAGCGAAACGCCCGAACTGGCGTGCGAGCCATGCATACTGGTGGAGATCCACCGCATCGATTCGCTCCGAAAGCCGGTATATTGCGCGATGCTGATGGCGTGCCGGGTGCGCTTCGCGGTATAGCTGTCGAGCGTGATGAGGCCGTCGATCTGCGATTTCGCCAAGCCGGCATCCGCGATCGCAGCGTTGATCGCCTGCGCATAGAGCGCGTGCGAGCTGCGGTCGGGAACGACACCGAGATCGGACTCGCCCACCCCGATGATGGCGATCCTTTCTGAAATCGAGCATATC
This sequence comes from uncultured Sphingomonadaceae bacterium, assembly GCA_964236935.1. GTDB lineage: Bacteria > Pseudomonadota > Alphaproteobacteria > Sphingomonadales > Sphingomonadaceae > Solisphingomonas. The sequence goes on from CAXSHP010000062.1 coordinate 10,957, forward strand.
GGACTTTCGAACCTGAATGGACGGGAGGAACGGGAGGCTAGCGCTGCAGCACGATCAGGGCATCGACCGCGACCGCACCGGAGCCGGGCGCGCCGACGATGATCGGATTGACGTCGGCCTCGCTGATCATGTCGCCGGCATCGTCGAGCAGGCGCGCGATCCGGACGAGCTGATCGAGCAGTGCTTCCATGTCGATCGGGCCATGGCGATGCTGCGCTTCCGCAAGCGCGGTCTTCACCTGTTGTGTCGCGGTGCCTCCGACAA
>CAXSHP010000062.1:11230-12806 GCA_964236935.1 uncultured Sphingomonadaceae bacterium
CAGCCGTCGAGCAGATTCCGCAAGGCGTCCCGCGAAATGGGCGGAACACAGAAGAGGACCTCACGCTTCGCCTCCACATTCACGCCGCCCATGCCGATCGCCAGTGCCAGCCCGATCTCCGGATCGCGCGCGGCCCCCACCAGGAACTCCATGCCGGCGCGGGCCATGGCCTGCACCAGGATGCGGGCGTCGCGCAGCGACGCGGATGTTTCCGCCAGCCGGTCGAAACCGGCCAGCAAGGCCGGCTCATCGGCGATGTTCAGCAGGACGCCCTTGCCGATACCGCGATGGAGCATATCCGGCGCCAATATCTTGAGCGCGACCGGATATCCCAACTCGCGCGCCGCCTTGGCGGCCGCTTCACGATCGCCAGCCACCGCCTCGGCGGGACAGGCGACGCCATAAGCGCGGAGCAGGTCCTTGGCCTTGTCTTCGAGGACGACGTCCTCTCCGCTGTCGAGCGCGGCCTTGAGAACGGCGGCGGCGGTGCCGGCTTCCCCCCGCAGCCCTGTTCTACCGCTCGCCTTCGCGACACTGGTGTGGTCGAGCCAGGACTTGATGCCGAGCATGGCCGCCTCGGGCGCCTCCAGGATGAAGGCGCCAGCATTCTTCAGGACTGAGGGCGCCGCCGGGTGGGCGTAGCTCAGGATGATGGCGGGCTTGCTCAAGTCCTGAATAGCCCGGACGATCGCGCCGTTGATCATCTGATCGCGCATCGGCAGGTAGGGCGGAACGCACAGGACAAGCGCCGAGATGCCGGGATCCGCCGACAACGCTCGGAGGGCACGCTCCAGCGCGGTGCCGTCGCCGGACAGGAACAGCCCGCCCATTTCCATCGGGTTATGCGGCTCGACATCAGGCAGCGCCTCCCGGATGAGACGCCGGGTCTCGGGCTGCAGGGGCGGCGTGGGAATGCCCTGGGACGACAGCATGTCGGTGAACAGCACCGTCAGGCCGCCGCCGCCGCCGAAGCCGGCGATGGACTCGCCGCCGGCCGGCCCGAAGTCGAGGAAGAGGCGCGCGGCGGCGATCGCGTGATCAATCGACTTTGCCTGGATCGCGCCGACCTGCGCCAGGAACCCCTGCCAAATGGCGCCATCACCGGAGATAGCCCCGGTATGCGAAGCCGCCGCCTTCTTGCCCTGCGAAGTGACGCCGCCGCGCAGGATGATGACGGGCTTGCCCGCCCGGTTGCAGGCTTCCAGCGCCTCGCGGAAGCGGCGTGCATGCCGCACGCCTTCAATATAGCAGACGATGGTCGAGACATCGTCCGCCTCGGCCAGCGCGGCGATCACATCGGACACCGAGACGTCCAGTTCGTTGCCGAGGCTGGCCAAATAATTGATGCGCATCCCCTGCGCCAAGCCACGCAGCATGATTGCCAAGCCGACGCCGCCGCTCTGCGAAACGATCGCCAGCGGCCCCTTCGCCACCGTCTCTGGGATATTGCCCGATGCTATGCCGAGCGCCCCCGTAGCGAAGGCGGCGATACCCAAGCAGTTCGGCCCCAACACGCGCGTGCCGCTGCCCTTGACGATGTCCGCCAGGTCGCGCTGGAGCGCGATCCCGTCTTCCG
>CAXSHP010000063.1:0-12772 GCA_964236935.1 uncultured Sphingomonadaceae bacterium
TGTTCCGGCATCTCAGCGAAGGGGCGGGGCATGTGCCTGCGCCATGGTTTGCCGAGGAGGTCGCGCGGCTCGACAATGTCCAGGGCGATGTCGAGACGCTGGCCGATCGAATCGCCTCGGCGCGGACCTGGTCGTACATCGCGCATCGCCCCGACTGGCTGGCCGATCCCGCGGCGATGGCGGCGCGGACGCGCGCGCTCGAGGAGAAATTGTCCGATGCGCTGCACGATCGGCTGACCCAGCGCTTCGTCGACCGGCGGACGACCGTGCTGATGCGCGATCTGGGCGCGCGCGGCGCCGATCTGCTGCCGATCCGGATCGAGGACGACGGCGCGGTCAGCGTCGACGGCGAGCCGATCGGCCGGCTCGACGGCTTCCGCTTCCGCGCCGCGCCGCACGCCGGCCATGCCGAGATGCGGCGGCTGCTCGCGGCGGCCGAGCGGCGGCTGGGCGGTGAATATGCGCGCCGCGCGGCGGCGCTCGCGGCCGATCCCGACGATGCGCTGACGCTCGCGACCGATCCCGGCCGGCCGGTGGCGATCTTCTGGCGGGGCGAGGTGGTCGCGCGGCTGAGCGCGGGGCGGGCGCTATTGTCGCCGCGGATCATGCTTCACAAGAGCCTCGACGTGCTCGCTCCACTGGATCGCGGGGCGGTGGCGGCACGGCTGCAGCAGTGGCTCGATCGGGCGCTTGCCCGCCAGCTCGCGCCGCTGGTGCGGATCGCCGCGGCGGCGGGCGACCGCGCGGCCCCGCCGGCGTTGCGCGCGTTGCTCGTGCCGCTGGTCGAGGCGGGCGGGGTCGCCGAGCGCTCGGCGCTGGCCGAGGCGCTCGCCGCGCTTGGCGACGGGCGGCGCGAGGCGGTGCGGCTCGGGGTGCAGATCGGCGCGCTCGACATCTTTGCGCCGGCATTGCTCAAGCCCGAGGCGGTGCGCTGGCGGCTGGCGCTGCTCGCGGCGCGCGGCGGCGAGGCGATGCCCGCGCTGCCGCCGCCGGGGGCGGTGCTGCTCGAGCGGCCGGCGACGGGTGCCGAGCCGCTGCGCCGCGCCGGCTTCCGCGCGCTCGGCGAGCAGCTGCTGCGCGTCGATCTGGTCGAGCGGCTCGCGCGCCAGGCGCATGACGCGCGCGACGGACGCAAGCCGTTCGTGCCCGATCCGGCGCTGGCGACCTCGCTCGGCCTCACGCCCGCGTCGCTCGATCGGCTGATGCGCGCGTTCGGCTTCCAGCCTTCGGGCAATGACGAGGCGGGCTGGCTGTGGCGCGGCCGACGGCCGGCAAGGATCGCGCCGCCGCTGCCCGGCAATGCCTTCGGCGCGCTCGCCGCGCTGCGCTTGGCCGATGGCTGACGGGCAGCGGCTCGACAAATTCCTGTGGTTCGCCCGATTGGCGAAGACCCGCGAGCGCGCGCAGGCGCTCGCCGAGGAGGGCCATATCCGGATCGACGGGAGGCCGGTCGATCGCGCGCATGCGCCGGTGCGCGTGGGCAATGTGCTGAGCCTCGCGGTCCACGGCCGGGTGCGCGCGCTGAGGGTCGAGCTGCTCCCGGCGCGGCGCGGCAGCGCGAGCGAGGCGGCGGGACTTTACACCGATCTGTTGACGGCGGAGGGCGCGCGCGATTAGCAGGGCGGCAAGTCGCGCCACGAAAGCATCTGCCATGACCTATGTCGTCACCGACGCCTGCATCAAATGCAAATATATGGATTGCGTCGAGGTGTGTCCCGTCGACTGCTTCTACGAGGGCGAGAACATGCTCGTGATCAACCCGTCGGAATGCATCGACTGCGGCGTGTGCGAGCCCGAATGCCCGGCCGAGGCGATCCTGCCCGATACCGAGAGCGGGCTCGAGCAATGGATGGAGCTCAACACGACCTTCTCCGCGCAATGGCCCAACATCACGCGCAAGGGCGAGCAGCCGGGCGATGCCGACGAACACAAGGGCGAAGACGGCAAATACGACAAGTATTTCTCGGCGGAACCGGGTGCGGGCGACTGACGGACGGGCGGCGCGACGGCGCTTGTCATCGCGCATTAGCTATTTTGCAAAAATTATGTTACGATCGTCATCGACGGACAGGGTTCTTGCCCTGAGCCGAATGGAGATTCTCAACATAAGGCCGATCGGATCGCTCCCGGCCACGGACGCAAATACGTTCGGGGCGCTGGCAGGATTCGGCGGTTTCCCTCGCGAAAGGTGAATAGATGGCTGCCAAGGCGCTGAGCTTCGTTGTCGGCGATTATGTCGTTTATCCCAAGCACGGCGTCGGCCGCGTGGTCGAGCTGCAGAGCCAGGAGATCGCCGGCTCGAAGCTCGAGCTCTACGTGCTGCGCTTCGAGAAGGAGCGGATGACGCTGCGCGTTCCGACCAACAAGGCGGAATCGGTCGGCATGCGCAAGCTGTCGTCGAACGTCACGCTGCAGGAGGCGCTGACCACGCTCAAGGGCAAGCCGCGGATCAAGCGGACGATGTGGTCGCGCCGCGCGCAGGAATATGAGGCGAAGATCAATTCGGGCGACCTCGTGTCGATCGCCGAAGTGGTGCGCGACCTGTTCCGCGCAGACGACCAGCCCGAGCAGAGCTATTCGGAGCGTCAAATCTTCGAAGCGGCGTGCAGCCGGCTGGCGCGCGAGCTCGCCGCGATGGAAGAGGTCGACGAGCCGACCGCGCAGGAAAAGATCCTCGAGATCCTGCGCGCCTCGGCGGCGATCTACAACAAATAGCTTCGGCGCAGGCCGAGGAATGGGCGGTCCCGCGGGGCCGCCCTTTTTCGTTTCCTCGAATGCCACCAGGTCCTATTCTCGCGCTGTATCGAGGAGCCTGCCATGCGCCGCCTGCTTTCGTTCGTCCTGCTGCTGGGTCTCGCGGCGCCCGCTGGCGCTGCGACGCGCGGATTCACCGTCACCGGCTTCGATCGCATCGTCGCCGCCGGTCCGTTCGCGGTGAGCGTCCATACCGGGCCCGGCGTCTCGGTCCGTGCGACCGGCGACACGCAGGCGCTCGACCGGCTGACGGTGGTGGTCGAGAACAATATCCTGCGGCTGCGCGCAAGCAATCCGATCGACGGCAATTGGACCGACGGCGACATGGGCAAGGTGACCATCGCCGTGACCGTGCCGGCGCTGCGCGCGGCGACGCTGGCGGGATCGGGCAATGTCACGGTCGATCGCGCCAAGGCCGAGCAGTTCGACGCGATGCTCGGCGGCTCGGGCAATCTCGCGATCGGCGCGCTGCAGGCGGAGCGAGCCAATCTGTCGGTGATCGGTTCGGGCGACCTCACCGTCGCGGGCACGGCGGGGACGGTGCGCGTCTCGGTAAGCGGCTCGGGCGATCTCGATGCGGCCGAACTGCGCACCGACGACGCGACGGTGGCGGTGGTCGGTTCGGGCAACGCCCGCCTCGCCGTCGCGCACAAGGCAAACGTTCAGGCCACGGGATCGGGCGACGTCACCGTCACCGGATCCGCGATCTGCACGATCAACCAGAACGGCTCGGGCAACGTCCAGTGCGGGAGGCAGCCGCCGGGCTAGCGCCCGCTCACGCCGCCAAGCCGCGATTGACGACCAGGGTCTGCGCGTTGGTATATTCGCTCAGGCCGTCGAGCGCGTTTTCGATCCCGATACCCGATTGCTTGTGGCCGCCGAAGGCGACGTGGGGCGAGAAGGTGTGGATTTCGTTGATCCACACCGTTCCTGCCTCGATGCGCTCGGCAATGCTCCGCGCCTTATCGGAACTTGATCAGCGGGAGGATCGGACCGAAGGCTTCCTCCTGGACCACCGGGCTATCCTCGGGCGGATTGTCGATGATGGTAATCGGTACGAAATAACCCTTCTGCCCTTCCGCGATTTCACCGCCCGCGAGAAACTGCAGCCCCTGTTCGCGCGCTCCGTCGAGCAGTCGTTTGAGCTTGTCGAACTGCATCCGGTTCTGGATGGGCCCAAGATCGGTGCCCTGATGCGCGCCATCGCCCATCTTGACGGTGCCGGCAAAGGCAACGAGCGCCGCGGCCAGGGCATCGTAGATATCTTCGTGGACATAGATGCGCTTGGCCGCGACGCAGAACTGGGCACTGTTCTGAAAGGCGGCCCAGAACAATTGCTTGGCGGTGGCTTCCACATCGACATCGGGCAGGACGATGGCGGGATCGTTGCCGCCCAGTTCGAGCGTGATCCGCTTCAGATTGCCGGACGCGGATGCCATGATCTTGCGGCCGGTCCCGGTGGAACCGGTGAAGCTGATCTTGCGGACGTCGGGATGCTGCGTCAGCCAGGCTCCCAGATCGTTGCCGCCGGAGACGATGTTGACCACGCCCGCCGGGAGGATGTCGCGCAAGAGCTCGCCCAGCTTCAGCGTGCACAGCGGCGTGAATGGCGAGGGCTTGACGACGATGGTGTTGCCCGCGACCAGGGCGGGCGCGATCTTCCATATCGCCAGCAGCACGGGAAAATTCCACGGCGTGATCGCGCCGACGACGCCCAGCGGCACGCGCCGCGTCTCGACGGTGCGGTCGGCGCTATTCTCGACGACATGGAGCGGCAGTTCCTGCTTGGCGATTTCGTGGCACCAGATTGCCGAGCCGCCGATCTCCCATTCCGCGCCGGCCCGCGCCTTGCCCTGCTCCATCGTCAGCAGGCGCATGAATGCCTCGGCATTCGCACTAATGGCGTCTCCGATCCGGGCGACATAGCCCTGCCGCTCGGACAGCGGCAGGGCGCTCCATCCCCGGAACGCCGCCTTGGCGGCCGCGACGGCTTCGTCGAGCTGCGCGCGGCTCGCGTCCGGAACCTTCGCGATGATCTCTTCGGTCGCCGGGTTGATCGCCTCGATCCACTGCTCGGCGTCGGCCGCGCGGCCGTTGATGGTCATCTGATAATCGGCAAAAAAGTCGATGCTCATCAATCGTCCTTTCGAGAAAACGCTATGCGCTGGCATCATTCGTCCGCAGCGCCCGCCGCATGATCTTGCCGGTGCTCGTGCACGGGAGCTCGTCGACGAACGCGAACGCGCGCGGCCGCTTGTAGGCGGCCAGATGTTCGCGGCAGTAGGCGGCGAGCTCTTGTTCGCTGCAGGCGGCACCCGGTCGCAGCACCACGAACGCCTTGGGCAGCTCCCCCTTTTCCGGATCGGGAATCGAGGCGACGGCGACCATCGCGACCGCCGGATGCCCGGCGATTACCCGTTCCAGCTCGGCAGGATAGATGTTGTAGCCGGCGGTGATGATCAGATCCTTGCGCCGGTCGACGATCCGCAGATAGCCATCGGGTTCGCGCACCGCGATGTCGCCGGTGGCGAGCCACCCGTCCTCGGAGACGGCGGCGCGGGTGGCGTCCGGCTTGTTCCAGTAACCCTTCGTGACGAGCGGGCCGCGCACCATCAGTTCGCCGGGCATGCCTGCCGGAACGTCCCGCGCCACATCCTCCAGCGCGGCGATGCGCGCTTCCATGCCGGGAAACGGCAAGCCGATCGTCCCCATGCGCGTCGGCCAATAGGGCGAATGCGAGACTGCGGGACCGGCCAGCTCGGTCATGCCCCATAGCTCGAGCACGGGGCATCCCATGCGCTGCGTGATTTCTTCGAGCACGGCGAGCGGTATCGACTGCCCACCGACGGTGCAGCGGGTTACGGAGGAAAAATCGGCCGCGGCGAGAGCCGGATGCGAGAGCATCTGGTAGTACATGGTGGGGACCCCCTCGAAGAGCGTTATCCGCGCCGCCTCGATCGCCGCCATGGCCGCCGCCGGGTCAAACCGAGCCAGCACATGCAGGCCCGCTCCCGTCAGGAAGGTCGCATTCATCACCACATTGCCGTAAACATGGGAAAAAGGCAGCGCCGTCAGCACCCTGTCTTCCGCGGAACGGACATGGATGGTTGCCGTCATGGCGGTGCTGAGGAGCACCGCTGCATGCGTCTGCGTCGCCCCTTTCGGATGACCGGTGGTGCCCGAGGTGTAACCGATGGTGAAAAGATCGGCCGGAGCGACGGTCTCCGGCGACGACCAGCCATGGCCGGTCATGGTCGCGGGAATCGCCGCCAGCGAACCGTCCTGGTGGACGACGACAGGCGCGCTGCAACCCGCATCCAGCAATTGCGCTGCCACCGCCGCCTGCCGATCTTGCGCGACGATGACCGCAGCGGCACCCGCATCCGATGCCAGAAACGCGACCTCGGCGGGCACGAGGAGGATATTGGCGGGAACGACGACGGCGCCGAGGCGGGCGATGGCGTGATAGATGACGATCCAGCCGATGCCATTGGGCAGATGGATGAGCACGCGGCACCCACGCCCCACCCCCATCAGGGCGAGGCCGCGCGCATAACGGCCCGCGAGATCGTCGATCTGCCCGAAGCTGATGGTTTCGCCGGTATCGACCGCCGTCACCGCCCGCCGTTCGCCGAAACGCGCGGCGGCATGGTAAGCCAACTCGGCCATGGAGGCGCTTCCTGCCATCATTCGTCCGGCAACAGAATCGCCTTGAGCACTTCGCCGCTGTGCGATGCGGCGGCGGCGTCCTCGATCCGGCTCAACGGATAATATTTCACGAGCTTGTCGAAGGGAAACCGCCCTTGCCGCCACAACTCGATCAGCTGGGGGATGAAGATGTCGGGAACGCTGTCGCCCTCGATGATGCCCCTTACCGTCCGGCCGAACAGGATGCCGTTCATGTCCAGAACGATCTCGGTGCCGAGCGGCGCCACGCCGATCACGCCGCAGAGCCCGGTCAGCCGCAGGCAATCCACCGCCTGACGGACGACCTGGGGCAGCCCCGTGCATTCGAGGGAATATTGCACTCCGTCGCCGGTCAGGGTGCGAATGGCCGCCACGACATCGCCGCTTGCCGCCCCGATGACATCCGTCGCGCCCAGTTCGGTCGCGCGTGCGAGCCGATCCGGATTGACATCGATCGCGATGATCCTGGCGCAGCCGACGACCCGCGCCGCCATCACTGCCGAGAGGCCGACCGAACCGGCACCGAATATGGCGATGCTGGTGCCCGCTGCGGGCTTCAGCGCGTTGATCACCGCGCCCGCCCCCGTCTGGATGCCGCAGCCCAGCGGCCCCATGAGCTCGACCGGCACGTCCTGCGCGATCTTGACGACATTGCGCTCGCCTGCGAGCGCATAGGTGGCAAAGGACGATTGCGCGAAGAAATAGGCGCTGATCGGCCCCCCATGCAGATCGTGGCACGGCGTCGTTCCGTCCGGGCGTCGGCCGCTGAAATTGCGGCCGTAGAGATCGATGCAATAGCCGCCCCGGCCCTGGAGGCAGTTGGCGCACACGCCGCAGCTCGCCACCGTCAGCACGACGTGGTCGCCCGGCCCGACCTTGGTTACGGATCGGCCCACGCGCTCCACGATGCCGGCGCCCTCATGGCCCAATATGGCGGGGAGCGGCGTCGGAAAATATTGATCGCGGACGACCAGATCGGTGTGGCACATGCCCACGCCCTTGATCCGGACGAGCACCTCGTCGTCGCGCGGCTCTTCGAGCTCGATCGCTTCGACGCGAAACGGCCCTGCCTTTTCCCGCACTACGGCCGCCGTGATCCTCGCCATCGCCACCTCTCCCAGCGCCGGCTCCCGCAGGGCCGGCGTCGATGCAGACAGGGTAACGACTATATCCTATCCGTCAATATGGACATGTAATGTACATTTTTATTCGATGCGAAGCCCGGCGGAACTTAGGCCGGGGTGGCGATCTTCGGCAGGGGCCGCGCTACGATCCGGCGGGCTTCCACCTCGTCGATCGACAACGCCTTGAGCAGCAAGATGCACATGGCGTCGCCGCAACGGGCAGGACGATCCTCTTCCAGCACCGCGCGCAGCCCCCAGCGCACCGATCCCACCACGAGATCGCAGGCGGACAGAAGGTCGTCGAACTGGAAGCGCCCCAGCTTGCGCCCGATTTCAAGATCGGGCCGGGGATATTGCAGCAGATCGTCCGATATCGTCTCGCCATCGGCCGACATGGCGTAGACCAGCCAGCCCCAGGCCGCGTCACGCGCGGCGCCATCGAAGACCATGCGCGCCTCGGTCGCCAAGCGCTCGGCGGGATCGTGTAGATCCTCGCAGGATCTTTGAATCAGCAGAAAGGGAGCACGGCCGAACGTCGCCCAAAGATCGTCGAGCAGTTCCTTGTTGGTCGAATAATGATTGTAGAAAGTGCCGCGGGCCACGCCGGCTACTCGAATGAAATCGTCGATACTGGCTTTCTTCTCGCCCAGCTCGGCGATCACGCGCGCGCCCGCGGCGAGGAGCTTTTGCCGCGTACGCTCCCTTCGTTCTGCCCCGATTTCCTTCCTTCGGCTTATGCTGACGTCCACGGAACCCCCCCGGTCATTGGCACCACCTCGCATTAATTTGCCTATCCAAAATGACGATATATGTCTAATGATGATTCGCTCGAGGATGAGAGGCACTTGCCATGCGCACCGATATCGCCGACCGACTCGATCACCTTGCATGGGCACGGTCGCTCCCCCAGCTCGACGAGCTCCAGACGGGCAGTCTTCGCCGGATGCTGAACCTGGCGGATCAGTTGCCCGACGATTGGTCGGGCATGCTGGGCCCCACCACGATGCAGGAGGATTTCGGCGCCCTTCGCTTCCAATTGGCCTACATGTCCTATGCGCTGGCGATTACCCATGTGCATCGGTTGCCGGCCGCTCCGGGCTTGTTCAAGCCGGCGTTCGAGCGGCTTATCGACAAGATGCTGTCGCCCGACGTCTGGTTATACTGGCACTATGTGAGCACGGGCAACGGACCCATCAACCGGGCGCAAGGCGAACTTGCCCCGCAATGGGATCCGGTGGGCAACGATAACATCATGTACAGCGCGTACATCCAGTCGATGGCGCTCATGTACCATTATCTGTTCCGCGACGACCGCTTTGCCCACGAAGGCGCGCTGACGTTTGCCGTAAAGGCCATGTTCTGGGGCGACGGCAGCTTGCGTTTCCCGTACGACGAACGCTCGCTCAACGCGCATCTCTACTGGGGAATGGTCGAGCGCGGCTTCCTCGGCATCGCCTGCGAACCCAATTGCGTCTTTCAGATCTGTAATCAGCCGGCCATCATCGGCTTCAGGATGCACGATCTCGTCTATGGCACGTCCTACGCCGAAGAGGTCATTGCAGGGTACGAACGGGCATGGGCCGATTTCGGGATCCTGAGCGAGGACGGCCACTACAACATGATGATCATGGAGCAGGAGCGGGTCGTGGTCACCCCGATCGACGCGCCCTGGGTGGATTTCTGGCTGGCCGCACTGATGCACGCCTGGAAACCCGGCCTCGTGGAGGAGCGCTTCCCGCATCATATCAAGCAATGGGGCATCGACGGGCCGGACGACACCCTATGGATCCAAACCGTCGTCCAGCGGAAGATCGATATGTCGCCGGTGATTTCCGCGCGCGATTTCGGTTGGGCCGCGGTGGCGGCATCCGAGGTCGGCGATGTCGCGACGCGCGATCGCCTCCTCGCTTATGCGGATCGCTATCTCCGGCCGGAACGGGAGAAGGGGGCTTATTATTATCCGCGCCACGACGAACCGTTCGATGCCGAATCGCGCATGTCGGTGATGGATCCCCATACCGGTAACGTTCTGCTCGGTTATGCGAGACTCAACGTGAAGGACGGGCTGAAGAAGTTGTTCGACGGTCCGCTCGACGACGCGCATTTCGCCACGCCGGCGCTCGCCGAACTGTCGCCGGGACTGAATGTGCGCCGCGCCCAGTTCGACGCCGAGCGCGACATGTTGGCGCTCACGGTGGAGCCGGTAGCGGGCGCCGTCCAGGCGACGCTGGCATTCGCCAATGCAAACCGGAATGGAATGCCGCACGTCAGCCACGACGGCACCGACGTGCCCGACGCGCGGCTGGACGGCGACCGGCTCGAGCTGCGCGCGAACATCACCCGTCCCACGACCTTCGTCCTGGCGTGGTAGGCGGCGCGCCGGACCGCCCGGCCTTCGCGCTGGTCGACCATTTCGGCCGGCCGCGAAGCGAGAGCGATTTCCGCGGCCGCTTCGTCATCGTCTATTTCGGCTTCACGTCGTGCCGCGTCGTCTGCCCGCGGGCGCTCACCAAATTGTCGCAGGTGATCGGCGACTTGGGCGGAGAGTCCGCCGGGATCGACGCGCTCTACATCAGCGTCGATCCGGATCGGGACACGCCCGAGGTCATGCGCGCCTATCTGGAGGCCGGCTATCCGCGCTTCCTCGGGCTGACGGGCTCGACGGAGGCCATCGCCGAGGCCCGCCGCGCGTTCCGTGTGTTTGCCGCACGAAAAGCGGATCCGGCCGATCCCGATGGATATGATGTCGCGCATACGGCGATCAGCTTCCTGCTGGATCGCGAGGGCCGTTATGCCGATCATTTTCCGGACACGATGGATGCCGGCAGGATCGTCGATCGGATCAGACTTCATCGCGCCGATGCCCAACCGCCCGCCCGATCGGCGGGATAGCCGCGCTCGCATCGGTTGCAGCCGGGGGGCGAGCACGGCCACGGGCCGGTCCACGGACACGGGCGGCGCATGAGGCCAAAACCGCGGAAAACCGCCCTTTCTTATGGGCTCTGACTCCGTTGATTGAGGTTCGAAGCCTCACGGGGCATCCAGCGGACCGTGCCGCCGCGCCTGCCTCCTTGCGCGCGCTCGGCACGGCTCATAAGCTCACGGCATGATCGAGCTTCGCCGTCGCCCCTTGTCGCTGCTCGCCGCCGGGTTCGTGGCCGCGGCCTCCGCCGCGTTCGCGCAGGAGCCGGCGCGCGTGACGCCGATGACGCCCGACGTCGTCGCCAGCTACGAACAGACGCTCCCCTCCGCCGATTTCGTCCGCCGCGAGGCGATGGTGCCGATGCGCGACGGGACCAAGCTCTACACCGTGGTGGTGATGAAGAAGGGCATCGGACACGCGCCGATCCTGTTGTCGCGCAGCCCGTACGACGCGCACGAATCGACCCATCGCGTCGCCAGCCAGCGGATCGTCGACATCCTCGAGGCGATGGACGCGGAGTTCGCCGAGGATGGCTACATCCGCGTCTACCAGGACATTCGCGGCCTGCACCGCTCCGAAGGCGCCTATGTGATGAACCGGCCGCTCGCCGGCCCGCTCAACGACACCGGCATCGACGAATCGACCGACGCCTACGACACGATCGACTGGCTGGTGAAGAACGTGCCCGAGTCGAACGGCAAGGTCGGGATCATCGGCTCGTCCTATCTCGGCTTCACCACGCTGATGGCGGAGATCAATCCGCATCCGGCGCTCAAGGCAGCGGTGCCGGAGAGCCCGATGGTCGACGGCTGGATGGGGGACGACTGGTTCCACAATGGCGCGTTCCGCGTCAGCTCGCTCGATTATGCCGTCGGCCAGGCAACCGACAAGGCGCAGGGCGGCGGCGAGTTCGCGCTGGGCGCGGGCGACGATTACACGCGCTATCTCGAAGCGGGATCGGTCGGTGACTTCGCCAGGATGCTCGGCATCACGCAATATCCCGGCGTCCGCAAGTTTCTCGAAAATCCGGCCTATACCGATTTCTGGTCGCTCCAGGCGGTCGACAAATGGCTGGCCGCGCGGCCGCTGAGCGTGCCGACGATGCTCGAGGTCGGCCAATGGGACCAGGAGGACAGCTACGGCGCGCCCGCCGTCTATCGCGCGCTGGAACCCAAGGACACGAACAACGACAGGGTCACGCTCGTGATCGGGCCGTGGCGCCATTCGGGCGCGAACCATGGCGGCTATGGCCTCGGCGCGCTGAACCTGACCGGGGACACGGCGCGCGAATGGCGCGTCAAATATCTCAAGCCGTTCCTCGATCATTGGCTGAAGGGCGCGCCCGATCCGCACACCCCGCCGGTGCTGACCTATGCGACCGGCATCAACCAGTGGGAGAGCTCGCCGCGCTGGCCGATGGGTGCGGCGACGCCGATCTATCTGGCGGCCGGCGGGGCGGCCACGTTCCAGCGGCCGAAGGCGGCGGGGCATGACGATTATGTCAGCGATCCGGCGCATCCGGTGCCGTTCATCCCGCGCCCGATCGACATGAACGACGCGACGCAGTGGAAGCCGTGGCTGGTGCACGACCAGCGCTTCGTCTCGGACCGCCCCGACGTCGCCGGCTGGCAGACCGCGCCGCTCGACCGGCCGCTGCACATCATGGGCGCGCCCGAGGTCGAGCTGTTCGCGGCGACCAGCGGATCGGACGGCGACTGGATCGTCAAGTTGATCGACGTCTATCCCAACAACGTGCCCGAAGGCCCCGACCAGGGGGGCAAGCCGTCGATGGCCGGTTACGAGCTGCCGATCGGGATCGAGATCTTCCGCGGGCGCTATGTGACGAGCTTCGCCAAGCCGAAGCCGCTCACGCCGGGCAAGGTCGAGCATTATCGCTGGGCGCTGCCCAACGTCGATCACGTGTTCCTGCCCGGCCACCGGATCATGGTGCAGGTCCAGTCGAGCCTGTTCCCGCTCTACGACCGCAACCCGCAGACCTTCGTCGCCAATATCATGTATGCGAAACCGGGCGATTACCGGAAGGCGACGCAGAGCATCTGGCATGGCGGCGCGGCGGCGAGCGCGGTGGTCTTGCCGGTCGTGCCCTGACGCGGCTGCCGGAACGACGACGATGCTCCGTTACGATCAAACACCCTCGAGCAGCCGCTCGCGCGCGATCTTTTCGCGCCATACCAGCGGCGCGCTGTGGTGGACGCTTTCGCCGGCCGCGTCGACCGCGACCGTCACCGGCATGTCGCGCACGTCGAATTCGTAGATCGCCTCC
>CAXSHP010000064.1:0-12743 GCA_964236935.1 uncultured Sphingomonadaceae bacterium
GACGGGACTGATCCTCGCGTCGCAATCCCCCACGCGCCGCGCGCTGCTCGCGGCGGCGGGTGTTCCGCACGAGGCGATGGCGCCGGGCGTCGACGAAGAGACGATGAAGACCGCGCTCAAGGCGGACGGGTGCGATGCCCGCGCGCTGGCCGACGCGCTCGCCGAGTTCAAGGCGACCAAGCTGTCGTTGCGCCATCCGGGCCGGCTGGTGCTCGGCTGCGATCAGGTGTTGAGCCTCGACGACGGCGCTTTGTTCGACAAGCCGGCCGATCGTCGTGACGCCGTCGCGCAGCTGCGCGCATTGCGCGGACGCAGCCATCGCCTGACCAGCGCGGCGGTGGTCTCCCACGCGGGGGCGCCGCTGTGGCGCCACGTCGACATGGCGAAGCTCACGATGCGCGATTTTTCCGATGCGTTCCTCGAATCCTATCTCAATGCGGAGTGGCCGGCGATCGGCGGCTGCGTCGGCGGCTATCGCGTCGAGGGGCTCGGCGCGCAGCTGTTCGCGCGCATCGACGGCAGCCACTTCACCATCCTCGGCCTGCCGCTGCTGCCGCTGCTCGATTGGCTGCGCGTGCGGGGGGTGATCCAGGGATGATGCGCCCCTCCCTCACCGTCATTCCGGCGAAAGCCGGAATCCATGGAAGCGAAGCCCCCGAAGCGAAAGCCGGACGCCGTCCATGGGTTCCGACTTTCGTCGGGACGACGGGAGCGACGTGATGGCCGTCCCTTATGCCGAGGTGATCGGCGATCCGATCGCCCATTCGAAGTCGCCGCTGATTCATAAGTTCTGGCTCGAGAAGCTGCGCCTCGTGTGTGACTATCGCCGCTGCCACGTTCGCGCCGAGCAGCTGGCGGGATATATTGCAGAGCGGCGCGCCGACCCGGCTTGGCGCGGCTGCAATGTGACGATGCCGCATAAGATGGCGGTCCGCGCCTTCGTCGACTCGCTCGAGGAGGCGATCCGCGAGGTCGAGGCGGTCAACACCGTCGTCCGCGGCGGCGACGGTCAGCTGTTCGGCGCCAACACCGACATCGTCGGCGTCAGTGCGCCGCTCGGCCGCTTCCCGTTCCGCCCAGGCTGGAGCCGGACCGAGGCGGGCAGCGAGACGCACTACGGCATAGCTTCGATCGTCGGTGCCGGCGGCGCCGCCAGAGCCGCCGCGCAGGGCGTGATGGCTGCCGGCTATATCCCGTCCTTCTTCAACCGGACGGTGGCCCGCGCCGAGGAGCTGTCGGACATCTTCCGCGGCCACCCCGACAACGGCTTCGCGCTCGACCGGCTCGTCGGACCCTATACGAAGCTCCCCCACTATCCTGGCTATAGCGGTACGCCGGATCAGCGCCGCTACAGCCATCACGTCATTCTCAACGCCTCGGCGATGGGCATGGCCGGCAATCCGCCGCTGCCGATCGACCTCGCCGGCTATCCGCCGGACACGATCGTTTTCGAGATGGTCTACGTGCCGCTCGAGACGCCGTTGCTGCGGCAGGCGCGTGCGCTTGGCCTGCGCACGATCGACGGGCTCGAGATGCTCGTCGCCCAGGCGGCCGCCGCATTCGAACTGTTCTTCGGTGCGCCGGCACCACGCCAGCACGACGCTGAACTGCGCGCTTTGCTCGCCGCATGATCCTGCTCGGCCTGACCGGATCGATCGGCATGGGCAAGTCGACCGTGGCGGCGATGTTCGCAGCGCTCGACGTGCCGCTGTTCGATGCCGATGCCGAGGTTCATCGCCTGCAGGGGCCGGCGGGCGCGTTGGTCGCGGCGATCGAGGCGCTTCACCCGGGCACCACCGGCCCCACCGGGGTCGATCGCGCCCGGCTCGGCCGCGCCGTGCTCGGCGATGCCGCCGCATTGGCGCGGCTCGAGGCATTGATTCATCCCGCGGTTCACGAAGCGCGTGCCGTCTTCATCGAGGTTCACCGGGCGCATGGCCTGGTCGTGCTCGATATTCCCCTCCTGTTCGAGAAAGGCACCGAAAGCGCGGTCGACGCCGTCGCTCTGGTCTCCGCGCCGACGGCGCTTCAGCGCGAGCGCGTGCTCGCCCGCCCCGGCATGACCGTCGAGAAATTCGAACGCATCGTCGCGCTGCAACTCCCCGATGCCGACAAGCGCGCGCGCGCCGATTTCATCATCGACACCGGGATGACCCTCGCGGAAACCGAGGAGCAGGTCGCGCGTCTGGTCGCTTGCCTCCGCGCCCATGGTGTCCGATATTGCCGGGCGTGCGCGAGATCGTCTTCGATACCGAAACCACCGGGCTGAGCCCGTCCGACGGGCATCGCCTGGTCGAGATCGGCTGCGTCGAGCTGGTCAACCGGGTCGAGACCGGCCGCGTGTTCCACGCTTATTTCAACCCCGATCGGCCGATGCCGAGCGAGGCCGAGGCGATTCACGGCCTGTCGACGATCTTCCTGTCCGACAAGCCGCGCTTTCCCGAGCGCGTCCACGAGCTGCTCGCGTTCATCGCCGACAGTCCGCTCGTCGCGCACAATGCCGGTTTCGATTTCGCTTTCGTCAACTGGCATTTCGGCGACTGCGGCCATCCCCCGGTCTGCACCACGCGGATGATCGACACGCTCGCGCTCGCGCGGGCACGCCATCCCGGCGCCAAGCATAGCCTCGACGCCTTGTGCACCCGCTACGGCATCGATCGCAGCCAGCGGGTCAAGCATGGCGCGCTGATCGACGCGCAGCTACTCGCCCAGCTCTATGTCGAGCTGACCGGCGGCCGTCAGATCGGGCTGATGCTCGCCAGCGAGATTTCGGTCCCCGCGCAGGCCGAAGTCCGCGTCGCGGCTCCCCCCCCCGCCAGCGTCCGGCCGCCCCGCCGGCACGCCCCGTCGGAGGTTGAGCTGGCCCGCCACGCCGCCTTCATCGCCACCCTCGTCGATCCGCTGTGGCTCGCGGCCTAGGCGCCGGTTGACGCTGCGCCCGCGCGCGGCCTAAGCCCCGCCGCTCTGTCTGGAGAATGCCATGGATATCCGCGTCTCGGGCCATCAAGTCGACACCGGCGACGCGTTGCGCGCGCATGTCGGCGATCGGCTGGGCGGCATCGCCGAGAAATATTTCGCGCGCGCGATTTCGGCGCACGCCACGTTCGGCCGCGGCCCGCACGACAACGGCTTCGTGTGCGATATCGTCGCGCATGTCATGCAGGGCGTGATCCTCAAGGGATCGGGCACGAGCAACGGCGAGGCGCAGGCCGCATTCGATCAGGCGGCCGGCAAGATCGAGCGCCAGCTGCGCCGCTACATGCGCCGGCTCAAGGATCGCCACGCCGGCCCGACCCCGCCCGGCGAGATCGACGCCGGCGCCGGCTATACGGTGTTCGACGCGCCGGCCGAGGAGGAGGAAGCCGCCGATAATCCGCTGGTGATCGCGGAGACACGCGTCGATATCCCCGACTCGAGCGTTTCCGATGCGGTGATGATGCTCGACCTGCGCAACACCAATGCGCTGCTGTTCCGCAACTCGGGCACCGGCGCCTATAACATGGTCTATCGCCGCGACGATGGCACGATCGGCTGGGTCGAGCCGCAACGCGCCTGACCGCACCCTTCCTGGGACGGTAAATGGACGATTTCAGCGATATCCTCTCGCCCGACGCGGTGACTGCGGGGCTGGCGGCGCGGGGCAAGAAGGCCCTGTTCCAGCACCTCGGCACTGCCGCGGCCGGGCTCGTCGGGGTCGACGCCAAGCTGGTGGTCGATCGGCTCGCCGAACGCGAGCGGCTCGGCTCGACCGGCTTCGGCGGCGGCGTCGCGATTCCGCACGGCAAGATCGACGGGCTCGAGCGTGTCGTCGGAATTTTCGTCCGGCTCGATCAGCCGATCGATTTCAACGCGATCGACGATCTGCCGGTCGATCTCGTGTTCGCGTTGCTGTCGCCGCCGCAGGCCGGGGTCGATCATCTCAAGGCGTTGGCGCGGGTCAGCCGCCGGCTGCGCGACCGGCCGTTTGTCGCCAAGCTGCGCGGCGCCGGTTCGCCCGACGCGCTCTACGCCTTGTTCGCGGACGACGAATCGCGTGACGCCGCCTGAGCCGCCGGCGGGCGAGGCGGCGCATTTCCGCGCGCTCGAGTCGCTCTATCGCGCCGCGCCGATCAATCGCCTGTTCGAATCGACGCTCGAGATTCCGGAAGCGGGCGTCGCGCGAATCCACTTCGAGATCGGCGCGCAGCACAATCACGCCGCGGGCGCGGCGCACGGCACGAGCTATTTCAAGATGCTCGACGACGCCGCTTTCTACGCGGCCAACAGCCTGGTGACCGATCGCTTCCTGCTCACCACCGCGTTCAACCTGCTGTTCACGCGCCCGCTCGGCCCCGGCCCGATCGTCGCCGAGGGGCGCTGGGCGAGCGGCCGCCGGCGCGTGTTCGTCGCCGACGCGCGCCTGTTCGACGCCGACGGCGAAGAAGTGGCGCGCGGCACGGGCACGTTCATGCGTTCCCAATTTCCGCTCGCCACCTTGCCCGGTTACGCATTCGCATCGCCGGCATGAGCGAGCCGCGCATCGCGTCTCATTTCGCGGTCGGTGCGCTGATCCGGCGGATCGAAGCGGAGGGCGGCTTCGCGATCGTGGTGGCACGCGGCGATTCGAATGCCGGTGCGATTGCCATCCTCTGTCTGCAACGCGGTGAAATCGTTGCACTTCTCGAGCGGTCGCTGACGACAGACGGAAGCTACGCGTGGCGCAAGACAAGCGAGCAACTGATTAATAATAAACCACTTCTTGACGAACATTTAACGCGAAGAAGACACTACGATCCTGATCTGTGGCTGATCGAGGCAGACGTCCCGGATGTTGAACGGTTCATCGCTCAACTGGGCGCTGCGGGTTGACTCGATGCCGCACCGCAACGAAACACGCCGACGACATCCAGTGCGCAGGATCGTCCGCGGTTGTTCGGGCGGTCACGTAGTCGGGGGGCATCACGGGGCGATCGTTTCTTGCGTCCCGAAGTCGATCGCCCACCGCACAGATTAGAGACGATATTGCATTTCACATTTCGTGCCGCCGCGTCCGCGGCAGCTCCCTTCTGCCTGCTCGCCGGCGCCGCGATTTCGGCGCCGTCCTTGGCCGAAACCCCGACCGGGCCTAGTGGTGGCGCGGTGGTCCTCGCCTCGCTCTCGACGCCGAACGTCGCATCCGACGTCCCGTCCGACGCCGACGTGTCCGATCCCAACAATCAGGATCCCGCCGGCTTCACCACCCCGCTGGTCTATGCCGACGACGAGAAAATCCCCGATCCGGCGACAGCCACCACGCTGGCCGATCTGGTCGCCGCGCGCGCCACCTCGCAGACCGCCGACGCCGAGCACGAATGCATGGCGGCGACGGTCTATTTCGAGGCCAAGGGCGAGCCGCTCGAGGGGCAGCTGGCGGTCGCCCAGACGCTGGCCCATCGCGCCGCTTCCGGCCGTTTTCCGACCTCGGTGTGCGGCGTGATGCGGCAGCACGGGCAATTCTCGTTCGTGCGCGGCGGCGCGCTGCCCGCCATCCCGCGCGCGAGCGTCGCGTGGGAGCAGGCGGTCGCCGTCGCCAGCATCGTGCGCGACGGCGTGTGGAAGGAGGTCGCCCCGGCGGCACTGTTCTTCCACGCGAGCAGCGTCGCGCCGAGCTGGCACGGGATGACGCGCATCGCGCGGCTGGGGAATCAGATCTTCTACCGCTGAACCGCGGGCTTTTCACCGTTCGTGCAATGTTCTAGCTTGCGCGGATGACCGCTCCGGCCCCGCAGGACGAATTGCAGTGTCTCGCCGATGCGCCGCCCGCCGCGCGCGCGGTAGCCCGCGGCGTCGCGCGATTGTTCTTCCGCCAGGATCTGCTCGCGCTGTGCGAGGTGCCGCTCGGCAATGGCCGCCGCGCCGATCTGATGGCGCTCGACGCCCGGGGCTGCGTCACCATCGTCGAGATCAAGGTGTCGCGCGCCGATCTGCGCGGCGACGGCAAATGGCCGGAATATCTCGATTATTGTGATCGCTTCTGTTGGGCCGTGCCGCCCGGCTTCGATCTCGCTCTGTTCGAAGAACCGGGCTTTCGTCCCGAAATCGCCGGGCTGATCGTCGCCGATCGCTATGATGCCGCGATAGTGCGCGAGCCCGCCGCACGTCCGCTTGCCGCGTCGCGCCGCCGCGCCGAAACGCTGCGGTTCGCCCGCCGCGCGGCGCGCCGCCTGCTCGGCGGCCTCGATCCCGGTCTCGCCGGACTCGATTAGAGCGAGGGCCCCATCGTCTTGCGCGGTTTCGCCGCCGGAGCGGCATCGAGCAGCTTGAGGATCGTCGCCGCGCGCGGATCGCGTGCGGCATAATCATGCGCCGAATAGCCGGCGATGTTGTCGGTCTGCCGCGGATCGGCCCCCGCCGCGAGCAGCAGCCGCACCAGGACCACGTTGCGCGTCTGCACCGCGGTGATCAGCGGCGTCTCGCCCCGGGAATTGGCGACATTCGGGGCCGCGCCGACGCGCAGCAGCAGGTCCGCGGCTTCCTCGTTGCCGATCAGCACCGCGGCCGACAGCGGCGTATTGCCCTGATTGTCGCGCAAGTCCACGTTCGCGCCGTTGCTCAGCAGGAAGCCGAGCCAAGGCAGGTCGCGGCGCTTGACGACGATGTGCAGCCCGCTCTCGCCGGTCGCAGGGTCGCGGCTGTTGACCGCGATCGATCCGGGGCGATCGACCAGTTCCTTGGCCTTCGCGCCGTCACGGTCGCGCACCGCCTTCAGGAAGCTGAAGGAATCGGAAAAGGACTGCGCCTGCGCCTGCGGCGCCTGCGCCAGCATCACGCCCGCGGTGACCGCGAACGACAGTGCCGCGATCCAGAAGCCTCGTGCGTGCCGCCTCAATCTCGTTATCACCCCGATCCCCCGACTTGCGCGCGCCGCCGTAGCGAAGCATGGCTGACCACGCCATGAATAAGAAGCTCGCCCAGCGTCTAGCACGTTCGATCGCCGCGGCGCTGTGCGCTGGATCACTAGCGCTCGTCGGATGTCAGGCACCGCCCGAGGCGCCGCTCGCCGGCGCGCGGATCGGCGGGCCGTTCGCGCTGACCGATCAGGATGGCCGCGCGGTCACCGAGCGCGCCTTCGCCGGCAAGTGGCGCGCGATCTATTTCGGCTATACCTTTTGTCCCGATGTCTGCCCGACCAACCTCCAGCACCTGATGCAGGGCTATGCACTGTTCGCGAACAGCGCGCGCGCCGCGGCGGCGAAGCTGCGCCCGATCTTCGTCAGTGTCGATCCGGCGCGCGATACGCCGACGGTGCTCAAGCAATATGTCGCGGCGTTCGGGCCGGGCCTGACCGGGCTCACCGGCAGCGACGCGCAGATCGCCGACATGGCGAAGCGTTATGGCGTCGCGTATCAGAGCCATAAGGCGGACGGCGCGGCGGGTTATCTCGTCGACCATAGCAGCCAGACGATCCTGTTCGATCAAACCGGCGCGCCGATCGCGCTGCTGCCGACCGACGAGAGCGGCGCGGCGGTCGCGGCGGAGCTGGGCAAGTGGGTGCGATGACCGCGCGGTTCTGGGAAGAGAAGTCGCTCGAGGCGATGGATCGCGCCGAATGGGAGTCGCTGTGCGACGGCTGCGGCAAATGCTGCGTGCACAAGCTCGAGGACGAGGAAACCGGCGAGCTGATCCCGACCAATGTCGCGTGCCGGCTGCTCGATCGGCGCAGCGGGCTGTGCCGCAACTATCGCCAACGGCACGCCTTCGTCCCCGAATGCGTCCGGCTGACCCCTGCCAAGGCGCGCGAGATCGATTGGCTGCCGACGACCTGCGCCTACCGCCTGCTCGCCGAGGGCCGGCCGTTGCGCGAGTGGCACCCGCTGATCAGCGGCGACCCGGAGTCTGTCCATCGTGCGGGCATTTCGGTGCGCGGCTGGACGGTGTCCGAGGACGACGTCGGCGATTTCGAGCATCATGTCGTCGATCGCGAGCTCTGATCCGATCTTCGCGGGCGGCGGGCGCGTGCGGCCGCTGACGGTGCGCCGCAGCCCGACCGCGCGGCGGATGCGGCTCGCGGTCGATCCGCGCGACGGCGTGGTGTGGCTGACGCTGCCGCGCCGCGCCTCGCTCCGCGCCGGGGTGGATTGGGCCGAGGGTCAGCGCGCCTGGGTCGAGGCGGCGCTGGCCAGGCTGCCCGGCGGACGGCCGCTCGGCGACGGCGCGGGCCTGCCGTGGCAGGGCGGGATGCTGACCATCGCCTGGCACCCGCGCGCGCCGCGGACGCCGCGGATCGATGGCGATCGGCTGCGCGTCGGCGGGCCGGCGGAAATGGTCGGCCCGCGCATCCTGCGCTGGGCGCGGCGCGAGGCGGCGCTGCTGTTCGACGCCGAGACGCGCGTGGTCGCGGCGCGCGCCGGGGTCACGGTCGGGCGCGTTTCGGTCGGCGATCCGCGCACCCGCTGGGGCAGCTGCTCGGCGTCGGGCGACATCCGCTATGCCTGGCGGCTGATCTTCGCACCGCCCGAGGTGCGCCACGCGATCGTCGCGCACGAGGTCGCACACCGCCTCCACATGCACCACGGGCCGGCATTCCATGCCGCGGCGGCAGAATTGCTCGGTGCCGATCCGGCGGCCGCGCTCGATTGGCTCAAGGTCAACGGCGCGGGGCTGCACTGGATCGGGCGAGAGGATTGACAGCATAGATTTGCCGGAACGGGCGAAATAGAAAAATCAGCGCAGCGGCGTCGGTGCTCTTCCTTCAGGCGGCGGAGCGGGCGGCGGCGGCCGCTTGCCGCGTCCGAGCACGCCGTCGAGCCATTGCTGGTCGAGGTGCGCCGGGGGTTGGGAATCGGCCTCGGTCGGCGGCGCGGGATCCTCCGGCGCCTGCCCGTCGGGGCGGTCGATCGGGAGGCCGTTCTCGTCGACCAGCGGCGGGCTCGCGCCATTGTCGGGCTCGCCGAAATAGGCCTCGTCGTCGGGCTCGATCTGCCATTCGGGCAGCGTCACCTGCGTGTCGAAATTCTCGATCGGGCGCTTTGCCACCGCGCTGCGCATGAAATCGGCGAAGGCCTGCGCCGGGGCGCGCCCGCCCTGCAGCCCGGGGACCGGGCGGCCGTCGTCGCGGCCCATCCACACGCCCGCGGTCAGCCCGCTCGAGAAGCCGAGGAACCAGCCGTCCTTGTTCGACGAGGTGGTGCCGGTCTTGCCCGCCACGGGCCGGCCGATCTGCGCGGCGCGCGCGGTGCCGGTGTTGACCGCGGTCTGGAGGAGGTCGGTCATCTGCGCCGCGACGCCGGGCGCGACCAGCACGCGCGGGCTCTCCGGCTCATGCTCGTAGAGCAGTTCGCCCTTGCCCGAGGTCACCTTGAGAATCGCGAATGGGACGACCGCGACGCCGTTCGCGCCGACCGAGGCGAACGCGCGCGTCATGTCGATCAGCCGCACGTCGGAGGTGCCGAGCACCATCGAGGGATGGGTGTTGATCGGCGTGGCGATGCCGAAGCGCCGCGCCATGTCCGCCACCGTCTGGAAACCGACCTCCTCGCCGAGCTTGGCCGCGACCGTGTTGATCGAGAAGGCGAAGGCGGTGCGCAGGTCGATCTGGCCCGAGAAGTGCCGCGAGCTGTTGCGCGGACTCCACCCGTCGATCGTGATCGGCTCGTCGACCACCCCGTCGCCCGGCGCGTGGCCGGCCTCGAGCGCGGCGAGATAGACGAACAGTTTCCACGCCGAGCCCGGCTGGCGCTGCGACTGGGTGGCGCGATTGTAGATCGACGAGACATAATCCTTGCCGCCGACCATCGCGCGCACCGCGCCGTCGCGGTCGATCGCCACCAGCGCGCCCTGCAGCCCCGGCGGCGTGTCGCTGTGGACGGCGAAGTCGGCGGCGCGCTGCATCGCCGGATCGAGCGTGGTCCAGACGTCGATCGGCGCGCTCGTCTCGTCGATCAAGGTGTCGAGCTGCGCCAGCGCCCAATCGGTGAAATAACGCACGCTGTTCTGCCGCGGCTCGGGCGCGAGCTTGACGCTCGAGGGATCGGCTGCGGCCGCCTGCGCGGCGCTGATCCGCCCGGTCTCCTGCATCGTCTCCAGCACCACGCTCGCGCGGCGGATCGCGGCGCCGGCGTCGGCGGTCGGCGAATAGGCCGACGGCGCCTTGACCAGCCCGGCGATGATCGCCGCCTCGGGCAAAGCGAGATGATCGGCGCCATGGCCGAAGAAGCGCCGCGAGGCGGCATCGATGCCGTAGGCGCCGCCGCCGAAATAGACCTTGTTGAGATAGAGCTCGAGGATCTGCTGCTTGGTGAAGCTGCGCTCGAGCGCGAGCGCGAGGATCATCTCGCGGAACTTGCGGCCGAACGTGCGCGTGTTGGTGAGGAAGACGTTGCGCGCGAGCTGCTGGGTGATCGTCGATCCGCCCTGGATCCAGCGGCCGCGCACGGCGCGCACCTCGAGCGAGCGCGCGATGCCGATCGGATCGACGCCGGGGTGGCGATAGAAGCGGCGGTCCTCGACCGAGACCATCGCATCGACCATCACCTGCGGGATGCGCTCGTACGGCAGCCAGTCGCCGTAGCTCGGCCCGAGCGACACGAGCACCGAACCGTCGGCGGCGCGCACGCGGATCATCTGCCCGTTGGGCGAAGATTTGAGTTCGTCGAAGCCGGGCAACGAAGCCATCGCGACGCCGACCGCGATCGCCAGCGCGATCAGGCCGAGGATCGCGGAAACGAGCAGCACCTTGAACGTGGTGGCCATGGCGCGCCGGGCTGGGCCTCGTTCGGGGCGGGGACGGGTGGCGGCCATGGAGGCACGCCGATTATCGCTTATTGCCGGGCGCTACAAGCGGGGGCGATCCTGTCCGGGTGGATCGATCAGCCCTTCTTGACGAAGTCGAGCGAAGCGGAGTTCATGCAGTAGCGCAGGCCGTTGGCGCCCGGTCCGTCGGGGAAGACGTGGCCGAGATGGCCGTCGCACTTCGCGCAGCGGATCTCGGTCCGCCGCATGCCGTGCGCGATATCGCTGTGCTCGGTCACCGCCGCGGGGGCGACCGGAGCGGTGAAGCTCGGCCAGCCGCTGCCCGAATCATATTTGGTGTCGCTGTCGAACAGCCGCTCGCCGCAGCCGGCGCAAAGATATTCGCCGGTTTCGTGGTTGTTCCAGTAGCGGCCGGTGAAGGCGCGCTCCGTGCCCGCCTCGCGCAGCACGTGGAATTGCTCGGGGGCAAGGCGCTCGCGCCATTTGCGCTCGGGAAGGTCGATCTTGTCCATCGCGCCAATGTGGGTCGCGAGCGGGCGCGTTTCAATCGATGCGGGTGAGCCGCGCGAGCGGATTCAGCAGCCAGGGGGCGCTTCGGCCGATCGCCAGCAGCGGGCGGGCCGAGCCGGGCCGTTCGGCGATTCCCCGCAACGCGCCGGCGATCGCCAACGGCAGGCGCAGCCGCGCCGCGAGCCGACGCTGGTAGCGGTCGCCGCCGGCGGCGCCGTGCGTGGCGAAAGTCTCGGCGGCGAGCAGACCGCTGGCGAGCGCGATCCCGACGCCCTCGCCGGCGAGCGACGGGATCACCGCGGCCTGATCGCCGAGGCGGAACAGCCCGGCCTCGCCCCGCCGCGCGCGCCAGCCATAGGGCACCTGCGACACCGCCTGCGCCGGGCCGACCGCCGCGGCCGCATCGAGCCGCGCGGCGAGCCCGGGCGATTCGACGGCGAGCCGCTCGAGCAAGCGTTGGGGGCGGCCCTCGGCTTCGGCGAGGCGTGAGCGGTGGACCGCCATGCACAGGTTGGCGCTGCCGTCCTCCTGGAGCAGCAGCCCGGCATAGCCGCGATCGAACAGATGGAGCTCGATCATCCCGTCGAGCGTCTGCGTCAGCGACGGCGTCGGCGTCAGGCGGAAACGCAGGCCCAATGCGGGATCGTCGCCCGCCGCATCCCTCGGCCGCGCGAGTCCGCGCAGCTCGTGCTTGCCGGTGGCGAGGAACAGTGCCAGGGGGGTGATGATACGGTCGTCGTCGAGGCGGATCTTTCCGGCTTCGGCCGCGCGGGCGGCGACGCCGCGTTCGATCGTGGCGCCCGCCGCGGCGGCTTCGGCGAGCAGGGCCGCATCGAGCGCGAGGCGCGACAGGCCGACCGCCCGGCCGGGCAGCGCCGCCTCGATCGTACGCGCGGCGGCGACGATGCGCACGCGGCCGATCGGCCGCGCGCCGAGCGCGGCCGCGTCGATCCCGAGATGTGCGAGCGTCGCCAGCGTCCGCCAGCTGAGGAAGCCGCCGCACAAAGCATCGCGTGGCGCCGCGTCGCGCTCGATCAGCAGCGTCGCGACGCCGCGCCGCGCCAGGCCGATCGCCGCGGCCGAGCCCGCTGGCCCGCCGCCGACGATCAGCGCAGGCGCTCGACGCACAGCTTGCACGGAAAGGCGCGACAGACGCGGGCGCCGGTTACCCCCGCCTCGGCGAGGATCGGCGGCCATTCGTCGGGCCGGTAAGAGCGCGCGATCGAGAGCTGGCCGTCCTGCCGGATGATCCGGTGCCAGCGCATGATCGTCGTCAGCAATGGATAAGCGAGATAGGCGAAGGCGCTGCGGCGCAGGTCGTGGATCAGCCAGCCGCGCCGCGCTTCTGCCGCCATGAAGCGGAGGAACGCGACCTGCTGCGCATGGGTCATGTGATGCGCGGTCAGGCCCGAGACGATCAGGTCGAACTTAGCGCCCGCGAGCCCGGCATAGTCGCCGGCGCGATAGTCGATCGGCATGTCGCGCGGCGTGGCGTCGCGCGCGATCGCGGCGCTCTTGGGGTT